>PKZM01000184.1 GCA_003133065.1 Acetobacteraceae bacterium
CGGCCTCGCCCATGCCCTGCTCGCCGCTCTTCAGGAGCTTCATGCCGATGGCGGCTACGCCGCGATCATGAAGAAATGGGACATCACGGCGCTGACCCTGAAGAACCCGGGCATCAATCTTGCCAGTACGCGATGAGCCAGTGCGCGATGAACAGGTGCCCGATGATCCGGCGTCCGCGCCGCCGAAGGAGAAGCGTATGATAGCCGGACCGGCCGCCACTCTGCCGGGGCCACCCCTGGAGGGTACAATCCGTGTTCAGCCAAGGCGGCATCCTGCTCGGATTGTCGGTGGACTTAGCTTGCTGCTGGTGCTGCTGGCGATCCTGCGCTCAGTCGTGGCGAACCCGAATTTCCAGTGGCAGGTGGTGGGCGAATATCTTTTTGCCGGCATCATCCTGCAGGGGCTCGCCACCACCTTGGCGCTGACCGGCTGCACGATGCTCATCGGCATTGCGGGGGGTACCGTTCTGGCCTTGATGCGCCAGGCGGATAA
Source organism: Acetobacteraceae bacterium (assembly GCA_003133065.1). GTDB lineage: Bacteria > Pseudomonadota > Alphaproteobacteria > Acetobacterales > Acetobacteraceae > BOG-908. Next base: position 494 of record PKZM01000184.1, read on the forward strand.
TCCCATCACCGCGTCCTTCGCATCGGCTTATATCTGGCTGTTCCGCGGCACGCCTTTGCTCGTTCAATTGCTATTTTGGTACAACCTGGCCGCCTTGTATCCCGTATACCGTTTTGGCATTCCCTGGCTTGCGCCGGATCTATGGCACGGCAGCGTCAACGATCTGATTACGCCCTATTCGGCGGCGATCCTCGGCCTCGGCTTGAACGAGGCGGCCTATATGGCCGAAATCGTGCGCGCCGGCATCGGATCGGTGGACCGCGGGCAAACCGAGGCCGCCATGGCGATTGGCATGCATGGCACGCAGATCATGCGCCGCATTGTGCTACCGCAGGCAATGCGGGTTATTCTGCCGCCGACAGGCAACCAGTTGATCGGTACATTGAAGACGACCAGTCTGGTCAGCGTCATCTCATTGTCTGACCTGCTGTATTCGGCACAGACGATCTATTCCCGTACATTCCAGACGGTGCCCCTGCTCATCGTTGCCTGCTTTTGGTATTTGACGGCAACAACCCTGCTGAGCGGCGGGCAAACACTTCTGGAGCGGGCGATGAGTCGTCGGTCATAGGAGGCTCTGAAAGGCGGAAAGGTCTTGGTTCGAAAAGACCCGCACCGTTTCTCCTCTGGCGCGAGGTCGCGATAGCAGGCGACACGTGACGCTAGATATGCAGCATGCTCCGCGAGGGTTGCGTTAACGCCGCCATCAGCCCTTGGCGCGAGGCATCGTTATGCGCGATCATCACATTCCTGGATAAGGCTGCGTCGCGTGCTTTCAAGGCGGCCACAATCTGATGGTGGTAGTCGTTCGTTTCAGTTCCAATGTCACGCAGCTGTGCGCCCAGGTGAAAAAATCTCTGCAATTCATCCAGCACCTGCATCACCATGGATTGCAGGCGGACATTACCGCAGGATGAGGCAATAATTTCGTGGAAATCGCGGTTCGCCTGAACAAAACGCCGGATGCTGAGCGGCTCGCTGGGGTCGTACATGACATCGGCCAGGTTGCTCAGTTGCCTGACGCCGTCATCACTGATGTTCTGGCTGGCCAGTTCGGTTGCGCGGCCCTCCAACATGTTGCGTACTTCAAACAACTCGTTCATATCCTGAAAGGTTACCGGGGCCACCTGGTAGCCACGCCGCGGAAAACTGCGAATCAGCCCTTCGGAGCGAAGTTTCGAGAGCGCCTCCCGAACGGGCGTCTTGCTCATTTTGAAACGCGTGGCGAGTTCACCCTCGGACAGATCCTGGCCGGGGCCAATCTGGCACGACAAAATATCGCGACGCAGGGCTGCATACACCTTACCGGTCATGGAATCGGGCACACGTGACGGCTTTGTTGGCATTTCTCTTCCCGGTGATCTCAAGGCTTGGCCGGCAGGCCACGGCGGGGCTGTGCGGCGATATCTACGTCTCCTACACCGTCACGATTCCGCGGAAAAGACATGTCCGTGCAGGTGCGGCAGCGCGCTCTTACACATGTGAGTTCCGGTTCGATGCAACTCGGCGGCAAAGCCGTGTCGTGCGTGCGGGGCTCGGTTGATCCGCCATGTCGAAACCGTCTCCACGCTCAGGTTAAGCTGGGCGGCCACGGCATGTGACGCGTAGCGCGAACGGAGGAGCAGACCGTAAGAACAGTCTAGCGCTTTGACTTTACATCGTTATGCCAATCCTTTAGGCGGGCCTGCATCAGCCATGCCGAGGGGGCAATCCCTTTCAGCACAGGCACGCGCCAAGGCCTCGGCGCCGTCACCGGCACAGGCAGCGTGTGGGGATCCCCGGTCAGCAGATACTGTGCCATGCAGGACCCGAGCGCGGTCGACAATGCGATGCCGCGGCCGTTGCAGCCGATCGGCGCGAACAGCCCATGCCCCAGATCCCAGACTCGCGGCATGAAGTCCCCAGTGCCGGCAATCGCGCCACGCCAGGCGTGTTCAACGCGAAGGCCTGGCAGGCCAGGCACCAGCCGATTGAGGCGCTTGAGCAGGAAACGCGCCATGCGCGCGACCGAGTCGCCGCCGTCAAACAGGGCGGCACCGCCGGTGACGAGACGGTTATCAGGGCTCCACCGCAAAGCAAAGGGATGGTTTCGCAGATCGACCAATGGCTGGCGCGCCGGCAGGATGGCGCGACGCACATCCTCATTCAGAGGCTGTGTGGCAATCTGGTAGCTTTGCAGGGGTATGATCGCGCGCGCCACCGGCGGCAACAGATCACCAACCATGGCGTTCGTGGCTGATATGACTTTTGCCGTGTGGATCTCTGCACCTTGCGTCGTGCGCAGGCACCAGCCTGCGGCTGCGGGCTGCATACTGGCAACGCGGCCCTGGTAGATGCGCGCACCCGCCGCCGCCGCCGCCGTGGCCAATCCACGCACATAGGCCAGCGGATTGATCTGCCCGCCCGTCGGCACGATCAGCGCACCACGGTAGCCAGCAAATCCGGTGATGGTGCGAATGCGCTCGGCGTCGGCTGCTTCCAGGGTGACCCCGACCGAGGCATAGCCACGAACCTGCATGTCGATCACGGCGAGCCCGGCATCATTGACCGCCGCCTGGACAACGCCGGTCTGCTCGGCTGAACAGTCGATCTTGAGGCGCCGGATCAGATCGAAAACCAGACTGCCCGCGTGGCCGACGGCCCGCAGCAACGAGTCCGCTTTCGCGGGGCCGACCAGTTTTGCCGCCTGTGCCAGGCTCAGGCTGCCCTTGAGGCTAGGCACCACAAATCCGGTGTTGCGCCCGGATGCGCCGAACGCGATCTGCTCTGCCTCGACCACGAGAATCGAACAGCCAGCCTCAGCCAATGCCAAAGCCGCGGATAGCCCCAGCACGCCAGCACCGATAATCGTTACATCCGCGTGCAGTAATCCTTGGGCCGGTGGCAACTCGGCCGACGTGGGAGCCAGGGCGGACCAGAGCGACTGTTCAAACGTATCACGCTGCATCTGCGGTTGCTTTCCTGGACAGGCTCGGCCCTGCACCCTGGCCGCAGACCATCACTGTGGGTTTGCTGAGCTTACCCATAGCATGGCATCTCCCTTTAAAGATAGGCGGAGTTCTCCCGACGGGACATTCATGATATTCTACCGACATTCCACGGGGTGTTGCTTTGCCCGGTGATCCGCGGTAGGAGTAACCATCGCTGCGGTTATAGTTGCAGCAACGCTAGGCTCCGTGCCGGCTAATTGCGGGTGCCAGATGATAGGGAATGGCGCTGTGGGCTGCCCGCTCAATGGAGTTCCAACGTTTCCAACACATGCCGATGCGGTTTGGCGCGTCGTTCGCACAGGCGCTCAGCGATATCGCGCGGCCCAGGTACCCGGTTTGCAGCGGCAGATGCCATGCCGCGCATCAGTCATCGATCCTGCCGCATGAAGACGATCCTGGTGCTTAATCCGAACAGCTCTGTTGCGGTCACGGAAACGATGCTTCGTGCCTGTGCGGCGTTGCCGTTGCCGGTGGGCCATCGTGTCGATTTCAGGACTCTGGACCAAGGTCCGCCGGCCATCGAATCTCAGCGGGATGTCGAGTCAGTCGTTCTCCCGGTCTGCGATTACTTTCAGGCCCATCCGGCGGATGTGTTTGTGATCGGGTGCTTCTCCGATCCAGGCTTGTACCTGGCGCGCGAGGAATTATCCTCGCCGGTTATCGGTATTTCCGAATCGGCACTCCTCGCTGCCATTGGATTGGGATCGCGTTTTGGCATCCTCGCCATCAAGCAGGGCTCCATTCGGCGGCACATGCGGCTGGTCAACCAGCTCGGCCTGGCTGGCCGCTGCGCGGCCGACCGGTCGCTCGACCTGGGTGTCGCTGAGTTGCTGGACGCGGAGATCTCGATCGCCCGGATTATCGATGTTGGCCGCTGCCTGCGGGATGAGGATGGCGCCGATGTGCTGATTCTGGGCTGTGCGACGATGGGCGTTTATCGCGCCAGACTGGAAGCCGAATTGGGGATCCCGGTGGTGGACCCAACACAGGCCGCGGTGATGCGCGCGGCAAGCCTCCTCAGCCTCAACTATGCCAGGATCACATGACGATAAGCGCGCCAGAAGCTGATCTTTTGGTATGCGGGTCCTTGGTGCTACCGGATCGCGTGCTGCCGCAAGGTTGGATTGCGGTCAAAGCGGGCAAGATCACGGCGATAGGTTCGGGTGATCGGCCCGCGGCGGCCGCGGTGCATGATGCCGGCCAGGCCTATGTGATGCCGGGTTTCATCGATGGCCAGACGCACGCTACCAGCTATGCCGGATTGCCGGGGATCGAATCGACCACGCGTTCTGCCGTTGCCGGTGGAATCACAACTCTGGTCGATATGCCCTACGATAATCCCGATCCGCTCAACACCACCGAACGGCATTGGGCGAAAGTGGATGCCATCGAACGCCTGAGTTACGCCGACATGGCACTCTACGCGACGGTCGCCCCCGGCCAGGGCACGGGCGAGATTGATGCCCTGGTGAAGGCCGGCGCCTGTGCGTTCAAGATTTCCAGTTTTGAGAGCCACCCCGTGCGTTTCCCGCGCATTCCGGCAAACGATATGCTGGCCATTCTGGAAGCAACCGGAGCTCTCAAAATTCCGCTTGGTCTGCACAATGAGGATCAGGAAATTGTCCGCGCCGCGATCGCAGCAATGAGGGGCAGCGGCTACACGGACGCGATATGGCATGAACCGAGCCGGCCGGTGGCGGCCGAACTGGCGGCGACTGCACAGTTTCTCGCCCTTGGCCTGGCAACCGGGGCGCATGTGCATATCGTGCACATATCCTGTGCCGAAGTCTTTCACCTCGTGCGCAAATTTCGGGAGGCGGGAGCACACGCGACCGGGGAGACCTGCACGCATTATCTGTATTTCGACGCAGCGCGCCACACCGCACGGCTTGGCGCGCGCATGAAGGTAAGCCCGCCTATCCGGCCCGGCGCGCTGCCAGGCATGTGGCAGGCACTTGCTGATGGCGATATCGCTTTCATCTCGTCCGACCATTCAAGTTGGCCGCTCGCCAACAAATTGGTGGAGTCGATCTTCGATGCGTCCGCGGGTATCCCTGGGCTGGAGACATGCGCGCCGTCGCTCTACACTGGCCTGTGCAAGAACACCGCCGAGCCTGAGCGGGAACTGGTGCGCTACCTCTGCGAAAACCCCGCGAAGTTCTTCGGCCTATGGCCACGCAAGGGAACGTTGTCGATTGGATCAGACGCCGATTTCGCGATTATCGAGCCGGGCGATACGGTATATCACGAGGCCGATGCGCATGACGATCTCAATTGGAGCCCCTATGACGGTGAGCATTTCGCCGGCCGGATCGCCACCACGTTTCTGCGCGGGCTAAAAGTGTGGGATTGCGGAACGGTGCTTGGCAAGCCTGGCATGGGGCGGTTTGTCGCCAGGGCACACTAAAACTCCAGACCCCACGACGACGTCTTTTCTGCTGCCGGGAGCATCGCAGCTGCTGCAAAATCTCTTCACCCCGATCCGCCTCGGCAAGCTGGAAATCCGCAACCGGATCACGCTCACCGGGCACGGCACCGGAATGGGGCGCGATTTCCGGCCGGATGATCAGATGATCGCCTATTATGCGCAACGGGCGCGTGGCGAGGTTGGCTTGATCATGCTTGGCTCGCAGCAGGTACATCCCACATCGCCGGGGATTACCGGCCTGCTGTGCAATTATGATGACACGATCATTCCGGGTCTGCGCGCGGTTGCCGATGCGGTTCATGCCCATGGCAGCAGAGTGTTCGGCTATTTGTCGCATATGGGGCTTGCCTCCAGCGCGCGGCCGAAAGCCCTGTGGTCGGCATCGAGCAACTATGAACAGAAATACGGTGAAACCGCACATGCGATGACGGTGCGCGAGATCGAGGAGATCGTGTCGGCCTTCGCCGCGGCCGCGGTGCGATGCCTTGAAGCGGGCATGGACGGTTTACAGATCCATTGCGGACACGGTCTGCTCCTGCAACAATTCCTCTCTCCGCTCACCAATCACCGTGATGATGAGTACGGCGGCTCGCCGGAAAACCGTATGCGCTTTCCCGCCGCGGTTCTCCGCGCGGTTCGCAAGTCTGTAGGGGATGACGTGCCGATAGGGATTCGGTGTTCGGGTGACGAGCTGGTGCCCGGTGGCCTCACCGCCACCGACATGGCGGTCATCGTACCCCATCTCGTCGAGGCAGGTCGCCTGGATTATGTCGATGTCAGTGCCGGCAGCGATGGCGATCTGGTCAGCAATATGCTGCATGAGCCCCCCATGGGTCTGCCGCATGCGCCATTCGCCGCGGTTTCACGGCAGATCAAGCAGGCCATATCGGTGCCGGTGATCCACGGCACGCGAATCCATACGCCCGAATTGGCGGAGGCGCTGATTGCGCGTGGAGATGCCGATATGGCGGGCATGTGCCGGGCTCTGATTGCCGATCCGTTCTTGCCTATCAAAGCGCGTACCGGCAGGCGCCATGAAGTGATACCCTGCGTGGCCTGCGAACAAGCCTGTTTTGGTCGCCTTCACCGCGGCCTGCATATCAGCTGTGTCGGTAATCCCGTAACGGGGCGTGAGCGGGCCTACGCCACATTGAAAAGGACCAGCAGACCAGCCAGGATTATCGTGATTGGCGGCGGCCCGGGCGGCTTGGAGGCAGCATTGCAAGCGAGGCTGCGCGGCCACGACGTCATGTTGATCGATGCGGCAGAAAGGCTCGGCGGCCGACTTCGACTGGCCATGAACACGCCTGGGCGAGAGGAATGGGGGCAGCTTCTTGGGCAGAAAATTGCATCGGTGGAACATGCGGGCGTGGAACTGCGTCTGGGGGTGAAAGCCGACATGCCCATGATACGGGGGCTCGCCGCGGATGCGGTCATTCTCGCAACCGGCGCCGTCTTCGATCCACCACCGCTGCCAGGTGGTTTGGGTGCGCCGGTGGTTACGGTCGATAGCGCCGTTACCGACCAGGCAGCCATCGGCAATACCGTTCTGGTGATCGATTATCTGGACCGGCAACCCGCCCTGGTGGCGGCCATCATGTTGGCGCAGCTTGGGAAAAACGTGACGGTTGCCACAAAAGCCCTGCATGTTGGCCAAAAGCTCGAAAGCCAGAATCTGACGGAATTCTATCGCCGTGCGGGCAAAGCACGCGTAAAGTTTGTCAGTCTCGCCGAACCGATAGCTTATCTGGGTGGGCAGGTTCTGTTCAGGAATCCCATCACTGGCGAAACTACGCTTTCAACGGCTTACGACAGTATTGTGGTCGCCTCACCCGGCCGCCCACAAACCAGTCTCTCGGAAGGGTTGGAAGCAGCAGGCATCAAGCACCTACTGGCCGGTGACGCCCATGCACCCCGGGATGTAGAGTCCGCCATTCTGGAGGGTTTCGAGGCCGGGCGGAGGATATAAATTGAGAGATCTTCCATCACGCGTCGTCGGTCAAGTCAACAAATCACGACTGCCAACTAATTTCTTCAACCAGGAGGTGCTTAAAAATGGGTGATAGGATCGAGTGGAGCCGACAGGAAGATGTCGAGCGCGTATGGATACATGAGGGCAAGGAGTTTAGCCATCGCTTGATCACCAAAGACAAGCAGGGGTCTTCGTTCTCTTTCCATATCACAACCTACATGCCGTTTTTTGATACGATCGTGGAGGGTGACGGTATTCATGAAGTAGTACTATATTGCATGCATGGGTGGTCCTCGCAGACTGACCTTTCAGATGGGCGCAACCGGATATTTAAACCAGGTGACGCCATCTATTTGCCGGTGGATTATCGCTACCGTCACGTCATTGGCGACGCCGGCTTAATCGTTGCCGTCAGTTGCACGCCTTCTCGTGCACCACTTGAGGTATAATGGGCAAGCCAAGGTTGCACCGGTTGCAGGCTCCGCCTTCAACTGGCAGAGACCTCCCGGGGCAGGTCGGTCCCTCGACGTCTTTAGGCGATCTATAAAGTAGGGCCTGTGTTCCAGAAGCTTTGATACCAACCGCCCTAAACATTGACCTGTGCCCAATCTCGATCGGCGATTGAGGTTATGCGGTCCGGCACAGCCATGAGGGCGTTCCAGGCCGCGCAGCAGGCATCGACGATTTCCTCGTAGCTTTCCCAGACGCGATGGCCGAGCCAGTTGCTGCGGAGACATTGCCAGACCTTTTCGACCGAATTGAGTTCGGGCGAGTATGGCGGCAGGGTCAGCAGCGTTATGTTTGAGGGCAGGAATCGGCACTGGCTTGCTCATCGCTGGCCTCCGACTCGGGCGACCAGGCCAGGGAATCACAATTCCAGCACGGGGTTTGTGGCGCTTCGTCGGCGAAACGGAAGAAATCACCGCGGAGGAGACCGCCAGCGACGAGGCATTGCGGGCGGAATACGAAGCGTTGGAGGTGCAATATAGCGGCCCGCCCGCAACACAGCCACGTCGCGCCTCCTCAGCTTAAACCATTTTTCATTCCCTATCTCTTATAACATCAGCCCTGATTGCCGCCTCTGACATGACTAGGGGGATTATAACTGCCATGCCGCATGCCCACCGGCTGCCTGAACCCCCGCGCCGTGCCGTGGGCCTCACTCTCCCATTTCGCCTTTGCCTGGCCCTCGCGCTGAGCACCCCACTACAAGCTAACGCTGCCTCGCTCTCTGCCAAAGATGCCATGATCATCGTCAAGGCACTGGGCTTCCTGGAGCCTGCCCCGGCCGGCGGCGTCGTGGCGATCCTGTACGGGCCCGGCAACGCCTCCAAGGCCGATGCGGTGGACATTGCCGGGCTGTTCGGCAGCGGCCTTACCTCCAGCGGCGGCACGGTCACCGCCAAGCCGGTTGATCAAGCGGGGCTCGGCGATGGCGCCGGCTATATCGCGGTGATCGTTGCCGCCGGTGGCTCAACGGACGCTGCCATGGCGGCCGCCAAGGCGCATAATATTCCTTGCGTTACCGAAGCGCTTACGGATGTGCAGGCCGGCCATTGCGTCATGTCCGTGCAGACCGATCCGCGTGTGGTGATCACAGTCAACCGCGCCGTGGCGCAGGCCGTGGGCGTTCACTTCGCCGCCGCGCTGGCGATGCTGATCCACGAAATCTGATTCCCCCATCTCGCATGCAACAGAACGGCCCGTTCACCAGGAGCGACTTCATGCACGCATTCCGCAGTTTCCGATTGCTGCCCGTGCTTTCCGGCCTCTGCGCCCTGGTACCGCTTTCAGCATATGGGCAGTCGGTCGATTACGGCACGCTGGAACAGATGTATGGCGAGCCGGTCACCACCTCGGCCACCGGCAAGCCACAGCTTGCCTCCACCGTGCCGGCCGATATGGTGATCATCAGCCAGGATGACATACGCCGGTCCGGCGCCGACAATATTCCGGACATTCTGCAATTCGTCACCGGCATCGATGTGCGGCGCTACAGTTTTGGCGATGCGCAGGTGGGGATACGCGGCTACGACACGCCGGTCAATCCCCGGCTGCTTGTACTTGTGGATGGTCGGCAGGTGTATCTGGATTATTACGGCTACACCGCCTGGAACACCATCCCTGTTCAGTTGGACGAAATCCGCCAGATCGAGATCGTCAAAGGCCCCGCCTCCGCTCTGTTCGGCTTCAACGCGGCAAGCGGCGTCATCAATATCATTACCTTCGATCCTTTGCTGGACAAGGTCAATACAGCCACTGTGCGCGGCGGCACGCAGGGTTATGGCGGTGGCGACGCGGTTGTTACCCAGCATATCGGCACAACGGCAGGTGTTCGCATTTCGGTCGGCGGCTGGACCGCGACCGGGTTCGAAACCCAGGCCGGCGGGAGTGACCCGGTGCCGCCGCGCTACGGCAGCGTCAATATGTCGTCCCGGTGGCAGATTGCGCCCGGTCTTCTGTTGCGCGCGGAAGGCGGTATCACCGATGCGCACAGCCTGACACAGACGCCGAATTACGGTTATGGGGCAAGCGACTTCGCAAACAATGTGAATTTCTGGCGCGTGGGTGCCGCCGCGGAGACCCGTGCAGGTGCGTTTGACCTTGACATCTATCGTAACCAGTCGATTAACAATACCGGGCTCGGCGGACCCTACAATAATACAAACGACACGCTGGTTGCCAAGCTGACCGACCTGCTGAAGGTGAATGCCAACAATACGATCCGGGTCGGATTGGAATACCGCCATAACGGCATTCAGTATTCGGCGGCGAATAGCGGCACCGATTCGTATGACAATTATGCCATAAATGGCATGTGGGATTGGCAGATAGCACCGGCCTTCGATCTCACCAATGCTGTCCGGGTGGATCATCTCGGGCTACAGGACACCGGCGTTTTCGTGCCCACGCCCGGCCGCACGAGGGCGATTTATGATTCGACCACGCTGACCGAACCGAGTTTCAACTCGGGTCTGGTCATCACGGTCTCGGATCAGGATACCGTCCGCCTCCTGGCGGCGCGCGGCCTGAAGATACCATCGCTGCTGAATTATACACAGCAAGCGTCATTCCCCGGAGCCCTGGCTGTCGGCACGCCGGCCTTGGCGCCGACAGCGGTCTGGAACGCCGAACTGGCCTATGATCGCAAGCTTGGCCAAATCGGTGCCACGCTAACGACATCGGCATTCTTCCAGCGCAACACGAGCCTGATCGGCAATGGTGGCAATAATGGACTCATATTCTTTCAAAACGGTACGCCCTATGTGGCGCCAACTAATATCGGGTCAAGCAACGAAGTTGGTTTCGAGATCGGCTTGAGTGGGAAAACGCAAGGCGGCCTAAAGTGGAATGCAAGCTACCGCTACGCGTCCATTACGGACGATATCACGGCCGCCGCAGCTGCAATTCCCAGCGTGCAGAGCCGTTATGCCAGCGGCACGCCGGCCCACGCCGTGGTTTTTGGCCTCGGCTACAGCTTGCAGAAATGGGAGTTCGATGCACAGGGACTCTGGCAATCCTCCTACACCGATGTCACGCTGGGGCGTTTTGGCCCACAGCCCGTCATCATCGGCAACTATGTGACGTTCAACGCCCGCATCGGCTACCGTGTCACAGATTACCTGACCCTGGCCGGGACGGCGCAGCAGCTCAACGCTTCGCAATTGCGCGAAAGCGGAGGCGATTACGTCGATCGCCGCTTTATTGCTAGCGCGAATGTGCATTTTTAAGAAAGCAAGGCGTTCTTTTTTGAAAAAAAGAACCAAAAAACCTTTTTTCCTTGCAGCGTGCTTGCGTCCACCTCCCGACTCCAAAAGGCAAAAGTTTTTTGCTTCTTTTTTTCAAAAAAGAAGTTCTTTCTTCATCGCCTGAAGGATTGCCGACATGCTGAGCCGATTTGCGCGTCCATCCAATTGGCCGTTCCTTGTCAAGATGGCATTGGCGCCGCTGGTGGCGCTTGCCGTCACGATCATGGTCGCCCTCATCGGGGCGGGTGGCCTGACGCGCGAATTCCGTTCGGTGCAAACGGTGCAGGCGGCGGGCGAGTCGGTCAATGAGCTGCAGATGGTATCCGCCGGCGTGCAAGGCATCAACGCCACACTGTACCATACCCTCACGCTGCAGGCCGCCCATACCAAGGGCTTCAAACCGGGGCCGGAGTTGCGCGCTATTATGGTGGAAACGGATCGGGTCGCCGGCCTGCTGCGCACCTGGCGCGACACGCGCGCGACGCCCGCGCAAAAGCCGCAGGCCGATGCGCTGATCCAGGATATCCTGAAATATAAGGGTGCGGTGGACTGGGTTGCGCAAATGCTGGATGTCGATTTTGATTCGGCGGTTTCGTTTCTTCAGCCTTTCGACGCCAACTTCAAAGCGACCACGCAGTCGGTGGCGGCATTGGTGAACGACGTGCGCGAGCGCCGCCTGGCCGACTCCGCCCTGGCGGGGCAGATCAGCGCGCAGGCGCACACCGTGCTGCTGGGCGCCACCGGGGCCGCGCTGCTGCTGGTGCTGCTGACCACGTCGGCGATCACCTTTACGACAGTTCGATCGATACAGTCTATCGCGATAGCAACATCAACGCTGGCGCGCGGCGATACGACCGTCGACCCCGGCCGTCTGGCCCGGGGCGACGAACTCGGCGGAATCGTCGCAGCGCTTTCGGTGTTTCGCGAGGGCGTGCAGCAGATCGCGGCATTGCGCCAGGACCAGGAGCAGTTGACGCGAGAAGCCGAGGCGGCGCGCAAGGCGGCCCTTCTGGGCCTGGCAGACCGCTTCGAGGGCAGCGTGGGCGGCATCGTGCGCCAGGTTACGCAAGCCGCCGCCGCCGTGCAGAGTGTCGCGCAAAGCATGAGCAGCAATGCGGGCGCCACCAATACGCGCGCGGCACAGGTAGCGGAGGCGGCGCAGGATGCCGGCGCCAGCGTCGGGACGGTGGCAGCCGCGGCGGAGGAACTGGCATCCTCCATCAGCGAGATCGGGCGTCAGGTAGCCCATTCGGCGCAGATTACCCGCAAGGCGGTAGGCGACGCGCAAGGCGCTGATGCCGCGGTAAAGACGCTTGCTGCCGCAAGCACGAAGATTGGCGAGGTAGTCAACCTGATCAGCACAATCGCTGGCCAGACCAACCTGCTTGCGCTGAACGCGACCATCGAGGCCGCGCGGGCCGGCGACGCCGGGCGCGGCTTTGCCGTGGTTGCCAGCGAGGTAAAAGCACTGGCACTGCAAACCCGCTCCGCCACCGACGACATTACCGTGCAGATCAAACAGATCCAGGACGCGACGAACCAGACGGTGGCGGCCATCAGTGGCATTGTCGGAACGATCGAGGAGGTGAGCAAGATTTCGACCACGATCGCGAGTGCTGTGGAACAGCAAGGCATGGCAACGGCGGAAATCGCCCGCAACGTCGCCGAAACCTCGAATAGCACACAGCTTGTCAGTACAACGATTGGCGAGGTGAGTACCGCTGTCGGCGAGACCGGTTCGGCCAGCGTGGTTGTGCTGGATGCGGCGCGCGGCCTGGCGCTTCAGGCGCAGCAGCTTGCCGCCGATGTCGATACATTTCTCATCGATGTTCGGGCGGCGTGAAGGGCTGCAAAAATAGCCTTCAGCGTGCAAGGGCGACGCCGGTAGGCACGGCAGCCGCCTATAGCATCATCCGACCACATGACGCTGATCGAGCGGCGCGACAGCATGGAGTTCTTCCGCGACCAGGCCGCCGACCAGTTCGGGCGCCAGTCGCGGACTCCCCCTTTGCCACGTCGCAGCCGGGGTTTTTCGCAGTTGGCGACGTCCGGGCAGGTTCGGTCAAACGTGTCGCCTCAGCCGTCGACGAATTCTCCGTGGTCGCATCGAAAGTCTGGGAGCTCCTAAACCGACACGTGTGAATGCATTTCTAACACGCGGTTATAAATCAAAAAGTCATTGTTCTTGTCTGTTGAGTTAGATATGAGGATGCGCAGTTTATTCGCCGCGGTGAATGTCCGGCGGCGCGGCGATCGGAAATTTCAGGGTTTGCTGCCGCGTGTGCCGGCACGACACTCGGCCTGCGGCCTCCTTGTATCCCGGCACCCTCGGCAGCTTCTTGGTCCGGCATGACCACGAGACATTGTCCTGCTTACCCAAAGCCTAAACCTGCCCGGGCCGTTTGTCTCATAATCATTGGCACAGAGGGGGCCGCCCGGCAGCCCATGCCCGTCATAATCACGTCGGACCATGATAGATCGATCATCGCTACAAGCCCAACCCCCGCTTCCGTCCGGCCGGTTTAGGTAGCGTGTCCGGTGATTACTGAGGTCTGTGGGGACCCAGGATCCTAAACCGAACAGTTCATGAGCTATCGACATTCCGCCCCATTTGCGGCCGCTGTAACGCCTGCGCACGGGCGACCCACGTTGGCCACGTTGACGCGGGACCACCCGCACCTGGTTGACGGCCATCACCGCAAAAAGCTACGTTATACCATAACGTTTTGCTCCGGAACCAGCCTGTTGCCCCTCCTTCGCGCCTCCATTCCCCCCACTGCCCTGCTCGTCCTGAGCCTGTACCCCCTCGCCGCCACGGCCGATCAACCCCAGACCGCCACCCCACCATCCACCACAGCCACCGAAACCATCGTCGTCACCGCCCAAAAACTCGCCAAGGCCCGCAGCGGCATCCAAACCCGCATCGGCGCCACCACCTACACACTCAGCAGCAAATCCATCCAAAACCAGCCCGGCGGCGCGGAAATCCCGCTCAATGAAACGCTGCTGCAAGCGCCCGGCGTCTCCCAGGACTCCTTCGGCCAGGTGCATCTGCGCAACGATCACGCCAACATCCAATATCGCATCGATGGCGTGATCCTGCCGGAAGGCATCAGCTTCTTCGGCCAAAGCCTCACCTCCCGCTTCGCCGAATCCATCGCCCTCATCACCGGCTCCCTGCCCGCCCAATACGGCCTGGTCACCACCGGCATCGTCGATATCCAAACCAAATCCGGCGCCTTCGATCAGGGCGGATCAATCGGCCTGTATGGCGGCAGCCACGGCACGCTGGACCCCAGCGCCGAATACGCCGGCTCCTCCGGCAACATCAACTACTACCTCGCCGGCGACTACGCGCAGAACGGCATCGGCATCGAAAACCCCACCCGCGCCTACACCCCCCTGCACGATAACACCGAGCAAGGCCACGGCTTCGGCTACGTGGAAGATATCATCGATCCCACCAGCAAACTCACCGCCATCGCCGGCATCTACCAAGGCGCCTTCCAAATCCCCGACAGCCCCGGCCAGCAATCGGTCTACACCGACGGCACCCAAAGCGACTTCCCCTCCGCCCTGCTCAACGAACACCAAGCCGAAACCAACGACTATGCCGTTCTCTCCTACCTCAAAGCCGGCGACGCATACGGCTTCCAGGTCTCCGCCTTCGAACGTTACAGCCGCCTCGCTTACACCCCCGACCAAACCGGGGATCTGGAATTCTACGGCCTATCGCAACAAGCCGTGCGGTCCGACATCGCCGAAGGCATACAGGCCGATGGCAGCTATAATCTTTCAGATACCCACACGCTGCGCTACGGCCTGCTGTTTACCGCAGAACGCGGCACATCCCACACCAACTCCATGGTCTTCCCGTGCCTCACGCCCACCTGCTCCAGCGTGGGCACCACGCCCGTCAACATCGAAAACGGCGGGGGCCAAACCGGATACACCTACAGCGCCTACCTGCAGGATGAATGGCAGATTATCCCCAAACTCACCTTCAATTACGGCCTGCGCTACGATGTTCTAAACGCTTATACCGACACGCAGCAGCTCAGCCCCCGGATCAACCTGGTGTGGAAACCCGATGCGAGTACCGGCTTGCACGCCGGCTATTCGCGCTATTTCACCCCGCCCTCGCTGGAGCTCATCGCCGGCCAATCCATCGCCAAATTCGCCGGCACCACCGGCTACCCCGCCGGCTACACGCCCGCCGCCCCGCCCCAGGCAAGCACCATCCTGCCCGAACGCTCCAACTATTTCGATGTCGGTGCTGAACATGTATTCTTCCCCGGCTTCAAACTGGGCATCGACGGCTATTGGAAAATCGCCCGCGACCTGATCGATGAAGGCCAGTTCGGCGCGCCCATCATCCTCTCCGTATTCAACTACGGCCACGCCAACGTGCTGGGGCTGGAACTCACCGGCAGCTACGAGGCCGGCAACTGCTCAGCCTACGCCAACCTCTCCATCGGCCGGGAACGCGCCACCCAGATCGTCTCCCAGCAATTCAATTTTTCCCCGCAGCAGCTAGCCTATCTCGACACTCATGACATCTACACGGACCACAGCCAGTTCTACACCGCCTCCTCCGGCGTATCCTACAATCTGTTCGGCACACACCTGAACACCGATCTCATCTACGGCACCGGCCTGCGGCAGGATGAAGGCGATATCCCCAATGGCGGCATGGTCGCCCCCTATTTGCAACTCAATCTGGGCATCACCCGCCGCTTCAACCACATCTTCGGCGGCCCGATCGAGCTCAGCGCCAACATCATCAACCTCACCGATCGTATCTACGAAATCCGCTCCGGCACCGGCGTCGGCGTCTTCGCCCCCCAATACGGCCCCCGCCGCAGCTTCTACATCGCCCTCCGCAAATTCTTCTAAACCCAGCCCCTCCGCCTCAAACCGAAGCCCAACAGGTAAAAGTTTTTTGCTTCTTTTTTTCAAAAAAGAAGAGTTTTTCTCTTTGCCGCTCCGCGGCGGGCTCTTTGCCGCTCCGCGACGGGCTTCTTTCTTGAAAAAAAGAAGCAAAAAACTTTTACCTGTTCGCGCCCACAAGCACTTCGCATAAGATGGCTGTCAGCGTACCGGGGGCGACGCAGATGATCTTCGAACAGATTGCCACCGGCGGGTGCCGCAGCTACCTCATCGGCTGCGAGGAAACCCGCGCGGCGCTCGTGATTGATCCCGCCGCCCAGCAGATCGAACACACCCTCGCCCTGGCCTCCCGCCACGGCCTGCGCATCCGCTACGTCGCCGATACCCACACCCATGCCGACCATTTCTCCGCCGCCCAGGAACTCAGCCGGCGCCTCTCCATCCCCGCCCTCATGCACACCCTCGCCCCCGCCCGGCACGCCGATTTCCGCCTCGCCCACGGCGAAATCCTGCGCTGCGGCACATTGCGTGTGCAGGCGCTCCACACCCCCGGCCACACACGCGACTCGATGTGCCTGCTCACCGAAGGCCGCGTCTTCACTGGCGACACCCTTCTCATCGGCGGCACCGGCCGCACCGACCTGCCCACCGGCGACCCCACCGCCCTGCACGCCAGCCTCTTCACCATCCTCGCCGCCCTGCCCCCGGACACCAGGGTTCATCCCGCCCACGAGTACAAGGGCCGCGGGCACTCCACCATCGGCGATGAATTCGCCACCAACCCCCGCCTGCAAAAACGCGACCGCGCCGCCTTCGTGGAGATGATGCGCGATCTCAACCTCGCCGCCCCCATCCACCTCACCGAAGCCCTCCGCACCAACATGAGCGGCGGCAAAACCATCGACCAGATGCTGGCCGACGCCGCCGCCGCCGTGCCCTTCATCGCCATCGAGGATCTGCACGCCCGCCTCGCCGCTGGCGATCCCGGCCTCGTCCTGCTGGACGTGCGCGAGCGTGAGGCTTACGAGGCCGGCCATATCCCCGGCGCGCGCCACCTGCCGCGCGGCCTGTTGGAGCTGCGCGTGAATACCGATCTGCCGGACCCCACCGCCCATATCCTCGTCGTGTGCGATCTCGGCCACATCTCCACGCTCGCCGCCGCCACGCTCCGCGAACTCGGCTTCCAACACGCAACCGCGCTCGATGGGGGCCTCACCGCCTGGCGCGAGCGCGGCCTGCCCCTCACCCTCGGCAGCGCCCCGTGACCGAAACGCCCCATACTGGCGCACCCCATACTGTCGCAATCGTCGGCGGCGGCTTCTCCGGCGCCGTTTTCGGCCTCAAACTGCACCGCGCCCGGCCGGAGTGGCGCATCATCATCGCCGAACCCAACAAGCATCTCGGCCGCGGCATCGCCTACGGCGCCTGCGGCCCGCAACACCTCCTCAACGTCCCCGTCAGCCGCATGGAAATCGGCCTGCACCCCAGCTTCGGCGACTGGCTGCAGCACCGCCGCGGCGCCATCGCCGAAGCGCTCGTGGAAAGCAGCCTGGATCTCCCCTCCGCCTTCGTCCCCCGCCGCCTCTTCGGCGACTATCTGGAAGAACGGATCGGCGAGGCGCTGAACACCCGCGCCGTCACCGGCCTCACCAAAATCCGCGGCGAGGTCGTTCGTCTGCTGCGCCCCCGTGCTAGCTTAGCGACCACCGGCGTGCTGATGACGGATGGGCGGGAAATCCGCGCCGATACCGTGGTGCTCGCCATGGGCAACCTCGCCCCCCGCCCCCCCGGCGGGCCGGACCGCTGGCTGTATGACACCGGCTTTTTCATCCCCGACCCCTGGGCGCGCGATGCGTTCTCCGATGTCGATCCCGGCGAGCCGCTGCTGCTGATAGGCGCCGGCCTCACCATGGTGGATATCGCCCTGCGGCTGGCGGCGGAAGGCCATCGCGGCCCTATCCTCGCCGTCTCCCGCCGTGGGCTTATGCCGCGCCGCCACCAGGGCGGCGGCGCCTGGCCGGAATTCCTCGCCGATCGCATCCCCGCCTCGCCGCTGGCGCTCACCCGCATCCTGCGTTCCGAAATCGCCCGCGCCGCGGACCAAGGCATCCCCTGGCAGCGCGTGTTCGATGCAGCCCGCCCCGCCGTGCCCAGCATCTGGGCAAGCTGGAACGACGCCAGCCGCCGCCAATTCCTGCGCCATCTGCGCGTGCGCTGGGATATCCACCGCCACCGCATGGCCCCGCGCATCGATGATGGACTTAAACGACTGCTCGCGACCGGCGCCCTGGAGATCGCCGCCGGCCGCATCGGCGGCTACCGGGCGGCCGGCGCCTGTGTGGACGTAACGGTCAACCTGCGCGGCGGCACCACCCGCCTCTTCCGTGCCGGCCACGTGGTGAACTGCACCGGCCCGGGCGGCGATTTCGACCGTATCGCCATCCCATTGATCGCCGATCTGCGTGAACGCCGCCTCGCCGTGCCGGATACGCTCGGCGTGGGCCTGCAAACCCAGGATTGCGCCGTCATCGATGCCGAGGGCCGCGCCTCAAGCTGGCTGTTCGCGCTGGGCCCCCTCACCCGCCCAAACTGGTGGGAGATCACCGCCGTGCCCGAGATCAACCTGCAGATCGACCGCCTGGTCGCGCAACTGACGCAGACCCAAGCGGCACCACGCCTGACAGCAGCCGATTTCCTCGATATCGGGGGCGGCATCTGAGGGGCTAGTCTGCACAGGGTGCAGATGCTCTCAGCCGCCGGTCACAATGGGGTCGCCGCGAAATCATGGTGCTGCTGGAGGGGATTGAACTCTCGACCTCTCCCTTACCAAGGGAGTGCTCTACCACTGAGCTACAGCAGCCCCTGGGGGCGAATGCGCGCTGTGATTAGGCGTTTGGCCCCGCGGGTGCAACCCCGTCGCGCGAAGCGCGCAGACCAATCCTTGCGCTGTGCGCCTAGGCCGCTTCGGCCTCCTGCATCTGGCCGGCGAGAATGGTGTAGGCTTCCACCCAGGCAGCTCGCGTCTCAGCGGTAAAGGCTTCGCCCAGGGCGTGGGCCAGCGTCCAGAGCAGTGCTTCGGCAACCGGGGCGTAATCCGCGGGCGTCACGCCATAGCCGGCATGCCTGGCGCCCAGCGCCCGCACCGCCGGCACGATCGTATCCAGCCGATCGAGGTTGGCCACCGCGGTGCCCAGCATCGCCATCAGCTTGGCCCCCTGCGCGGTCATGTCGCCCCGGAACAGCCCCTGCAACGGCGGCGCGATCTCGAACAGCCGATCGTAGAACAGGGAAGCGGCCTGCCGCGACATCGGCGCCACCTGGGCGAAGCTGGCGCGAACAAGGGCGATCTGCTGGGCGTCCATAGGCTATCTCTCCATGCGATTGCGGGGGCTGGGGTGGGCAATCCGGGGAGCAAATAAGCAAAATAGATACCACTTTGAAAAGCCGCGCCACCGCCCGCCTGCCCGGGTAAGATCGCCGTCGACTCAGAAAGGCTCGGGATGCGGCTCTCCCTCCATACGGACTACGCCTTGCGCATGCTCATCGTGCTCGGCGCGCGGCAGGGGGAGGTGGTCAACGTGGCCGAGATTGCGGACTCGTTCGGCATCTCGCGCCACCATCTGATGCGCGTTGCCCAGCGCCTGCGCGATGGCGGTTTCGTGGAAACCACGCGTGGCAACGGCGGCGGCGTGCGCCTTGCCCGCGCCCCCGCCGAGATCACCATCGGCGACGTGGTCCGCACCACGGAGACCGATTTCAGCCTCGTCGCCTGCTTCGCCCCTGACGGGCAATGCCGCATCATCCCCGTCTGCGCCCTGCGCGGCGTTCTGGCCGAGGCCATGGCGGCGTTTCTGGCGGTGCTTGATGGCACCTGCCTGGAGGATCTGCTGGTATCCCGCCCTTCGTTGCTTGCCGCGCTTGGCATGGCGGAAGATGTAGGCGCGGGATGAATAACCAACGGGTATGCCGTAGGATGGGTGAGCGAAGCGACACCCATCGTTACCAAGGTCAGCCGTAGACCAACCACAGGGCTGAGAGCCCGCTTTATGCGGCGGCCGCGTCTGCCATCACCTGATCAAATCATTACGAGGAATTGCAACTGCACCAAGCGGGCAAAGGCATGGGTGTCGCTTCGCTCATCTATTCTACGCTTGCTGTACTGGCGTATCAAGGTTTACGATCGCGGACGCCATGGAGCCGGGATAGAAATCGAATTATCATGTGATCGCGGCCCCGTCGACCTAACGGTAGAGGTAGCCTATCGCTCGGCCAGCTGCTGCGCCCTGGCGGCATGCCAAAGGCGCTGTGCCTCGTCCCAGTCTGCATCTTTTCCTGTGATCCGTCGGACCAGTAAGAGACTGATGGAGCTTTTCTGGTAGTAGCCACCCTCCGAGACAACCAGCCACCCGGCCAGATCAACAGCATCTAGGGAGGCGCCAGCCCGGGCGATTTCTTCGAGTGACGGATCGGTTGCCCGACCCAGCGTGCTGTGGCGGCCATCCTCAGCGATGACCAACCACCGTTTCTCCCTTGGCCAGTCACTCATTTCAGCCTCTGCCCGTTGCACCCGATCCATACCGAGGTCGGGTCGTTCCAAGGCAGATAATACCACGGTAGAGCTAAATGAATCATTTGGAATGCAAAGATGTCCATGAAGATAGCACTTAAGCGCCTCTCCGCCAGCGATTGCACGTTCTTCGAAGGACCATTCCGTAGGAGCAACGTTGGGAACCAGAAGGGCATAAACTTGAACGCGGATGTCCTGGTTGAGCGTCTATATCCTTCACTCCCAAGTATTGCGGCGGCTACAGGGGATCAGGTTCCACTTCGGGTCAATATTTACGGCCCAGGTGGTAAGCCACAGGAGACCATCACAAGGAAAATCATTAAGACTGCCACCTACAAAAACTGGCGCCTGAATGGTGAGACCGTCCGCGGACCGATTTCCGACCATACTAGGTATGATGGAGTTACTGCTCGCGATATTGCGGTGATGGTTTTCCATGACGACCGTGGTGCTCCCCACACCATAGACCTCATCCTTGTCAGCCAGAGTGACGCCAGCGATTCCGCGATTATCGGCAAGTTAACGCGCTTATTTGATAAAAAGACCATGGTGGAGGCGACGGCTGAGCAGCTGGCTCTTGTTGTGACCGAGTCAGCAGCTCCAGCCAATCATCCGATCCGGCTGGCCGCCTTCGACCCAGTTTTTCAGGCAGAACTTGAGGATGCCGTGTCCGGAGGTCTAGCCGGAACGAACAAGATTCTTCACCACAAATCGCGGGTGAGTAAGATAACTGCCTCCGAGGTGGCAACCATAATGGCCGACTTGCAGCTCACTGGCCAGGATGGTGAAGCAATCTTGAATGGCTGGTTTCAGGAGCGCGTTGCGGCTGGGCAGCTCCATTCCGCTAAGTGGACTTCTGCAGATAACGCCTTCGCGCCCTATGACTTTCTCGTCAAAGACAACCCCAATTCCGATCACAAAATAGATGCCAAGACCACTAAAGGACCATTCACAAACACTATTCACATTTCGATGGCTGAGCTAACCGACGCCGCCGGCGAGGTGCCCTACAGAATTAATCGTCTCTACGAGATCAACGAAGATGGGGCAAAAATGACATCATCCCACAACATCAATGAGTTTGCAAGAAACCTCGTGAAAACTCTCAAAGATCATATGCCCCCTGGCGTTGTCGCGGATTCCTTCTCGGTCTCGGTAGATGCGCTGACATGGAATGACGAGGTGTATATAAAACGCCCCCACGCCGACGACGAGGAGTCGTAATCAAGGCACTAAACGTGCCACGGCATCGCTTAGGCCTTCCCTGATCACCTTAGCCATTTCAAATGCCATCAGCGGGGGTACCGCATTTCCAATCTGCCTGAACGCGGCGTTCATTGCGCCCTGAAACATGAAGCCGTCCGGGAAAGACTGCAGCCGGGCAGCTTCGCGCACTGAGATGGTGCGGGCCTGCTTGCCGTCGTAATGAATATGGGAATATGTGTCCTTCCCGATGTGCGCCATTAAGGTGCGCACCGGGAAATCCTTCCGGAGCTTCCACCAGCGGTTTGGGAACTTCGACACGTCGTACGGTGGCACGATACTATTATATAGGTCCCGATATTTCTTGCTGCCTTCGCGATAACCAAGCTCAGCTGCCTCACGGTTAACAATCATGACGGCAGTTTCATGAGCTTCAGGATACTCGGCGCCTTCGCGCATCTCGGCGAAGACTTTGTGGTCCCGCGGGAGATACCGGATGACGTGATCCTTAACGCCTTCCGAGCTTTCGAACCCAGGCCACTGGCGCATCTCAGCTGCATATTGTGATATTTCCATTGTCCTTCGATAACGCGATAGCGTGTTAAATGTTCGCATGCCGCGCTTGACGGAAGTCCCCAGGATTGAGGGTAGGTCGCCAATGGCCTCCGACGCCGTGACCGCAAACGGCAGCTCATCGTTGCCAAGATCCGGCTGGATAAAACCAGAAATTCCGAACAGGTCGACATACCGCATAGCCACCGCACGCGTGCCAGCATAGCCAGGCGGCAACTCCATGTGCCGCGTCGCCGTCGGAAACCTGATTTTGGCATGCAATTCTTTGCGGTACGCGACGATAAACACGCGGTCACGCATCTGGGGGACGCCATGAAAAGCGGTGTTTATCAGGGAGTATTTGGCGTCGTAGCCCATGTCGTCGAGCGCCTCGACGATTTCCTGAGCGACGTTATGATGCCCATAGTGGAGCATGTCGGGAACATTTTCGAGCAGGAGCGCGAGGGGTTTGAAGGCTCTCACGTACGCCAGATAGCGAAGGAACAAGTTGCCGCGGGGATCTACCTTGAAGGCAGTCGGATGGTCGGCGATTTCGCGCAGCTTCGCCCGGCCAACTCGGGCGTACGCCTGGCATGGCGGCCCACCAACGAGGACGTCGATCGAGGTGTCGACGTAACCCAAGCCAAGCTCCGCCGTAAGCTCGTCTGGCTCAACCTTGGTCATGTCCCGCGCGACCGCATGGCGGGCCATGAGGTGTGGGTCTGAACCATGGAAGTTCATCGCATGCGTGAGAGCCGGAAGGGGTTCGATTTCCAGGGCGCCGTCGATCCTGAAGCCCGCCCTATGGAAGCCAAGACTGATACCCCCGGCCCCGGAAAACATATCCAGTACCCGTGGCGCCCCTCCGGTCGCCAGCCGACGCAGCTTTCCCGCGAGTGCCGCATCTATGAGCGGCCCTACGAACGCATCCATATACTGTGCCTCTCCCGTGGTCGCTTACCAGCGCGGCTTATGACAGATGAATCTTGCCAAATGATTCTGGCAATCGCGCTGTCCAGGTTTTGCGGCTGATGCGACTGGTAAATCACTCGAGGAAGTTCATCGCCCGCCTTGCTGCCTCCCGACAATCCGCGCGGAGAGAGCATTCCCACACTACGAACGCTGACCACCCGGCAGAGCGGAGCCCCTCAACGGCCCTGTCGTCGCGCTGCCTGTTGCCCTGTAGCTTCGCTGACCACCACTCGGCGCGGGTTTTAGGAGTTTTAGAATGGGGGCATCCATGGTCATGCCAGAAACAGCCGTGGATGAAGATCACCTTCCGCCTGCTCGGGAATACCAAGTCAGGCGTCCCAGGAAGGTGCTTTACATGAAGGCGGTAGCGATACCCTGCTGCATGGAGCAAGCGCCGTAGGGTGATTTCTGGTTTAGTATCCCTGGCTTTGATCGCCGCCATATTGCGGCGCCTGCCGTCGGGGACATCGTCGAAGGCTGGACGGGGGTTGTGGTTCGAGCCGGATCTGGCTGGCATGCTGATACAGGGGCTACGCTCAGTTTAGTTGAAACGTCCGACTAAGGTCTCAAGCGCGTCCCGAGTTGTGCTGCTGGAGCGGATCTAGCTCTCGACCACTCCCTTACCAAGGGAGTGCTCTGCCACCGAACTACAGCAGAGCCGCGCCGCGATTACGCGTCCAAATAAGGCGTTTGACCCAATTCACGCAAGCGCGATGGCACGCGGCGCCAGCATCGAGGGCGACGGGCAAGGCGCGCAAAAACGCTCCAAGATGGCGGCGCCGGGGGGCATCGAGCCGCTTTCGGCGCTCTGCCATCATCAGGCCATTCAGGGCTTCTAGCGGCCAATGCTGGGGTGAGATGGCGCCGGCTTCTCCTACGCGGTGGAGCAGTGCAGTCGTCGCCGGCGTGCGCTCATCCTCGAAGCACCAGGCCAATGATACCGAGCTATCTAGAACAAAACTCAAGGTCGGCCTTCGTTGATAAGGTCTTTGATATCTAGGCCCCCCAACGAAAGGCCTTTGCTCATTTCGAGAATGCCGGCGACCGCGCGGCGCGCTTTTTCGCGGTCGAAGCCAGGTTCGGTCGAAACGATCTTTGCCACCGCTTTGCCGCGGCGTGTGATGACGATTTCCTCGCCATGCTCCACCTGGTCGAGCAGCTGACTAAATTTGTTCTTCGCCTCAAAGGCGCCGACCTCGCGCATAAGATCCTCGCTCACAATTCTGTTGACCAACTGGCTTACAGACTAGCTTATCATTTAGAGCACCTTTCAAAACCTGCCCTGGCGGCCATCTGGCGCNNCCGGTGCTCAAAAACGAACGCCATCTGACTCGCCATGCCAGGTTTTGAAAGGCGCTCTTAGGGCGCCGGTTATCCAGGAGATTGGATCAGCCCCCCGGATCTGAGCTTTGCCGCCGCTGCCCGCGCCGTTGCCGCATACCCCGACTCATCTACGTTCATCTGTGGATTCATCTTGCTTCCCTCGCACACACCAGCGTCCTGTCCGCCGCCTAACGACCCTCCCCCGCCCGCAGCGCCTCGGCCAACCGCGCATTCTCCGCCTCATCCCCCGCCAACACCCCCAGCCGCAAAAACAAATCGATCAGCACCAGCGTCACATTGAACTTGAAATCATCCGTCTCCCGCAGCGCCGCCAGCACCCGGGAAGCCGGCCACAGCTCAAACCCCGCCACCTCGCCATCGGCCGGCACCGGCACCACAGCCTCCGCCAACGCCAGATCATAACAATGCAACCGATCGCGCCTCAGCCCCTCCGGCCGCTGCATCGTGTAAGCAATCACCCCCACCGGCCGCGCAGCGCGCACCACATCCGGCGCAAGCCCGGCCTCCTCCGCGCCCTCCTTCACCAGCGTCGTCTCCGGCGTCATCCCCGCGCTGATGCCGCCGGCGAACAGATGGTCCAGCTTGCCGGGGTCGATCAGGCGGTTGGCGGCGCGGCGGGCGATCCAGATGTGCAACCCGTCCGCGCGGCGCACCAGGCCGTTCACATGCACCCCCTCGGCCGCAATGCCGAACCAGGGCAGTGCGCCGCGATCCACCGTGGCCAGCACCTCACCCCCCGGCCGCGCCCGCACATCAAAAGCCTCGCCGCGCCAGGCAAACCAGCCTGCCTCTGCCAACCCGTGGGCAAGCGCGGGCAAAGCCGCCGCCCGCTCCAGCGCCACGCCGTCGCAGGCGCGGCGGCAGCCAGCCTGGCCCGCCAGATGCGCGGCGGCATCGGGCGCCAGCCAGCCCACCTGCACATCGCCCAGCCGAAACGGCACGCGCCCGCCGGGCAAGCGCACGTTGCGCACCGCGCGCACGTGCCGCATCAGCGCATCAGGCATCGCATCTCCCAACATCCGGGCTTTGAAATCACGGCACCCCATGCCACATCGCCATGCATGCGTGTGATGGCCTCCTCCCGCCTGGCCCTGCCAGGCCAGACCCGATCTTCCGCCGAAACCATAAAAACCCTCGCGCCGTATCTCTGGCCCAAGGACGATCCAGGCGGGCGCCTCCGCGTGGTGGTCGCCATGGCGTTCCTGGTGCTCGCAAAACTCGCCAACGTCTACGTGCCCATCGTCTACGCCCGCGCCGTGGATGCGCTCTCCCACCGCGGCGCCATGGCGCACATGCTCGCCGTGCCGGCCGGCCTGATCGTCGCCTATGGCCTGCTGCGCCTGGCCTCCGCCGGCTTCGGCGAGCTGCGGGATGCCGTGTTCGCCGCCGTGCAGCAGCGCACCGTGCGCCGCGTCGCCCTGCAAACCTTCGAACACATGCACCGCCTCAGCCTGCGCTTCCATCTGGACCGGCAAACCGGCGGCGTATCCCGCGCCATAGAACGCGGCAGCGCCGGCATCGAACAGGTGCTGCGCCTGGCCGTGTTCAACATCGTGCCCACCCTGATCGAGCTGCTGCTCGTCACCGCCGTGCTCTGGCACATGTTCGATTGGCGCTTCGCCACCGTCACCTTCGGCGCGGTCGCCGCCTACATCGCCTTCACCCTGGCCTTCGCCTCCTGGCGCGTGCGCTTCCGCCGCACGATGAACGACAATGATTCCGAGGCCCAGTCCAAAGCGGTCGACAGCCTGCTCAACTACGAAACCGTCAAATACTTCGGCAATGAGCAGCATGAGGCGCGGCGCTTCGATATGGCGCTCGCCGGCTACGAACGCGCGGCCGTCAAAAGCCAGGTCACGCTGAACATGCTCAATCTCGGCCAGGCCGCCATCATAGCGCTGGGCCTGGCCGTGATCATGCTGATGGCGGCGCGCGGCGTGGTTTCCGGCCAGATGAGCGTGGGCAAATTCGTGCTGGCGAACACGTATCTGATCCAGCTCTACCAGCCGCTGAATTTTCTGGGCTTCGCCTACAACACCATCAAGCAGGGTCTGGTGGACATGGAACAGATGTTCCGCCTGCTGAACGTGGACGAGGAAGTGCAGGACCGCGCGGGGGCGGTGCAGCTCTCCGCCCACCTCGCCGAAGGCGAACCCTGTTCCGTCACGTTCGAGGATGTGCAGTTCGGCTACACGCCAGCCCGCGAGATCCTGAAAGGCGTCAGCTTCACCGTGCCGGCCGGCCACAAGGTGGCCATCGTCGGCCCCACGGGTGCGGGCAAATCCACCATCAGCCGGCTGCTGTTCCGCTTCTACGATGTGAACGGCGGCAGCGTCATGGTGGATGGGCGTGACGTGCGGGACTACACCCAGGCCTCCCTGCGCGCCGCCATCGGCGTNNGTGCCGCAGGATACCGTGCTGTTCAACGATACCATTCGCTACAACATCGCCTACGGCCGGCCAGGCGCCACGCAAGCCGAGATCGAGCACGCCGCCAAAGTTGCCCAGGTGCATGATTTCGTGCTGCGTATGCCCGATGGCTACGACACGCGGGTGGGCGAACGTGGGCTAAAACTCTCCGGCGGCGAAAAACAGCGCGTCGCCATCGCGCGAACGGTCCTCAAAGACCCCCGCGTGCTGATCCTGGACGAAGCCACCAGCGCGCTGGATAGCCGCACCGAACGCGATATCGAAGCCGCACTCCGCGCCGTCTCCGCCCGCCGCACCACGCTGGTGATCGCGCACCGACTCTCCACTGTGGTGGATGCGGACGAGATCCTCGTGCTCGTGGATGGCCGCGTCGCCGAACGCGGCTCGCATCGCGAGCTTCTGGCCGCCGGCGGCGTGTTCGCCCGCATGTGGGACCTCCAGTCCCAACAGGCCGAACCGGAACTGGAGGAAGAGGCGCTTCAGGCCGACCTGCAAGCGGGCCACATCCCGGCAGGGGTGGCTTAAAACCGGCATGGCCCGCGCCCACATCCCGGGTTGGAGTGAGATATGCATACAAGGGTAACGCAAGACGCCGGGGCTGTGGATGAAAATCTGATGGCCGAATTGAGCCAGGCAGGCCAATCCGTGGACGATGCCATCCAGGCCATGCTGGCAAGCGGCCTCAGCGCCGTCGCCATCGCCTCGGCCTTGCTCGGCGGATCGCTGTGCCTGATGTCAAAATCGATGGGGGATGAGGCGCTTCTGCGGATGCTGGAGAATGCGGCGGCGGGGGTCAGGGCGGGGGAACTTAAAAACTAAGAAAGACTCTTCTTTTTTGAAAAAAAGAAGCAAAAAACTTTTGACTGTTTGGGGCGGGACTCGCCGGAAGCGCACGCCAAAGGGTAAAAGTTTTTTGGTTCTTTTTTTCAAAAAAGAACATCCTTGACCTTCCTCCCCACCGAACGCATTTTCCCGCGTTCAGGCCGCCCCGCGCGGCCGCTCCCTTTTGAGGTGCGTTATGGCCAAGTCCAACACTGTCCAGATCCGGCTCGTTTCGAGCGCGGACACCGGATATTTCTACGTGACGAAAAAAAACGCGCGTACCAAGACCACAAAGATGGAATTCAAGAAATACGATCCTGTCGCCCGCAAGCACGTCGTGTTCAAGGAAGCCAAGATCAAGTGATCTGAGCCGCCTCTCCCTGTCTTCGATTTGTCATCATGTTTTCAGGCCTTTGATGACAATCCCAGGTGCGTTTGTTGAAACTTTTGCTTAGACACGTCCGAAAGGACCTGAGGGTAGAAGCATGGATGCAAGCGTAGAGACGGCAGGCGCACGCGGCCTGGGCCAGGACATCGCCAATGCCGGCCTGTTCTTCCGCCGCTGGATGGCCAACCCGCTGCAGATGGGGTCCATCGTCCCCTCCTCACCGGCCCTGTGCAAGCGCATCGCGGCACAGACCAAAGCCAACCCCGACCAGATCGTGGTGGAACTGGGCGCCGGCACGGGCGTGATCAGCCGCGCCCTTCTCGAGTGCGGCCTGCCGCCGGAACGCCTCTACGTGGTGGAAATCGTGCGCGACATGGCGGAACACCTGCGCGCCGTGCTGCCCGGCGCCCGCGTCATCGAGGGCGATGCCCGCCGCCTGCCGCAACTCATCCCCGCCGAACTTCACGGCAAGATCGGCACGGTCGTGGTCGGCATTCCCCTCGTCCTGCTGCCATTTGCCGAGCAGCGGCGCTTTATTGAAGCGATCGAGGCCGTCGCCCCCGGCGTCGGCTTCATCCTCTACAGCTACTGCATCACCTCCCCGCTGCCGTGGAAGAAGCACGGCCTGGTCCCCAAGCGCGAAGCCTGGACCCCCCTTAACTTCCCCCCCGCCAGCGTTTGGCGCTACCAACCCGCTAAATAGTGCGGAGTTTTTTGCTTCAGAGAAGAAAGTGTCTTCTTTTTTTAAAAAATAAGCAAAAACTTTTATCTTTTGGGGCCGTATCCCTTACCGGACGGCGTGCTGAGCTTTGCCGAAGAGGATGTCGCGGGTAGCGTCGGTCATGGGCGGCGGGGCGGCGACGAGATCGGCCAGCAGCGCCAGGCCGCGCTGAACGGCGGGGCGTGCCTCGATCGCATCGACCCAGCGCGCCACACCGGGGGCGGCCTCCAGCGACAGCATCTCCCGCTTCACCGCCGAGCGTATCCACGGAAAGCTCGCGATATCGGCGATGCTGTACTCCGCCCCGGCCAGGAAAGGCGTGCGGGAGAGCTGCTTTTCCAGCACGCGCACCAGGCGGTTGGCCTCGTTCTGATACCGCTCGATCGCGTAAGGGATCTTCTCCGGCGCGTAGCTCGCGAAATGGTTGTACTGGCCGAACATCGGCCCCACCCCGCCCATCTGGAACATCAGCCATTGCAGGCAGGCGTAGCGCGCGGCCGGATCGGCGGGGATCAGCTCGCCGGCCTTCTCGGCCAGGTAGATCAGGATCGCCCCGCTCTCGAACAATTTCAGCCGTTGGCCGCCCGGCCCCTCGGTATCCACGATCGCCGGGATGCGGTTGTTGGGGCTGATCTCCAGGAACTCTGGCTTGAACTGCTCGCCGCGGCCGATCGCCACCGGCACCAGCGTATAGGGCAGGCCGAGCTCCTCGATGGCAATATGCACCTTCACGCCGTTCGGCGTGGGCCATGTCCAGATCTCGATCATCGGTTTCTCCATACGACAGGGGTGATTAACGAATTGTACACCCAGGGGACTGAAAGTGAGACATCACACACGCTGCGAGACAATCTCCATGTTAAGCCAAACACGCGCTGATGCCAGGCAGAACGATGCCTGGGGGATCATGTCCACGGGTGCCCACGCTGTCGATGGTCTGCCTGCCGAGGGTCTTTGCGTGGAGGCCGGCGCTGCCGTGCCGCACCTTGCGCCGCATGCCCCGTGTGGCACGAATCTGCTGCTGCAGCCGCTGCATGCGTTGGCCGGCGGCATGCTGCTGGGGGCGGAGGCAAGTTTCCCGGCCGGCAAGCCTGCGGCGGGCGACTGGCGGGGCCAGAGGGCGGCAACCGAGGAAAGCTCGGCCGCCCTTCTGCACTCTGCCTGCCGCGAGGCGCAGGTCTGGGCAGCCGCCCGTACCCCGCTTGTGGGATTGCCGGGGGGCTTGCGCGTGTCGGTCTGTGTTCCCGCCGCGGTTATCGGCGGCCGGGCGCTTCTGGCGCGGACGCAATCGGCCCTGGAGCAGTCCGATCTGATGCCCGAGCTGCTGGAGGTTGCGATCATGGAGCATGCCATGGGCACCGAGGCGCAGGAAATGCTGCTGGCCGTGTCCGCGCTGCGCGACATGGGCACCGGCGTGGTGCTGGACCAGTTCACCGGCGGCGGCAACGGATTGCGCATGCTGCGCCGGCTGCCGGTGACCAGCATCTGGCTCGCCCCGGCGCTGACGATGGACATGGCGTATCACCGGGAGGCCCGGGCCGCCGTGGCCGCGGTGATCACCTTCGCGCATGCGCTGGATGCCAGCGTGGTGGCCCGCGGGGTGGTCAACCCGGTGCAGCGGGCGATCCTGGCCGATCTGGGCTGCGATGGCGGCCAGGGCCCCCTCTTCGGCGGCCCCATGGAGGCGTGTATCTTCCGGCATGCCCTCACCGGCGGTCTGGACGACTAACCCCCCCTCGTAGAACCCAGGCGCGGCCCCAAGATGGGGTGCGCGGGCGCAACACCCGCCAACACCAGGCGGGGGGATGGATATGACCGATCTGCTGGATGCGCTGAGCGCCCAGCGCCAGGCCTTTGGGGCGGCACCCTGGCCTGGCGCCGCCGCGCGGCGGGCGGATATCGGGCGGATCGCGGCGATGGTGACGGCGCATCAGGAGGCGATCGCGGCGGCGATTTCGGCCGATTTCGGTAACCGATCCCGCATCGAGACCCTGCTGTCCGAAATCATGCCGATAAAGGCCGCCTGTGCCCATGCGCAACGGCACGTGGAAAGCTGGATGCGGCCGCAGCGGCGCAGCGTGGGGCTGAATTTTCAGCCGGCCACCAACCGGCTGGCGTTTCAGCCCGTGGGCGTGGTGGGGGTGGTGGCGCCCTGGAACTATCCGATCTTCCTCACGATCGGCCCGTTGATCGATATCCTGGCCGCCGGCAACCGCGCCATGATCAAGCCCTCGGAACTCACGCCCGCCACCTCTGCTCTGCTCGCCCGGATGATGTCGGAAACTTTTCCGCCCGAGCAGGTGACGGTGGTGCAGGGCGATGCGGCGGTGGCGCGGGCCTTCACGTCGCTGCCTTTCGATCACCTGGTGTTCACCGGATCGACGGCGATCGGGCGGGAGGTGATGCGGGCGGCGGCCGAAAACCTGGTGCCGGTGACGCTGGAACTGGGCGGCAAATCCCCGGTGATCGTGGCGGAGGATTTCTCCGCGGCGCGGGCCGCCCATTCGGTGGCCATGGGCAAGTTTTTCAACGCAGGGCAAACCTGTACCGCGCCGGATTACGCGCTGCTGCCGGCGGCCCATGCCGAGGGGTTCGCACGTGGCGTTCTGGACGCGGCGGAGGCGATGTTCCCCACGCTGTCCGGCAACCCCGATTACACCGCCATCATCTCCGATCGACACCACCAGCGCCTGGGCGAGCTGGTGGCGGAGGCGGAAGCCGCCGGTGCCACGGTTCTGCGCCATCGCGCACCGGTATCGGGCAATATCCGCCATTTTCCGCCCACCGTGGTGATCGACCCGCCGCTGGACGGCCGCCTGATGTGCGACGAGATTTTCGGCCCCATTCTGCCCGTGATTCGCACCGCCTCGACGGACGCGGCGATAGATTTCGTCAACGCGCGCCCGCGCCCGCTGGCGCTGTATGCCTACACCCGCGTGGCGGCCACCGAGCGGCGCATTCTGGACCGCACGATCTCGGGTGGTGTCACGATCAACGGCACGCTGATGCACACCGCGCAGACTGATCTGCCCTTCGGCGGCATCGGGCCGAGCGGGATGGGCGCCTATCATGGCCGCGAGGGTTTCCTGCAATTCTCCCACGCCCGCGCGATCCACAAGCCCGGGTTCTTTTCCGGCTTCGACACCCTCCGCCCGCCGCACGGGGCGAAGACGCGATTTGCGCTGCGTGCGCTGGGCATTGGCAGCAGGCGGTAGAGGTGCCGCAGCGTAAGGCTGCAAGCTGCGGCCTTGGCTGCACAGCAGCCCACGCTATGGCGGGGGGCCACGGGCGGGTGCGGCGGCGGGGACGGCGGGAACGAGCCGGGCGTGCGGGATGGTTTGCTGGGGTGGTTGCGACCCGATCGCGGGGGATGGGCTGGGCAGAGCGACGGAATTGACCTGCCGGGGAGCGGCTGGAGGCTGAAGGGCGGCGAGCATGGGCTCGATATGCGGCAGGGGGATGGTGGGCTCGTCC
>PKZM01000227.1 GCA_003133065.1 Acetobacteraceae bacterium
TGGTGCTGCTGATCATCTTCCTGATCACCATCCCGGTGGCAACGCACACCGTGCCGGTGACGTTGCCCAAGGACAGGAATCAGCCGACCCAGACGAAGCCGGAGAACATCACCCTGGCCATCACCAAAGAGGGCGATTACTTCTGGAACGAGCGCAAGCTGCCGGACGTGGCCGCGCTGCTGGCCAAGCTGAAGACGGTGGCAACCATAGTGCCGCAGCCGGAAGTGCATATCCGCGCGGATGAGGATGGCCGCTACGAGTTCGTGGGACGCGCCATCGTGGCCCTGCAACGCGCGGGGATCTACAACGTGCAGTTTATTACCCAGCCCCCGCCGAATGGCGGGGGCTGAAACCCCGCGTGCGGGGGTGGCCAGGAAAAAAGAGTTCTTCTTTCCTGAAAGAAAGAAGCAAAGAACTTTTAACACTTAAGGAATAGTTCATCATGGCGATGAGTATGCCGACGGGCGGCGAGGGCGATGATCTGGATGTGGTGGTGGATATGAACACCACACCGCTGATCGATGTGATGCTCGTGCTGCTGATCATGCTGATCATCACCATCCCCATCCAGACACACGCGGTTAAGATGAACCTGCCGGTGGGCAACCCGCCGCCGCCGCCGGTGCCGCCGCAAGTGGTGAATATCGATGTGGATTTCGACGGCACCATCACCTGGAACGGTGACGCCATCCCCAACGATACCGCACTGGAAGCGCATCTGCATGCCGCATCCGTGATGGACCCGCAGCCGGAAATCCATCTCAATCCCAACAAGCTCGCCACCTATAAATACGTGGCGCATGTGATGGCCGAAGCGCAGCGCCTCGGCGTGCACACGCTCGGTCTCGTCGGCAACGAGCAGTTCATAGGACCGTAAATGATGCGTTTTCTGCTGTGCGGGGCCGCGATGATCGCGGCCCTCTCCATTTCTGCGACCCCGTCCCGTGCTGAGGAGCTGTCGGCTGCCGTCGGCAAGCCGCTGGAAAAGGCCAAGGGGCTGCTGAAGGCCCATAAATTTCCGGCGGCCATGCAGCAGGTGAACGTGGCGGCCGCGGCCGCCGGCGGCAACGCCTATGCCGCGTTCGTGGTGCTGGAAATGCGTGCCTCTATCGCCACGCAGGAGGGCGACAAGGCATTGGCCTCCAAAGCCATCGGGGAGCTGCTGGCATCGGGCCGGCTCTCCCACGAGCAGGAGCTGGCCTATATCCAGTCCGAGATCGGGTATTCGGCGGAGTTGAAGAATTATCCGGCGACGATCGGATGGCTGAACCGGTATTTCAAGGCCGGCGGCACCGATCCGAAGATGCACGACTATCTGATCAACGTGACGTATCAGAGCCAGGATTATGCGGGCGCTGCGAAGATGGAATCCGCGCAGATAGCGGCCGAGCTGCGTGCGCGGCGGGTGCCGACGGAAGCGCAGCTGGATCTGCTGGCCGCGTGCTACCGCGCCGATGGCGACGCGGCCGGCTTCCAGAGCGCGATGACCAACCTGGCCTATTATTACCCCAAGCCGGATTACTGGGAGAACCTGATCCATATCGTGCAGACGCGGCCCGGGGGCTTGAGCGACCGGCTGACACTGGATATTGAGCGGTTTGAACTGGCCCTGGGTTTGCTCAAGACGCCCGAGCAATACATGGAACTCACCGAGCTGGCGTTGCAGGGGCCGCTGCCCGGCGAGGCCAAGCGCGTGGTGGACAAGGGGTATGCCGACGGCGTGCTGGGCACCGGCCCGCAGGCGGCGCGCGAAAAGCGACTGGCCGATCTGGTGGCCAAGCTGTACGCCACAGAGCTACCGACTTTGCCCAAGCGCGAGGCCGCGGCGCAGGGTGAGCGTGACGGGAACCCGCTTGTTGCGCTGGGGGAAGAGTATGTTTCCTACGACCAGTTCCCCAAGGGCATCGCATTGATCGAAGCCGGTATTGCCAAGGACCAGTTGCGGCACCTGGAGGATACGAAGCTGCATCTGGGTCTGGCGTATCTGCGCTCCGGCGACAAGGCGAAGGCGATTTCGGTTCTGCGCAGTGTGGGCGGCAATGAGGGCGCGGGCGAGATTGCGAAGCTTTGGGTGCTGCTGATCAATCGGGCGTAAGCAAGTAGGAAAGACAGAGTTAACCACGACGGCACTAAGACACTAAGGGATCACGAAGAATAATCCGGAAAGGATATTCTTCGTGACGATCGGAAAATGCTCTAGGTAAAAGTTTTTCGCTTCTTTTTTCAAAAAAGAAGTCCTCTTATGCCTATTCTTTTTTCAAAAAAAGAACCAAAAAACTTTTACCGATGTGCTGGATATCAACCCGCGGTCGGACAGCGAGCCTATTTTGTTACTATTGCATGCTACAGCAGCGGAGAGGTTTGATCCGACTGACTGTTGCAATGTGATCACAAGCTACAGGCCGTTGTTGTAATGTATCGGCAATCTATTGTGTTACGCCGCTTCACCGTTTTCACTGGCCTCTATCGGCACGGAGTAGCGCGTGATCGTTGCGCGCCTCTGAGATGCCGGGTTTTGGCGCTGGCCGCTCGCAAGCGGCCGGCGCCGCAGCCTTAATTTTTTTGGGGTTCCCATGCGATACGCATTCACTTCATCCCGGCAGCGATGGCTGCTTTTCACTGCCTGTGGGCTGATCAGCAGCCTGGTGCCGGACCAGGGCTTGCGTGCCCAAAGCCTGCCTTCCCCGGCCACGGGAAGCGCACAGGGCGCCCAGTATGCCCAGGCTACCACAACAACATCGACAACCACGACGACAGGCCGTACCGAGGACATTACCGTCCGCGCCGCGCGGCGGCTCCAGAAGGAGCAGAACTCGCCATCTGCCGTCACCGAGCTTGGCGAGAAGGCCATTGCGGCGGCTGGCGTCTCGGGTTCCATCGCCACCATCCTGCGCCAGGCCCCCTCGGTGAACCTGTATCAGCAGGGCATCGGCGACAACGCGCCCGTGCTGACCATCCGTGGTCTACGCGGCCTGGAGGTTGCGACAACGCTGGACGGCGTTCCGATCCAGGACCTCGAAGCGCCAGGTGCCAGCTATGTTTCCGACAATATCGGCAGCTATGTCTCGCTCGAGCAGATCAGCGGCGTGTCGATCTATCCAGGCGTCGCCTATCCGAACCGCAACACCTTCGGCACCATCGGCGGCACCGTGGCTTATGACAGCCTGCGCCCCAGCAATGATCCGTTCGTCGAGGTCACCGGCGAAGCCGGTTCCTTCCAGACGTTCAAGGAAGGGATCCTGCTGAACTCGGGCGCCTATGACAGCCCGCTCGGCACCGGCGACAACGCGGCCAAGATCATGGCCAGCTACAACAATCTCAAATCCGCCGGCTTCATCGACTATACCAAGTCGCGCTACAACAATTTTGAAATGGCGTTCGACAAGCCCTATAACGACGGGCAGTCCAAGTTCCAGGCGACCGTGCTCTACAACACGGGCGCGGGCCTGTTCGAGAACGAGCCAGTGCCCGTTCCCTATCTCAATCAGAACGGCAAGTTCAGCAACTATGCTCCCAACGTCTGGCAGGATTACGAGCACAACGACTTCCTGACTGTCATCCTCAAGGACGACAATTACATCAACGATATCGTCTCCAATGTCGGCTGGAGCCTGTTCTACCTGCAGAACGACGCCGAGACCGATACCTACGCCGGCATCAACGATCTGGCGCCGACGGGGGTGGCCACCCCCGTCAGCGTGGCGACCACAAACGGGCTGGTGAACCCGTTCATCAACAATGCGGCCGGTTTCGGTTATGGCTGGGGAACGAGCGGAAACAATTTTTACGGCCCGGGCAATTTCCTCTATGCGCCGCAATATCCGTATAACCCTGGCGGGCAATACCCTGTCGGCAGCAAATACTGCCCCGCGAGTGTGGCCAACAAATTCATCGCTGCAGGCGACGCGATCCCGTGCGGCCTGAACTCCGAACTTGCGGTCACCCACAGCTACACCTATGGCGGGCAAGTACGTGCCACGATCGACCCGCCTGAAATATTCGGTATCAATCAGAGCATTCAGACCGGCGGCTTGGTGGCGAAGGAAGCCTCGCCCTCCGGCAAGACGTATTACGGCGCCACGCCGGATGTTCAGCAATCCGCATCAAACCTCAGCGACATCTTCGGCGGCGGCTTCGACGGCGGCACCGAGCGCGTTATTTTCCAGGGCTATGCGCAGGACAAGATCGACCTGATCGGCAACACGCTGCACCTGACGCCGGGTGCCACGCTGGAAGGCAGCTATTCCGAGTATAATCAGAGCGCCGTATTCGACTTTGGGGCAGGCGGCTACGCACCCTACAAAGCGGTAAAGTGGGACCGCGAGTTCCTGCCGTTCTTTAACCTCACCTACGACCTGGACGGCATACTTCCCGCATTGAAGGGCCTCAGCGCCTATGGCAGCGTCGGCAACTCCGCGCTGTTCGCGCCGGTGACCAACTTCAGCCCGAACGCGGCCGGCGTTCCCCCCTATGCGTCCATCGTGCATCTCTATGAAGGCGGCATCACCTACAATACCGAGAAGCTGCTGGCGAAGGTGGATTACTTCTACCAGAAGGTGGACCGCGACTTCGGCTTCTTCTCGGTGCAATCCGGCCCGCAGGCCGGCCTAACCGAGTATTCGAACAGCGGCCAGCGTGAATTCAAGGGCTTCGAGGCTGCTATCACCTATAACCTCACGCCTGAAGTCCAGATCTTCGGCAATGCCTCTCACACGCTCGCGAAATACCTGGCCACCGGGTTCGCGTTCACCACCGTTGCCGAGGATCAGTATGGCATTGCGATCAAGGGCGATCCGGTCACCGGTGTTCCTGACTGGATTTCAACCTTCGGCGCCGACTGGCATCATAAGAGCCTGGCCACAGACGGCGACAATTTTGATGTACGCATCACAGAGCAATACACCGGCCACGAGGCCACGACCTGGGATCCGAACTCCGAAACCGGCCTGGGCGAGATCTATAACCTGAACGTCCAGGGTCTGCCGCCCAAGGGGCCCTGCAACCTTGTGAATGGGGCTGCGGTTGGCACGGGCTGCAATCGTTTGACGGACCTCGACGGTGCGACGGTTTACGACCCGAACGGCGGCAACCCGGGCTACTTTGTGACCAACCTGGATTTCAATTACACGTTGCCGACGCCCTACCTGCCGGTTCTGAAGAAGCTGAAATTCGACCTGAACGTTCAGAACCTGTTCAACAGGTTCTACTACCAGTATTTCTACAAGCAGGTTTCGCCAGGGGCTTGCAAAGCGACGGTGCAAAACCCGGTCGCCAGCAACTATGGCTGCTCGCTCGACTTCGCGGATGGCATCCCCGGCCAGCCGTTCAGCGTATTCTTCACGGTATCAGCTCGGTTTTAGACCCCGAGGCGATGGACGAGAGAAAGGGCGGCACCTGGCGGTGCCGCCTTTTTTTTGCGTTCCCGAATCTTCGCGCCTGCTTTGCAGGCCGACTGCCTCACGCCAACACACGCCCAACGGCAAGCGAATACAACTGCACGCCGGACATTCTCGGATGGCATTCCCGGACAGAAGATCAGCGTAACCCCTGGAGTGCTTTGGTCGNNTGAAACTTCCGCAGATACAGAGCTGTTACAGAATACAAAAAACGCTGTCTGACTTGACAAGTTTGCGAACGCCAACTGCATGGAAGTTTGCATATGTGCTTGTGTTGCAATGTGATCACATAATTTGTTCGCTTTTATGACGGCTTCGTTGAGTTGTTGTGCTGAACGGCGACAAAACTAAAGTCACGCCATCGGCACGGGGGCTGGGCTGCGTCGCGCAGGCCTCCGGGATGTCGTGGGTCACGCGCCGCAACCAAAGGGCTAGGCGCGCGGCCTGCTATTCCATCAATCGGGGATTACATGGCGAACAAATCGCTCTCGCGCAGACAGAAACTGATGGTGTTCACCGCCTGCGGGCTGGTGGGCGCGCTTGTTCCGGCAGCGCCGGTGCTGGCCCAAAGTGCGGCAGGCGCAGCGCCGGTGCAACTCGCCCAAGCGATACCACCCTCACAAGCCGGCACCACCACCACCGATGTGAGCCACGGTTCAAACGAAAGTATCGTGGTGCGGGCGCAGCGGCAGGTACTGCGCGAGAAGAACTCACCTTCGGCCGTGACTGAGCTCGGCGCGAAGGCGATCGACCAGGTGGGCGTGGGCGGCAGTATCGCCAGCCTGCTGCGCCAGGCGCCATCGGTGTATGTGTATCAGCAAGGCATCGGCAACAACGAACCCGTGCTGACCATCCGCGGCGTGCGCGGCCTAGAAGTGGCGCAGACCCTGGATGGCGTGCCCACGCAGGATCTGCTGAACGGCGGCAGCGGCGGCTACCTGCAAGACATCCTGGGCGGCCGTTTCAACCTGGACCAGATCGACGGCGTCTCCATCTACCCTGGCGTCGCTTATCCGGATCGCAACACCTTCGGCACCATCGGCGGCACGGTTGCCTATACCTCCAAGCGCGCGACCAACGACGAGTATATCGACGTGTTCGGCTCTGTGGGATCCTTCAAGCTGCTCAACGAGGGCATCACCATCAACTCCGGCCAGCTCGATGGCCCCCTGGGCAGCGGCGACAACGCGCCGAAAGTGCTGCTGCAATATTCCAACGCGCAGAACGGCGGCTTTGTCGATTACACGCCTGCCCGCTTCAACAATTTCGAGGCCGCGTTCGACAAGCCGTATAATGACGGGCTTTCCAAGTTCCAGGCGACCGTGCTGTACAACACGGCCAACGGCCTGTTCACGCCGGAGCCGGTGCCAGGCCCTTACACCGCGATGAACGGCCCCTTCAGCAACTACGCACCGAATGAGGAATTTTACCGGCAGAACGACCGGTATTTCTCGGCCATTTTGAAGGAGGATCACTACGTTGATGATTATCTCAGCCTAGGCCTGACCGCCTTCTACGAGCGGACGGATTCCACCACCACCGCCTACGAAAACATCAACGGGTTTGGCCCCTCCGGTGTGGGTGGTGCCTATACGGTGAATGGCGCGGCCCCGTTCTCCCAAACCGTGGATGGGTTCGGCGAGGAAGATCTGTATGGGCCGGGCAGCTATTTCTACAGCCCGGTCGCCTACCCGTACAACCCCGCCGCTGCGGCCCCCGTGGGTTCGGCTGCGTGCCCCACTGCGGTTGCCAACAAGTTTGCCGCCGCCGGGCAGACAAGCCCTTGTGGCCTGAATGCGGAGCTGAGCCTGCTGTCTACCGACACTTACGGTATCCAGCCGCGGGCGCTGATTTCGCCGCCGGATATCTTTGGTATTTCGCAGAACATCCATATCGGCGCGCTGGTGGCCAAGGAAACCTCGCCGGCCGGGCCGACCTGGGTAGGTGCCACGCCGGATATCGCGGAAACACCGCAAAACCTGATCGGCGGGTATGATGGCGGGACGCAGCGCACGATCTATCAGGGCTATGTTCAGGACAAGATCGATGTGCTGAACAATACGCTGCACATTACCCCCGGTGTCACGCTGGAAGGCACGCTTTCCAGCGAGGAAGGCAGCCAGATTTTCGGCGGCACACCCTCCGCTTCGTTCCTCGCTTCCTCCTACTGCGCCACGCCCACCGGCGGGGCCGGGACGACGGCCAACCCCTACACCTACAACCCCTGCGACTTCGGCCGTTACAAGGCCGACAAATGGGACCGCGATGTGCTTCCCTTCTTCAACGTCAGCTATGATCTGGACAAGATCGTGCCGGCGCTGAAGGGCGTTTCCGTCTACGGCAGCTTTGGTAATTCGGCGCTGTTCGCGCCGACCACCGATTTCGGGCCCAATCTTGTCGGCGGGCCGCCGAACGCGACGCTGGTGCATATGTATGAAGGCGGCATCAAGTACAACACGCCCACCGTGGCCGTGAGCCTGGATTATTTCTACCAGAAGGTGGACCGGGATTTCGGCTTCTTCCAGTTCCAGTCGGGCCCGCAGGCCGGCGAGGAGCTGTACAACAATGCCGGGCAGCGTGAATTCAAGGGCGTTGAAGCGGCCGTGACGTGGCAGGTGACGCCGGAAATCCAATTGTTCGGCAACGCATCCCACACTTCCGCGCATTACCTGGTGACCGACCTGGCCAGCGTGACGGTGCAGGAAGACCAGTTCGGCCTGGTGCAGAAGGGCGATCCGGTGACGGGCATCCCGGACTGGGTTTCCACCTTCGGTGTGGACTGGACCCACAAAAGCTTGCTGCGCGATGGCGACACGTTCAGCGCCCGGTTCGAGGGCCAGTACACCGGCCACCAGTACACGACGTATGACGTGAACGGCACGCAGAATATCGGCACTATCCCGGGCGTGACGCCGTTCGGCACGTACGAATATTACAGCGTGACGGCCGGCGACACGACGCTAGACCCCCATGGCGGCATCAATCCGTTCACGATCTTCAATCTGGACATGAACTATACGATGCCGACGCCGGAACTGCCGTTCATCAAGCGGCTGAAGTTCGATCTGAACCTGCAGAACATCTTCAACCAGTTCTTCTACCAGTATTACTACAAGCAGATCTCGCCAACGTCCTGCGGCAACTTCACCTCGGGGCCGTTCGCGGGCCAGAGCAAAAGCAACTACGGCTGCACGCCTGAGTTCTCCGACGGCCTGCCCGGGGAACCGTTCAACGTGACTTTCACCGTGACGGCGCGGTTCTAAAATCCAGCCAACCGGTCCGTGTGCTCAGGGCCGCATCGCAAGATGCGGCCCTTTTTTTGTTGGGCGGGGGTTGCGGCGATCTGGCAGCCGAGCCGATGCCGGCCCGAAAGGCGGCGAATTCGCGTCAAATGCGCGAGGAAGAAAGAAAGCGGTTCTTTTTTG
Organism: Acetobacteraceae bacterium; assembly: GCA_003133065.1. GTDB lineage: Bacteria > Pseudomonadota > Alphaproteobacteria > Acetobacterales > Acetobacteraceae > BOG-908. The sequence goes on from PKZM01000227.1 coordinate 8,822, forward strand.
AAAAAAAGAACCAAAAAACTTTTATCCTTTTGCACACTCTGCCGGCGAAGTGCACGCCAACAGGCAAAAGTTTTTTGCTTCTTTTTTTCAAAAAAGAAGAGTCTTTCTTCAGTTCCCTCTCTTCCCCTGAAACTGCGTCTGCGCCGCCGGTGAGCTGGAGTCGCCGAGCGGCATATCATCGGGGTTGGAGCACAGCATGCTGCCGGTGGTGCGTGCGCAATGCTTGGCAGAGGCTGTCTTGGTGCCGCCAGGCGGCGTGCCGGCGCAGCCGGCCAGGACCAAGCCGAAGGCCAGAATGGTGATCAGACGCATATGAAACATCGCAGATTCCTCGCTTTTCAAAAAAAATGGCCGCCGCCGGATCACCGGGGGCGGCCATATTGATCAATCCAGGTGTATCAGAAGCGCAGCGTGCTCTTCAGGTACACCACACGGCCCAGAATGTCATACACATTCGGATCGGTATTGGTGGTGGTGTCGTTCACGTAAGGCGGCTGCTTGTTGAAGATGTTGTCGATGCCGGCGACGAAGTTGAAGTTTCTCCAATCATAGCTGGCAACGATGTCGTGGTAGAATACCGCCGGCGTCCGGTAGGAAGCCACCTGCGAGGGCGTGAGCAGCGGGTAGAAGAGCATCCCGTCGATATAGCGCATACGATAGCCGAACTGGAAATCGTTGAGGCGATAATCGACGCTGAAATTATCCCTCAGACGCGGGAAGCCCTGGCTGTAGAGCGATGTGCCAATGGTGCCGTTATCGCCGATGAACGGGCCATCCGGCAGGTTCTGGCTCTGGAACTTGAACACATAGGTCGCTTCGTTAGAGAACGCGATCGATCCGTAGCTGCGCAGCGGGTAGGCGTAGTTCAGGCCGATATCCAGGCCTTCCGTGCGCTCCACGCCCAGGTTCTCGTTGGTGCCCACCACGGTGCTGAGCTGGCCGGTGGCAAGGCGTGGATTGACAAATTTGCAGAAGGGGCTGGAGAAATTCGCGCTCTCATAGCAGCCGTTCACGATGTCCTGCGTATCGACGCTGCCGATGTTGTTGGCAATCTTGGTGCGGTAATAGTCGAAGGTGAGAGACGAGCGCGGGATGAAGGGCGGGGTCAGAACCAGGCCCACCGTCTGCGTGCGGGCCGTTTCCGGCTGCAGGTCAGGGTTGCCACCCACGATAGTCTGGATCTGGCTGCCGATCTGCGTGAACGTGGCCGGATTGACCCCCTGCTTGAGGCAGTTGGTTTTGATGATGGCCTGCTGCGACGCGGTGTAGGTGGATAACGCGCCGCAAGGGTCGGCAGCGCCGACGTAGCTGATGGACTGGCCCTCATACAGATCGGTGATGCTGGGCTGGCGGAAGGCGGTGCCGTCCGTCGCGCGGATCCGGATGCCGGTGACCGGCTCATAGACGCCGCTCACCTTCCAGGTCTCGCCGCTGCCAAACGTGTTGTAGTTGAAATACCGGCCGCCGATATCGACGTGCAGGTCTTTCGCACCCGGCAGATCCTTCAGCAGCGGCACCAGGGTTTCGCCGTACACTTCCGTGACGTTGAACCCGCCCTGCGTCGGCTGAGCCGGTGCAGTTTCGGTAACACCCGTCTGCACCAGGGCGTCCGGCGAGAACTCACCTGTTTCCGAGCGATGTTCCACGCCGAACGATACGCCGACAGGCCCGGAGGGCAGATCGTACACATCGCTGTTCGTCAGCGTGCCGCCATAGACTTTCAGCGTATCCTGCGCCGTATCCACCTGGGTGAACTTGGCGTAGTTCACCGCCGCCGCGCTCATGTTCTGGCCGAACGGATTGGTGAGAACGCAGCCATTGGCGGCCACGCAGACGGCCGGATTATAGACGCCGAAGGTCAGCGGATCGAAACCGCCGGTGACCGCCTCGATTGCCGCAATCTGGTCGGCGGTCGCAGTAGTCTGCTGGAAGCCGACTTCCTGCTCCAGCCGCTGGAAGTTGATGGAATTGAAGGTTTCCAACTGGTTGTCCGACTGGCCGAACTGGAAGAACAGTTCGTAATCCCAGGAGTCGCGGATCGTGCCCTTGAAGCCGCCGTTGAACTGGAACGTATCGGAGAACTGGTCGTATTGCCGGTCACCGAACTGCGTCATGCGCTTGTAGAGGTCTACCGGGCCGGAATCGGCACCCAGCAACTGCGTCAGATAGGGATTGCCCTCAGGAACGATAAACGCGTCCGGCAGGCCGGCGAGCGTGCCCACCGCACCGGCAACCGGCTGGGGTGCAAGCTGCTGGCCGGTTTTCTTGTGGGTGTAGAACTCCTCCAGGTAGCCGCTGATATTCTCGTTGAAATCATAGGTGCCAAGGCTGGTCAGGCTCTCCTTCTCCAGGCTGCCGCTCAGCACCTGGTCGGCGCCGAAATCGTAACGCTGGGAGTTGAGGCCGAGATACGGCGTGGAGCCGGTACCGGACTTGTTGATGGAGTTCTCCAGAGTGTCCCAGTTGTTCAGGTTGGTGGTGTTGACGTCCGACAACACCGTGCCGTTCGGCGTGTAGAACGAACCCGTCTCCTGCGGACCTGATCCCAGAGGATTGTTGGATTGCACCGGGTTAAGCCCGTAGCTGCGATTCGCCTGATACACCGGCCCGCGGTTGAGGTATTCGGCGCTGACGACGAAATTGCCGTGATCGAAGGTGGTGCCGGCCGTGGCACTGAGATTGCCGGTGCGATCATCCCCGGCCGTGGTGGCGATGGCGCCATCGGCCTTGAAGGTGACGCCCTTGAAGTTGTGCTTGAGGATGATGTTGATCACGCCGGCCACCGCGTCGGCGCCGTAGGTGGTGGAAGCGCCATCCTTGAGGATTTCGATGCGGTCCACCAGGGCCAGCGGGATGTTGTTCAGATCCACGCAATCCACGCCGCCGGCGGTGTGCACGAAGCGCTTGCCATCCACCAGCACCAGCGTACGCTCGATGCCCAGGTTGCGCAGATCGATACAGGATGATCCGTCGCCGCCATTGTTGGTGGAGCCATAAACGCCGCCAGTGCCCACTTCCGGCAGCTTGGTGAGCACATCCTCCAGCGTCTGGGCGCTGGATTGGGCGATCTGCGCGGCGGAGATGACGGTTATGGGCGCATCGCTGGTGGCGTTGCTGGTTTTGATGCGCGTGCCGGTGACGGTGATGCTTTCCGAGCTGCTGGAAGCGGTGTTGGCGCCGGTGGGTGCCGTTACCGCCGGTGCGGTTTGCCCGGCGGCATTGCCAATCAGCAACGCATACGCCAGCGCCGTTGTGCCGGCCGTTCCGGCCAGCCTGGTTCTAAGAGACAATGATGTTTCCCCCTGAATCAAGGATGAGGATGAGAATGAGGTCGGGCGCGCGCCCAAGGCCCGCCCGACTCGCGGGCGACATGTAACAGTGTGTAAAACGATGATAACCTTCCCGTGAGGTATCGCCACCCAAAAAGCCGGTACTAGAAACAGAAGCCGCATTTCGTGTGGCTTTATTGCAACTCGGTCATTATCCGGAGGTAGCTTCGGTTGCGCCCTTTTGTGTGCCAGGCTTGGCCGCCCGGCTGGCCCAGTCCGTGCGGAGGGGAGATAAATGTGATCAAATTCTGTTGGGCCGCGCGGATTTGCCGCCGCGCCGCCGCTTCCGCGGCGGCAGTTTTGCTGGGGTTGAGCCTTGCACGGGCGGGAATTGAACCCAGCGGCGATCGGGGCGCCTTGATGCGCGCCCATAGGGGCGGTGCGCTACGGCTGAGCTCGTATCAGCCCTCAGGCACCATCGACCCGCAGATCAACTACGAATCGGATTTCTGGCAGGTTTTTGCCGTGACTCAGGATGGGCTGCTGACCTTCGCCAAGGCCGAGGACCAGCCCGGCATGACCGTGGTGCCGGACCTGGCGGACGCCCTGCCGGAGATTACTGATGGTGGCCTTACCTACCGTTTCCATCTTCGCCCGGGCCTGCGCTTCTCCACAGGCCAGAAGATTGGTGTGGCGGACGTGCTGGCCTCCTTCCGGCGCATGTTCAAGATTTCCGGCCCCAATGTGGGGAGCTGGTACAACATTCTGGTGGGCGCCGATGCGTGCCTGGCGACACCGGCCACCTGCACGCTGGCCGGCGGGATAGAGGGCGATCCGGCCACCGGAACCATCACGCTGCATCTTATCCGGCCGGATGCCGAGTTCTCCCAAAAAATCGCCTTGCCGTTCGCCTCCATCCTGCCGGCCGACACCCCGCCCAGCGATCTGGGCACCACGCCGCCGGCGGCGACCGGCCCTTACATGATCGCGTCCTACAACCCGGTGCGCGCGCTGGTGCTGGTGAGGAACCCCTATTTCCACCAATGGAGCGAGGCTGCGCAGCCGGACGGGTTTGTCGATTCGATTACCATCCGTTATGGGTTGCAGAACGAAGCCGAAATCACCGCCATTGAGAACGGATCGCTGGATTGGACATCCGATCCCGCGCCGCTGGACCGGTTGGCTGAAATCGGCGCCCGGTTCACCAGCCTGGCCCATATCCATCCGTTGCTGGCTTACTACTACCTGATGATGAACACGCGCATTGCGCCCTTCAGCGATGTGCGTGCTAGGCGCGCCGTCGCCTTCGCTATCAACCGCCGCCTGGTGGTGAATCTCTACGGCGGCCCAGCTCTGGGCACCCCAATCTGCCAGCTTCTGCCCGAGGGTATCGCCGGCCATGTGCCATACTGCCCTTTCACGCTGAACCCCGGCGCCACGTGGAGCGCCCCGGATCTGGCCCAGGCCCGCGCACTGGTGAAAGCCTCCGGCACCGCCGGCCAGAAAGTGACGATCGTTTCATCCGACCGGGATATTGAACGCGCCATCGCCATCTATCTGCAAAGCGTGCTGAACGATATCGGCTATCGGGCCAGCATCCATTCCATCTCCTTCAACATCCGCGATACGTATTTGCAGAACTCCTCCAACCGCGTGCAGATCGGCCTGACGGACTGGTATCAGGATTATCCATCGCCCTCGGATTTTCTCAACGTGCTGCTCTCCTGCGCCAGCTTTCATCCGGGATCGGATGCTTCGATCAATATGAGCGCGTTCTGCGATCCTGGCATCGATGCGCGCATGCAGCAGGCGATGCAGACGCAGAGCGCCGCGGACTGGGCGGGGATCGACCATGATCTGACCGATCTTGCGCCGCTGACCACGCTGTTTCAGATTCATCGGCTGGATGTGGTTTCGGCACGGTTAGGGCATTTTCGGTTTAGCCCTCTGGTACATATGATCTTTTCAGAAGTCTGGGTACAGTGAGTGTTATTTCCTAAAAGAAGGAACGCACGGGTGGTTCCCGCGAGTCGCGCGCCAAATATCAAGAGTTTTTTGCTTCTTTTTTTCAAAAAAGAAGACCTTCCCTCTGGCCCTTGGCGTGTTGCTCTGGCGCGCCTCCGCCAAGACCGCGCCGCGCTCGCCTCCGCCGCCACGCTCGTGTTGATTATTGTTGCCTGCCTGCTTGCCCCCCTTTACGCGCGCCATATCGCCGGCACCGATCCCTTCCGCCCGCATCTGGACGAAACCGTCACCATTGGCGGGCGCACGCTGGATATCCTTCAGCCAGCGGATAACCCCCTGCATCTCGGCTCCGCCCCGCTGGGCCCCACGTGGCATGGGGCCTATTTTCTGGGCGCGGATGGGCAAGGGCGCGATGTGGCGGCCCGGCTGCTGTATGGGGGCCGCAATTCCTTGCTGATCGCGGGTGCCGCCACGCTGCTGTGCCTGGCGCTTGCCGCCATCGTGGGCATTCTAGCCGGGTTCATGGGCGGGGTGATTGACCAGATACTCTCCCGCCTGCTGGATATCCTGTGGGCCTTCCCCGTGTATCTGCTGGCGATCTCCCTTTCGGTGGTGCTGATCAGCCAGGGGTTGCATATCGGGCCTTTCACCATCGAGGCGGATTCGCTGCTGCTGCCGATTGCCATTATCGGGATCGTGTATGTGCCCTATGCCGCGCGCCCGGTGCGCGGGCTGGTGCTGGGGCTGGCGCGCAGCGACTTCGTGCTCGCGGCGGTGGCGCTGGGCGTGCCGAACCGGCGGATTTTGGTGCGCGATATCCTGCCCAACGTGGCCAGCACGTTGCTGGTGTTCGCGCCGCTGATCATGGCACTGAACTTGCTCACGGAAAGTGCCCTCTCTTTCCTGCAGATCGGGGTGCAACCGCCTGCCGCAAGCTGGGGGACAATTATCGCCGATGGCCAGACGCTCATTTACACCAGCCCGATCGTCGCCATCGCGCCCGGGGTGGCCATCGTGATCACGGTGTTGGCGCTGAACGTGCTGGGTGACGGGCTACGGGACGCCCTCGATCCGCGCGCCAAGTTGCGGGTGCGGTCGTGATCACGGCGTTATCCAAAAAGGAAGAGTCTTCTTTTTCTGAAGAAAAAGAAGCAAAAAGACTTTGATTCGGTTGCTGGCACAACGGCTGGGCCAGATGGCGTTCGTGATGTTTGGCATCAGCGTGCTGGTGTTTCTGATTTTTTTTGCGACGCCCGGGGCCGATCCTGCGGCGCGCATTGCGGGGCGCAATGCAACGCCGCAGGTGCTGGCGGCGGTGCGCCATGATTTCGGCTTCGATCGGCCAATCCCCGTTCAATACGCGCTGATGATGAAGCGGCTTTTCATCACGCAAGACCTGACCAGCTTCGTCAATCGCGGCGAACAGGTGATCCCCGAAATCGTCGCAGGTACGCCGGTAACGCTCTCGCTCGTGCTCGGCGCGGCCGTGCTGTGGGTCGCCGGCGGCCTGGCCATCGGCATTACCGCCGCACTCACGCGCGGCACATTCACCGATCGGGCGCTGATGGTCGCCGGCCTGATCGGCGTATCCATGCCGGTCTTCTGGGTGGGTGAAATGGCCAACCTGATCACCCAAAGCCGGCTGCACGACACGTGGCTGTTCTTCTGGGTGCCCCCGCTCGGCTACACGCCACTGACGGAAAATCCGTTTCTCTGGCTGAAATCCATGCTGATCCCCTGGCTGACCCTGGCGCTGCTCTACATGGGCCTGTATGGTCGTGTGCTGCGCGCCAGCCTGATTGAGGCCTATCAGGAGGATTTCATCCGCACGGCCCGCGCCAAAGGGCTTTCCGAAACCCGCATCCTGCTACGCCACGCCCTACGTACCTCGCTCATCACCTGCGTCTCCCTGTTCGGCCTGGATTTCGGCGTACTCGTGGGCGGCGGCGCGCTGCTGACCGAAGTGGTGTTCGATTTGCAGGGCGTGGGCAAACTTACCTTCGATGCGCTGCAGAATCTGGATCTGCCGGTGATCATGGCGACCGTGATGTATGCGTCGTTCTTTGTGGTGGCGGCGAATGCGGCGGTGGATGTGGCGTATGCGCTGCTGGATCCGCGGGTGAGCACACGCAGTGTATAAGAAAGGAAGAATGTTCTTTTTTGAACAAAAGAACCAAGAAACTTTTATTCATGTGGCGTATGCTGCCGGCGAGTCCCATACCAATAGGCAAAAGTTTTTTGCTTCTTTTTTTCAAAAAAGAAGGCCTGCCTAATGCTTCTCGACGTCCACAACCTCTGCATCGATTTCCGCACCCGCAACGGCGTGGTCCGCGCCGTGGAGAACCTCTCCTTCTCCATCGGCGTGCAGGAAATCGCCGGGCTGGTGGGCGAATCCGGATCTGGCAAAACGATCTCCATGCTCGCCACCATGGGCCTGTTGAACGATCCGAACGCCATCCTCTCCGGCTCCATCTTGTACAAGGGCCGTGAGCTGATGGGACTGCCGCCCCACGCGTTGCGGCAGGTGCGTGGCCGGGAAATCGCGATGATTTTTCAGGATCCGATGTCGGCGCTGACCCCTGTGCACAGCATCGGCTGGCAGATCGTGGAACAGATCCGCGCGCATCTTCCGCTTTCGCGCGCCGCGGCCAAATCGCGCGCCGTGGAGTTGCTCGATCTGATGGGCATTCCGTCGGCCCGCGCGCAATTCTCCCGCTATCCGCACCAGCTCTCCGGTGGGATGCGCCAGCGCGCGATGATCGCGATGGCGCTGAGTTGTAACCCATCGCTGCTGATCGCCGATGAGCCCACCACCGCGCTGGATGTCACGGTGCAGGCGCAGATCCTCGCTTTGCTCGACCGGCTGCGCACCGAGTTTGGGTCCAGCATCGTGCTGATCACGCACGATATGGGGGTTGTTGCCGAAATCGCCCAAACCGTCATGGTCATGTATGCCGGCCGGCTGGTGGAGCGCGGCCCCGCGGCTGCGGTGTTCGCGCACCCACAGCACCCGTATACACGCGGCCTGCTGGCCGCGATTCCGCCGCTGACAGGCGCCAAACCGCACCGTCTCGCGGCCATTCCAGGCAGCCCGCCTTCGCCCGCTTCCATGCCCCCCGGCTGCCCGTTTGGCCCCCGCTGCACCGCGCGCTTCGCGCCCTGCGCAGATCGCCCCGCCCTCACCCAGCACGGCTTGCAGGACGCTGCGTGCTTCCTGCCGGAATATCCCGCCGCATGATTTCTCCCGTGCTGGAAGCCATCGGTGTTACCAAGACGTTTGACGTTACCGGCGGCGTTCTCGGGCGACCGCGCACGCTGCATGCGGTGACCAACGTCTCCCTGCGGGTCATGCGTGGCGAAACGTTGGGCCTGGTGGGTGAATCCGGCTGCGGCAAATCCACGCTCGGGCGCTGCCTGCTGCGCCTGCACACGCTGACCGACGGCACGATCCGCTTCGCCGGCACGGATATCAGCCGGCTATCCATGCGCGCGCTGCGGCCGTTGCGGCCCCGCATGCAGATGGTGTTTCAGGATCCCTATGGATCGCTGAACCCCCGCCGCCGCGTGGGCGACCTGATTGCCGAGCCGTTGCGGGTGCATCGCCTGCCCTCGGGCGCGCGCCGGGCCGAGGCTGAGACCAGCGCCCGTGTGCATGATCTGCTTCGTCTGGTTGGACTGAAGGAGGACCATCTCGCCCGCTACCCGCATGAATTTTCGGGCGGGCAGCGCCAGCGCATCGGCATTGCCCGCGCTTTGGCGCTGAACCCGGATTTGATCGTGGCCGACGAGCCTGTATCCGCGCTGGATGTCAGCGTGCAGGCGCAGGTGGTGAACCTGCTGATGGATTTGCAGGAAACGCTTGGCCTGACTTACGTGTTTATCGCGCACGATCTGGCGGTGGTGCGGCAGATCGCGACACGAACGGCGGTGATGTATCTGGGCGCGATCATCGAAATCGGGCCCACGGAGCAGGTTTTCTGCACCCCCGCCCACCCTTATACTGCGGCCCTGTTGGCTGCTGTTCCGCACCCGCATGGCGGGGCCGCCGGCGCCCGACCCATGCTGCGTGGGGAGGTAGCGAGCCCGCTTTCACCACCCTCCGGCTGCGCTTTTCACCCACGCTGCCCGAGCGCCGAGGCACGCTGCCGGGTGGAGCGCCCTATGCTGGCGCCGGATTCGGGGCCGCGCCAGGTCGCGTGCCATTTTCCGCTCCAAGAGACTGGATAGCGAAGAGGAAGAGTGTTCTTTATTGAAAAAAAGAACCAAAAAACTTTTGTCCCTTTGCGCGCGCTGCCGGCGAGGCCCGCACCACCGACCAAAAGTTTTTTGCTTCTTTTTTTCAAAAAAGAAGGCTTTCCTTACCCCCCGGCCGCCCGCACCTGATTGAGAATCTCCAGATACTTCTCCCGCCGCGGCACCGCCTGCCACCAGGAGATTCTGTCCAGGGCTGCGGGATCCACCAGCCCGAATTGCCGCATCCTCTCCTGCGTCGCGTGATCCAGCAGCGCGAACGCACCCGGATTGGCGAAGGAGTAGTTGGTCACTTTGGTCGCCAACGCCTGGGCTTGCGCCGTGCTCACCCAATCCAGCCACTGATACACGCAAGGATTGTCGCCCGCACCCTTCACGATCAGCCAGCTGTCGGACCATCCGCTGCGCCCCTCCTTCGGCACGATCTCCTGCAGCGATTCGTCGCCGGCGGCGCGCAATTTGGCCAGGTTGATCTCGTTGGTATTGCCGCCCACCACGGCGCCGGACGTGTAGAGATCCAGGAATTCCGCATCCGTGGTCCAGTATTTCACGATATTCGGCTTCTGCCTGATCAGCGCATCACGCACGCGCGCCAATTGATCATCGGTCATGGTATAAACATTGGCGATGCCGAGATAGCGCGCCGCCATATACAGTGTTTCCACATCGGCCCACAGGGTGAGCTTGCCTTTCAACCGGGGATCCCATAGCACCGACAGCGAATTCGGCACGTCGGCCAGCACGCCACGCTTCAGCACGATGCGCGTGACGCCGAAGGCGAAGGGCACGCCGTATTGGCGGCCATCCTTCATCAGCCATTTCGGGCTGCGAAATGCCGGGTAATACTCGGGCAGATGCGGCAGGCGGCTGATATCCACCGGTTCCACTGCATCGGCTTCAATCAATTCGGTCGTTGTATCGTTTGATGGCGTGACGAGATCCACTGATGATCCGTTGCCGCCGAGCACCTTCGCCACGATCTCGTCGTTTGACCCGACATACGTCGCCGTCACGTTGCAGCCCGTGCGGGCGGTAAACGGTTTTACGAAGCTATCGTCCGCATATCCCTCCCATCCCAGGATATTCAAATCCCCCGCGCGGGCGCCCCCCGCTAACATCACCATCGCCACACAAACCCACGTCAACCGCATATCGCACCCCCATGCATCAAAAGTTCTTTGCTTCTTTCTTTCAAGAAAGAAGGCCCCGCGCAGCGGACAAGCAAGAGTCTTCTTTTTTGAAAAAAAGAAGCAAAAAACTTTTGTCTGTTGGGGGCGCTGCCGGATACGCATCACTCGGACATCACCAGAAGCGTCGATGTCGCAGTGGCGAGAATCCGGCCGGCCTCATCGGTCAGCTTGGCCTCGGCAAACGCGGCACGGCGGCCGAACGTAGTCACCACGCCTTCGGCCCGCACCGGGCCTGTCTGCGCCGTCATCGCCCGGTGATAGGCCACCTTCAGCTCAAGGGTCGTGTAACGCTGGCCGGGCGCGAGCCTGGAATGCACAGCACAGCCGCACGCGGAATCCAGCAAAGCGGCCGCGTATCCGCCATGCACCGTACCTAACGGGTTATAGGCGTGCAGGCCCGGCACGCCCTGGAACACCGCCCGACCCTCCGCGATCTCCACCAGCGAAAACTCGAGCGAGCGCCCTATCCCCGGCATTTGCCCGGCCGCCATCGCCGCCTGAAGCTGTGCCAGCCCGCTGGGGGCCTCTCCACCAGGCACTGGGCTGCTCATCGGTTGTCGGTCTCCTGAACTGGGCGGAACGGCCACTGCAGCCCGCGCACGGCATGGAACGCATCATGATAGCCAAACCCCCAGGGCGGCAACCCGGGGGGGTGGGCGCGGCGCAGCCGAACCAGCGAAGCTTAGGTAGATTCCGCCCCTGTGGCTCGAAGTCTCCAATCGCCAGATCCATCCCGAGCATACGAGCGCCGACCCGCGCAAACACGCCATGCGGCGCGCCCACAAGGCCGCATCGGGATTCGTGAGCCTTGAAAAGGGATAACCCGTTGGACAGCGACGAAACGACACACACACAAGCCCCCTTAGCGCAGCGGTCGATTGTACTGCGATGGCTGCTGCACGACATGTTCTATATCGCGATGCTGGTTCTGGCTCTCATCGGCGTCGTGTTCCGGCTGCCGGTGAGCTATTGGGTGATCCTTATTCCCGTATTCGGTGCGATCACGATTGCCGAGGGCTGGAGCCATTTTGCCGGCAAGAACGAAAGGCTCGGTCTGCTCTACCGCGTCGGCCTGAACTGGTGCGCTCTTCTGCTTGCGATCTATCTGCTCTCCAATGATGGCGTTCAGGGCGTTATGAATGCCAACGCCAGCTCGCTCGCGATGATGATATTGCTGGCACTCGGCACATTCGTAGCCGGCGTGCAGGCGCGGGTCTGGCAGATTTGCGCCGTGGGCAGCTTACTCTTCCTTGTTGTGCCCGCGCTGGGGTGGCTGGACCAATCGCCCCTGCTGCTGGCTGCTGCTACCTGCGTGATTGTCGCACTTGGCGGACTAGGCTGGTGGATCAGCCAACGGGGAGAAGCCGACCCGCAATCGACCGCCCCTGCAGCGTCTGCGAAATCTGTCTGATCGGGTCTCACGCTGTGCGGGCATGCCCCGCACGTCAGTTGAGTATTTCCCGAGCCTATCGGCAAATTCTACGAGGCCTACGATGCTGCGTGCGATGCAGATTTGCGCCTAGAGAACGCTTCTGTGTCCTCTTCGAAAAGGAATACGCGATGCTCCGGCAGGGACTGGCATTCAAGGGTTTTTCGATCGAAGCCACTGACGGCAGGATGGGCACGGTCAGCGACTTCCTGTTCGATGAAAAGACGTGGAAATTGCGTTGGCTCGTTGTGGATGCCGGCAACTGGCTGAAGGATCGGAAGTTGCTGCTTCATCCGAGCGCTATCGAGAAGGCCGATGTGCCGGCGCGTGCGTTGCTGGTGAAGCTGACGCGCGACCAGGTTGAGAAAAGCCCTAACATTGCCAACGACGAGCCGGTTTCGCAGCAGATGGAATACCGCCTGTATGGCTATTACGGCGTGGATCCGATGTGGGGCGGATCGAATTACGGCGGCAACGCGGTCACCATGCCGATGGCGGCATTCGATGGCGCGGACCCGTCCACAGACGCGCAGGGCCTTCACCACCGGGGCGACCCACACTTGCGTAGCCTGGCAGAAGTGACCGGCTACAACATCTCCGCCACCGACGGAGAGATCGGGCATGTGGAGAGCTTCCTGATCGACGATGAAAGTTGGGACGTCCGCTATCTGGTTGCCGATACGCGCAACTGGTGGTTCGGCCGCCATGTGCTGCTGTCACCAGCCTCGGTGCAGGAGATAGTTTGGGAGGAGCATAGGATGCATCTTAATCTGACATGCTATAAGATCAAGGGCAGCCCACCTTGGGATGCGGCAAACCTGCTGGATAGAGCTTACGAGCAGATGCTGCAGGCATATTACGGCTGGCCCGCCAAGCATTTGCCGCCACAGCATGCCATTGATCTTCCAACACCGCCGGCGCGCGCGGAAGCGGTGTGAACACGATGCTGTTCCCCACACTCGGCCTTGTGGT
>PKZM01000199.1 GCA_003133065.1 Acetobacteraceae bacterium
GCGACTGCCACCGACCTGGTGCTGACCGTGACCCAGATTCTCCGCTAGAAGGGCGTCGTCTGGAAGTTCGTCGAATTCTTCTGCCCGGCTCTGGATCACCTCAATGTCGCCGATCTCGCCACCATCGCCAACATGGCCCCCGAATACGGCGCCACCTGCGGCTTCTTCCCGGTCGATCAGAAGACGCTGGACTATTTCCATCTCACCGGCCGCGACGAAGCCCGGATCGAGCTGGTAAAGGCCTATCTCACCGCCCAGGGCATGTTCCGCGACAGCGCCTCCCCCGAGCCCGTCTTCACCGACCTGGTGGAGCTCGACATGTCCACCGTGGTGCCCAGCCTCGCCGGCCCCAAGCGCCCGCAGGACCGGGTCTCGCTCACCAATGCCGCCAGCGCCTTCCTCGATGACCTGACCAGGAACCAGGGCGTGCCCGCGAACGACATCGGCAGGCGCTTTCCCGCCTCCGGCAAAAATTTTGACATCGGCCATGGCGACGTGGTGATCGCCGCCATCACCAGTTGCACCAACACCTCCAACCCCTATGTGCTCGTCGCCGCCGGCCTGGTCGCCCGCAAGGCGCGCGCCCGCGGCCTGCACCCAAAGCCCTGGGTCAAAACCAGCCTCGCCCCCGGCAGCCAGGTCGTNNACCTGCATCGGCAATTCCGGCCCGCTGGACGATGCGATCGTGGACGCGATCGAGGATAACAAGCTGATCGCCGTCAGCGTGCTTTCCGGCAACCGCAATTTCGAGGGCCGTGTTCACGCCAACGTACGCGCCAACTATCTCGCCAGCCCGCCGCTGGTGGTGGCGTACGCGCTGCTCGGCAATATCCGCGAGGATATCACCACCGTGCCGCTCGGCACCGGCAGCGATGGCCAGCCCGTCTATCTGCGCGATGTGTGGCCCAGCAACGCGGAAATCGACCAGCTCGTCTCCGCCAGCGTGACCCGCGCCCAGTTCCTCGACCGCTACAGCGTGGTCACCGACGGCACCAAGGAATGGCAGGCGCTGCGCGTGGAGACCGGCAGCGAAACCTACCGCTGGAACGATGGTTCGACCTACGTGAAGAACCCGCCCTATTTCGAGGGCATCACGATGGAGCCTGCCGTGCGCGGTGACATCACCGGCGCCCGCGTGCTCGCCCTGCTCGGCGACAACATCACCACCGATCACATCAGCCCCGCCGGCAACATCAAGAAATCCTCCCCGGCCGGCGAGTATCTCGGCCAGCACCAGGTGCTGGCCAAGGATTTCAACAGCTACGGCAGCCGGCGCGGCAACCACGAGGTGATGATGCGCGGCACCTTCGCCAACATCCGCATCCGCAACGAAATGGTCGCCGGCATCGAGGGCGGCATGACGCGCCATTATCCGGGCGGCGACATCATGCCGATCTACGACGCCGCCATGCTCTACAAGACCGAAGCCGTGCCCCTGGTGGCCTTCGGCGGCAAGGAATACGGCATGGGCAGCTCACGCGACTGGGCCGCCAAGGGCACCATGCTGCTGGGCATCAAGGCGGTAATCGCCGAAAGCTTCGAACGCATTCACCGCTCCAACCTCGTCGGCATGGGCGTGCTCCCGCTGCTGTTCCCCGAGGGCGTCACCCGCCACACGCTGGCGCTGACCGGCGAGGAAACGATCGACATACTGGGCCTGGACAATTTGCACCCGCGCATGGACCTGACGCTCAATATCCATCGCCCGGGCGGCGGCACGGATTCGCTGAGCGTCATCTGCCGTGTGGATACGCTGGACGAGGTGAATTACTACCGCCATGGGGGCATCCTGCAATACGTGCTGCGCGGGATGGCCAAAGCCGCGTAACGCCCCGGCGTCGACGGACAACCCCGACCGGCGCACCTCATTAATCGTTCGAAATGATGGCGGAAACGCCGTGTAACCCGCGCCTATCTACCGCGAGTTGTACGGTGTCAGTCAAATATACGATTTCGTTACTAGTTCAAGACAAGGTCATGAATAATACGCAATTAATACGAATTCTACATTGACCTGCCGTCGGTCACGTTTGTATGGGTTGCGTTATCAACTCTGACGCTATTTCAGATTGTGGTCACCTCAGCGGTTGCTTTGTCTGATTGCGATCGGGACAGCGTACAGATCGATACCAAGCCCGAAATCCAATCCGACAGGGGTCACATGACACTATTTCGCAATGAACAGCGCGCGCTGCTGGCGGATCGCCGTGCCGTAACCGCGTTGGAGTATGGCATTATCGCCGGCGTTCTTGGTCTTGTCCTGATCGGAATATTCACCAGCTTCGGCAGTTCGCTGACGACGCTGTTCAACGGCATCGGCGCTTCGATCTGAGTCGGCCTGCACGGTACAGCGGTCAGAAACTGTTCTTTTTTGAAAAAAAGACCCAAAAAACTTTTATCCCTTTGCGCGCGCTGCCGGCGCGTTACGCGCCAACAGGCGAAAGTTTTTTGCTTCTTTTTTTCAAAAAAGAAGACCTTCCTTACTGATGCGGCTGATTAGCCTGTTGCTGCGCCGCCGCCTGCTTCTTCGCCTTCACCGCAGCCTCATGGTGTCCGATCGCGCATCCGGCCGCGGCGCCCAGCACCGCGTGGTGTCCCGCCACATGGCCTGCGACACCGCCCACGGCGGCACCGGTGGCGCATCCCGCCTGTGCCGCCATCGGCGCGGCGGCCAGCGCGCACGCTACCGCCAGCATCCTGACCTGTCCTACGATAGTCGACATCTGACTTGTCCTTCCCAAGAAAACTGTCAGGAGGGGGAAGGCGAACCCGCTCCGCCAGAACCCACCCCCATCGTCCCTGGCCAACGCACCAACCCAGTCTGCGTTGCGACTGGCCTGCAAGTGACATCCCGGGGCGCCTGTGCTGAAGCCCTGAATCATGACCACCACGGCCATCATCGGTGCCGGCCCGGCCGGCCTCATAGCCGCCGAATACCTCGCCCGCCTCGGGCACGGTGTCGCGGTCTACGACCGCATGCCAAACCCCGGCCGCAAATTCCTCCTGGCCGGCCGCGGCGGCCTCAACCTCACCCATAGCGAGGCCCTGGACCAGTTCATCCCGCGCTATGGCGATGCGGCAAGCTGGCTTGCCCCCGCGATTGCCGCCTTCCCTCCCGCCGCCCTCTGCGTCTGGGCGGAGCATCTTGGCCAGCCCCTATTCGTGGGCAGCTCCGGCCGGATCTTCCCGCACCGCCTGAAGGCCGCCCCGCTGCTGCGCGCCTGGCTGAAACGCCTGGCCGCCGCGGGCGTCACGTTTCACCCCCACCACACATGGCACGGCTGGACCGAACGCGGGGCGTTGCGCTTCACCACCCAAGGCGGTGAGGCCACCATCGCGCCGGCGGCGACGCTGCTGGCCTTGGGCGGCGCATCCTGGCCCCGGCTCGGCGCCGATGGCGGCTGGGTGCCGGTGCTGCGCGCCCGTGGCGTCGCCGTTGCCGATCTCCATCCGGCCAATTGCGGCGTCTGCCTTGCATGGTCGCCCATCTTCATCGCCAAACATGCCGGCGCGCCGCTCAACCGCATTGCCATCACCTGCGGCGGCCACAGCGTGCACGGCGAAGCGGTTGTGACCCAAGCCGGCCTGGAAGGCGGGGCGGTCTATCCCTTGATCCCCCGCATCCGCGCGGCCCTGCAAGCCCAAGGGCATGCGGATATGACGATCGATCTCAAGCCCGGCCTCACGATCGACAGTCTGGCCGCCCGGCTCGATCGCCCGCGCCAGGCCCGATCTCTGTCCAACTTCCTGCGCATCCAGGCCAACCTCTCCCCGGCCGCCATCGGCCTGGTGCAGGAGGCCCTGCACGCAACATCTGGCGCTGCAAAGCTGAGCGCGCTGATCAAGGCTGTCCCCCTGCGCGTCACCGCGCTGCCGGGAACCGCCCGCGCCATCTCCACGGCCGGCGGCATTGCCCGCTGCGAACTCACGGCTGATTTCATGCTCTCGCGCGTGCCTGGGGTATTTGCCGCCGGGGAAATGCTCGATTGGGAAGCGCCGACTGGCGGGTATCTCCTGCAGGCCTGCTTCAGCACCGGCCTGTACGCCGCCCGCGGCATGGCTGCCTACCTGGCTCAGGGCCACAACGCCGCGCTGGACCAAAACGATATTACATCGTAACGGAATGCCTGAGATGGGATGTCCGTGCGGATCAATCCCCCACGAGCACCCGTCAGACTTGCCAGGAGATAACATTATCGTGAAGTTTCGGTAACTTATTGTAGCAACACCGCCACAATTCCCCGGAATCTTGCGGGCAATACGGAAATCCACCTCGCAAACGGTAAAATATTTTTTAGTGTCCGGCCGCGACACACCCGGAACGAGTGGTCGTCCAGTCACCAACGGAGACA
>PKZM01000147.1 GCA_003133065.1 Acetobacteraceae bacterium
CTTTTCTTCAGAAAAGAAGATTTTTCTTTTTCTGTTCGCCGCCTTCGTCCTGCTGCTGAGCGCCGGCGCCGCCCAGGCCGCCTGGTGGAACAGCGACTGGCAATACCGCGTGAAGATCGATGCCGATGCCGGGCCGAAAGGCGCCAACATCACCGATCCGATCGGCCGCACGCAAGTGCTGGTGCGGCTGCTCGCCAACAACTTCAAGTTCGATACCGCCAAGCAGGATGGCGGCGACATCCGCTTCGTGGCCGCCGACGACCGCACGCCGCTGCACTACCATATCGAAAAATTCGACGGCCTTGTCGATCAGGTTGCCCTGATCTGGGTGGACGTGCCGGATTTGGCCCCCGGCGCCACCACCAGCTTCACCATGTATTGGGGCAACGACAAGGCAAACGATGCCTCGGATGCGCATGCCACCTACGATGCGGATCAGCTCCTTGCCTGGCATTTCGCTGAAGAAAATGGGCTGCCGAAAGATAGCTCCAGCTACGGCAACAATGCGCTCACTCCCGGCAAGCGTGACTTGAATGCCATTATCGGCTTCGGCACGAAACTGGACGGCTCGGCGCCGATCAAATTAGCGCCGGCGCCGACCATGAACATTGCCGCCGCGCAAACCCTCACCTGGCAGATCTGGATCAAACCCAATACCGCGACCGAAACAGCCACGATTTACGATCAGCGCGACGCCGGCGGGGTGAACGACTTCATGGTATCACTGGATGGCGGCGAACCCAGCGTCAGTGTCACGTCCGGCGCTGGCACGTTGAGGGCCGCTTCCACTGCCCCGCTGGTTGCCGATAGCTGGCATCTGCTCACTGTCACGGCTGCGGCCGACACGATCACGCTCTACGTGGATGGTGCCAAGGCGGCTGAGGTGGCTGGCGCCATGCCTGCCATCACGGGTGCAGGGGTGCTCGGTGGTCCCGCCCTGGCAAGCCCACAGGCCGCGCCGCCCGCACCTGGGGCGCCCCAAGCGGCTGCCGCCGGCGGTAATTTCATTGGTGAGGCTGATGAATTCCAGTTCAGCAAGGTGGTGCGGCCCGTCGGCGCCATCCTGCTCGCGGACCGCGACCAGGGTACGCAGTCCAATCTGCTGACCTTCGAAAACCCCGAGCAGACCAGCAGCTTCGGCTCCGGCTATATCGGCATCATCCTGAAATCGGTCACGCTGGATGCCTGGGTGGTGATCGGCATCCTGATCTTCATGATGCTTGTCTCCTGGATGGTGATGATCTCCAAGGGCATTTATGTCAGCAAGGTTGCCGGCGCCAACAAGAAGTTCATGGCTCTGCTGAAGGAGCTGCAACGCCAGGATCACGGCTTGCTGCCGCATCTGCCCAAGGAACGGGCACGCGCGGTCACCGCCTCCTGCCTCTACAAAGTGTATGAAACCGGGGCGCGCGAGGTGAATGAACGGCTGCATGGCGGCCGCACGCTGCCGGATGGGTCCATTGCCCCGCAATCGCTGGCCGCCATCCGGTCCTCGATGGATTCGCAGATGGTCAAAGAAATCGCTAAGCTGAACAACCTGATGGTGCTGCTCACGATCGCCATTTCCGGCGGCCCGTTCGTGGGCCTGCTCGGCACGGTGATCGGCGTGATGATCACCTTCGCCGCCATCGCCGCGGCCGGCGACGTGAACGTGAATTCGATCGCGCCGGGCATCTCGGCGGCCTTGCTCGCCACGGCCACCGGCATGTTCGTGGCGATCCCGGCGCTGTTCGGCTACAATTACTTCCAGACACGGATCAAGACCGTGGTTTCGGAAATGGCGGTGTTTGTCGACGAGGTCGTCACGCGCGTGGCCGAGGGCGATCTCGGCCGCCGGCTGACGCAGCCGAGCGAAAAGGGAGTTGCCCGCAATGCAGGTGAATGAGGACAAACCCTACGACGACATCAACATCACGCCCATGCTTGATCTGGCCTATGTGCTGGTGGTGATCTTCATCATCATGACCACCGCCTCCGTGCAGGGGATGAAGGTTGACCTGCCGAAGGGCAGCTCGGTCGTCTCCCTGGCTGTGCCGAAGACAAAGGTGATTTCGGTCAACAGCGCCGGCCAGGTTTTTATAGATGCCATCCCGGTGAGCCTGGCGGAGTTGGAGGCAAAGCTGCGCACGGCCAAAGCGATCAACCCGGATCTGCCGATCGTTCTGAAAGGGGATAGGCAATCTCAATATGAAAAAATCATGAATGTTCTCGATGTCTGCGGACGGGTGGGTATTTCTTCGCTAGGGCTGGCGGCGCAAAGGACGCCGGGTAGCTGAGCCGATGGACAAGGACGATTTCGATTTCGGCGAAGAGCCAGAATCCTTCCTGCAGCGCTATGGCCCGCTGGTTGGTTTCGGTGTGTTCCTTGTTGCTGCGGGAGCTTTGGCCGTTGTGCTGCTGAAAGGCGGCTCCGGGCCGGCGGCGCGCCCGCATCCGCAAGAGCACATCACCCAGGTGCAGTTGCCGCCGCCTCCGCCACCCCCGCCCCCGCCGCCGAAAACGCCGCCGCCTGAGCCAAAAAAAACCGAGGAAATGGCCAGGCAGCGTGAACCCACGCCGCAGAAAGCGCTCTCCGCCCCGGCCCCCAAGGCGCCTTCGCCACCGGCTGCTGCCACCACCTCCATCCAGGGCAACGGCCCCGGATCGCTGGCCGCGGGCAATGGCGGCGGCGGCGACTGTATTGGCGCGGGCTGCGGTACGGGCGATGGCACCGGCGGCGATAACGACGCCTATTATGCCAGTTTGGTGCAGCGCCAGATTGAGGATGCACTGAAGCGCGACGAGCGGCTGCGTTTTGCCAAATACCGTACCACGGTCTCGTTTTCGCTTGACGCCAACGGGCGCATCACCGGCGCCGCGATCGCCGAGTTCTCCGGCGATGACGATGCGCGCGCGGAAGTGGAGCGCGTACTGCGGACGGTTTCCACGGGGGATACGCCGCCGGCCTCCATGCTGACCAAACAATTCTCGGTGCGGATTACCGAACGGGCGCGAGGCTGATATGAAGGACAGAATGTTCTTTTTTGAAAAAAAGAACCAAAAAACTTTTAACCCATGCCGTACGCTGCCGGCGAGTCCGCGACAGCACAGTCAAAAGTTTTTTGCTTCTTTTTTTCAAAAAAGAAGACTCTTCTCTGCGTCCGCCATGTGCCTCGGCCTGCTTGCCGCGCACCCCGCCCACGCCGATGAGCAGACCGTCAAACTGATTGAGTTGCTGATCAAGAAGGGCATTCTCACGCAGGGCCAGGCCGGCGAGTTGCTGAAGGAAACGGCTACGCCGCACGGCCGCCGCGCACATGCGCCTGCGCCGCCGGTGGAGGCGGAGGCGGCACCGGAACCGCCCAAGAAGGGTGAAATCCGCGTCACCTATGTACCGCAATTCGTGCGCAAGCAGATTGCCGACCAGGTGCGCGCGCAGGTGATGACGGAGGCGCAATCCGAGGGCTGGGCGGCGCCGGATGCGCTACCGGAGTGGACCAAGCGCGTGCGTGTGTATGGCGACATCCGTGCGCGCTACGAGGCCGATCTGTTCGACAAGGGCAATTACAACCAGTTCATCAATTTTGCCAGTGTCAACGCCGGTAGTCCGTTCGACATTGCAAGCTATCAAAGCGGCAACGTGGCCAGTCCGCCCTTCCTGGATACCACGCAAGACCGTAACCGCTTTCGTCTGCGCGCGCGCTTCGGCGTGGAGGCGCAATTGGCCGATACCGTTGCGGCCAACATCCGCATCGGCACCGGCGATCCAAACGGCCCCGTTGCGACCAATGCAACGCTTGGCGAAAATGGGGCGTTTTCCCAGTATTCCATCTTTCTCGACCGCGCCTACATCGCCTTCCAGCCGGATGTCAATGTTCTGATCCAGGCGGGCCGCACGCCCAATCCCTTCGATACCACCGACATCCTGTTCTACAAGGAGCTCGCCTTCGATGGCGCCTCGGCGCGCTATCAGCACGGGATCGGGTCCGCCGCGAATGCCTACATCACGGCTGGCGCGTTCCCGCTATTCAATACGGACTTCGCCTTCTCCACGGACGATCCCAACAAATTCGCCAGCACGGACGCCTATCTCTTCGCAGGCCAGATTGGTGCCACGTGGCAGGTACGCGCCGATCAGGCGGCTGCCCTGAACGTGGCGTTCTTCGATTTCACCGGCGTTCAGGGCGCGGTCTCCAGCGCCTGCACGGAACAGCAAGGTGCTGCCTATTACTGCAACACGGATGATACACGTTACATGAACGGTCAGTTCGGCAATACGCTGTACGAAATTCGCAATATCGTCCCGAACGGCGCCAACCCCATCAACCCCCAGTATTTTGGTCTTGCATCCCGGTTCGCGGTGCTGGAGGTGCACCCGAAATATACAATCTCGACATATGCGCCCGTGGATATTGAGCTTGAAGGTGACTTCATCGACAATCTGGCATTCGATCGCGCGGCCATCATCGATCACGGCGCACCGAGCAGCCCGCCGGGTCCTGTGAACAATCTTGGCAGCACGCCCAAGGGTTACGGCACCGGCCCTTATTCGGGCGGCAACACCGGGTATATGGCAAAGATCACCGTCGGCTATCCGGTGATCAAGCATCTTTGGGATTGGCAGGCATACGCCGCCTACAAATACATCGCGTCGGATGCCACCATCGATGCGCTGGACGATGCGGAATTCCACCTCGGCGGCACCAATGCGCGGGGCTATGTGCTGGGGGCCGCGCTCGGTGTGGCCGATCGAACGTCGGTTTCCCTGCGCTGGCTGAGTAGCGAGGTCGTCTCCGGCCCGCCCGATGGCAACGACGTGTTGCTGCTCGATCTGAACGCGAGTTTTTGATCGTGCGGTGCCTTTATCACCTGGTTGTGCCGGCGGTGCTTGGCCTGTGGATCGCCCTGCCGGCCGGGCCAGCCGGCGCGCAGGAGAACACCGAGGAACGCATGCGCGATGCGCTGCGCCAGGCGGTGACGGAAATGCGCGCAGCACAGGACCAGGCCGCCCAGGCGCAGGCGGATGCGCAGAAGGCACAGGCCGACCGCGCCGTGCTTCAGGGGCAACTGGATACGGCGAATGCCAAGCTCGCCGATCTGCAGGGCCGGGCAATCAAGCCGGCCGATCTGGCCGCCATGCAGGGCCAGGCGAAGGCGCTGGCCGCGCAGGCTGAAAATCTGCAGCAGCTCAACGCCAGGCTTCAGGCGGCCTTGCAGGGCGCCACCATGACCGCACGCGCGAAGGATGATGAAAGCCGCCAGGCGGAGGCTGGGTTGAAGGCCAACACCGCTGCCTTGCAGATCTGCAAAACGGCCAACACCAAGCTGATCACGGTGTCGGAGGATGTGCTCCACCTCTATGAAACGCAGAGCTTTCGCAACCTTCTGCTGCGCAGTTACGAGCCCATCATCGGCACCGCCAAGGTGCGCCTGGAAAACCTCGTTCAGACCTATGATGACAAAATTCATGATCAGGAATACACACCGCCAGCCCCGCCCCGGACCGCAAAATGATCAAAAGTTTTTTGGTTCTTTTTTTCAAAAAAGAACAACCTTCACTTTTGCCGCGTAATCCCGGGTGTCTCCCTATGCTTGCGTGTGCCTCGCTCTGCCTCGCCGCCGCCGCCAATGACCCGGTCATCGCCGAGCGTGGCGCCGATCAGATCACGCTCAGCCAGGCGCGGGCGATGATTGCCGCCACCGACCCCGATACGCGCCACAAGCTCGCCACCGATCAGGCCGCGTTGCAGAATTTCTTGCGCAACGTGCTGCTGGCGCGCGCTATCCTCGCTCAGGCTGCGGCCGAAAAATGGGATAAGCGCCCGGATGTGGCAGCCCTGTTGCAGCGGGCGCGAGACCAGGTGATTACCCAGAGCTATCTGGCCTTCCATGCGGCGGTTCCCGCCCTTTATCCATCCGAGGCCGAAGTGAAATCGGCCTATGATCAGAACAAGGGGCGTTTCATGCAGCCGCGCGCGTATCATCTGGAGCAGATTTTCCTGCCCACCGCCAATGCCCCCGCCGTGGATGATGGCCGCCAGAAATTGGCGGCGCTGCGTGCGCAGATCCAGCACGGCAAGCTGGTGTTCACCCAGGCTGCCAAGCATGGTGCCAACCTTCGGTACACCGATATGGGCTGGGTGAGCGAGCCGCAACTGACCCCGTCCGTGAAGCCCGCCGTCGCGGGCCTGCCGGAAGGAGCCGTCAGTGATCCGGTGTGCACGGACGGCGGCTGCCATTTGCTGCGCCTTGTCGCCACGCGCCCCGCCGGGCCCGCGCCGCTCGCCGATATCCATGATGCGCTGGTGCATGCCCTGCGCCAGCAGCGGCAGACAGCGGATGAAAACGCATATGCGTCCGGCCTGCTTGCCAACCAACCCGTTGCCATTAACGAGATTCAGCTCTCGCGGCTCTCGCAGTGAAGACGCGTTGCCTGGTGATGCCGCGCCTGGTCCTGGCACTCACCCTGTGCCTGGCCGCAAACGCCGCCGCCGCCCGCGCCACGCAGCAAACCTGTGTGGATGTGCAGGTGGGCACGGCGCAGAGCTATGATTGCCTGAACCAGATTCTTGCCGATGTTGCCCGGCACGTGCAGCGTTTTTCCGCCGATACCAGCGCCCCCTACAACGCCACGTCGTCCGGCAACGTCACCGGCCAGTTCAACGAGAGCGCCACGCGCAACCGGCTCGGCGCCAATTTCGGCCGATCCGTCACCGCCCAGCGCCCCGCGACAAACTACGGCGGGGCCCTTCCAACCCCGCACTAATGCGCAGCAGATCATCATCCGACCACGCGGAATTAAGGCTTGAAGACCCAGATTAGGCCGATGCGGCCAGGAGGCGCAAAATTCCTTTCATCACCTTGCCGGATCCGGTCCGCGGTAATGATGCGGCGAACGTGACATGTTTGGGAATCTTGTATCGGGCGAGGCGGCCCTCGAGATAGGCAATCACGCTGTCCCGGTCGATACACACGCCGGGAAGAGCGACGATCACCAGGTGGCCGACCTCGCCCCATTTCTCGTCGGGCACACCGAACATGGCTAATTCGGCAATTCCGGCAAAGCCGGCCATGGCCGATTCCACCTCGGCGGGATAGACATTTTCTCCCCCCGAGATGAACATGTCCTTTTTGCGATCGACCAGCCGGTAGAAACCATCGCTGTCGCGCACCGCCACATCGCCGGTCCGAAACCAGCCATCGTGGGTAAAGGCATCTTCATTGGCTTGCGGGCGGCGCCAGTAGCCGGCGAAGACATTTTCGCCGCGCAGCAGCAATTCGCCCGGGGTGCCATCTGGGCAGTCTTGTTCGGCTTCATCGACAATGCGTGCCTCGATCGTGGGGGTTCCAAACCCGACCGACCCGGCTTTGCGTGCAATAATAGCCGGATCGGGCGGCATGCCGAATACCGTTCCGGTTTCGCTCATGCCAAAACCATCCACCACGGCAATACCCTGCTCCAGCCAGGCTTTTATCGCGGCTGCCGGATTCGGTGCGCCGCCGGTGAAGATGGCGGTGAGGCCACGCAGGGCCGCCGGATCGAAACCGGGGCGCTGGCGCAGCATGGTGGCCATTTGCGGTACGCAGAAATAATGCGTCACCGCGAGCGCCGGATCAGCCATGCGCGCCAGCGTGCGCGCGGGATCGAACCCATCGGAGATCAGCACCGCGCCGCCATGATACAAGGCGGGGCGGACATTGCTGACCAGGCCGATGATATGGAACATCGGTGAATCGACGAGGAAGCGGCTGGTGTGGGTAACATTTCCAAGCCGGCCAAGATTGGTTGCGGTGGCCCACAGATTGCGTTCGCTGAGCAGGGCTCCTTTGGGGCGGCCGGACGTTCCCGATGTAAACAGGATCAGGCTGGGCCTGTCGGGATCGATCGTCTCGTGCGCCAGCTTATCGCACTGCCTAGCAGCGCTGCCCAGGTCGTCAATGCTGATACCGTCTATGCCGGCGCGGGCAAGTTCGCCATCGCCCACGATCAGTGCCGGCTCCGCGTCCTCGATCAGCAAAGCGATTTCCGGTGGTGCGAGACGCCAATTCAGCGGCACGTAGATCGCACCCAGGCGCGCGCAGGCGAAGTGCAGCAGCAGCAACTCGGCGCAATTGCGCGCCAGTGCGGCCACACGATCGCCGTTGCCGATGGCGTGGCCGTGCCGCAGCAGCGCGGCCATCTGCGCCACCGCGCGGTCCAGCTCGGCGAAGCACCATTGCCGGCCCGATGCGAGGTCCATCATCGCCAGCCGGTCAGGCTGGAAGCGCGCCTGAAACGCCAGATGATCCACCGGCCGCATCAGCGACGATCCCGCTGCCGGTCAGGCCTTGCGTTTTTCCAGATCATAGGTGCCCAAGCCCGGCTTGTAGGTCTTGTCGTCGATGAATTGGCGGATGCCTTCGTGGCGTCCCTCATTGTCGAAACTGTTGGCCGCTTCCTGCGCGCGCACCAGGTAATCCTCGGCATTGTCGTAGGTCATCTCGCCCACGCGGCGAATGGCATCCTTTGTCGCTTTCAGCGCCACGGGATTCTTTTTAAGCAACACCTGCGCCACCTCTTCCACCCGGTCGCGCAGGGCTGCCAAGGGCATCGCCTCGTTCACCAGGCCCCATTGCGCGGCGGTCGTGCCATCGATCGTCTCGCCCATCATGGCGTGATACATCGCCCGGCGGAACGGCATCAGTTCCAGCGCCACCTTGGTGGCGCCGCCGCCCGGCAGAATGCCCCAATTGATCTCGGACAGCCCGAACTGCGCCTCTTCGGCCGCGAAGGCCAGATCGCATGCGAAGAGCGGGCCATAGCCGCCGCCGAAGCACCAGCCATTCACCATCGCGATCGTGGGCTTCTGATACCAGCGCAGGCGGCGCCACCAGCCATAGCTTTCACGCTGCGCCTGCCGCACGGCGCCCAGGCCCTTTGGTTCGGTCTCGCGAAAATACTCCTTCAGATCCATGCCGGCGGACCAGGACGTCCCCTCGCCGGAGAGCACCAGCACGCCGACATCATCGCGAAACTCGAGTTCCGCCAAGGCATCGCCCATTTCCTGATTGAGTGTGGGCGACATGCAGTTGCGCTTTTCCGGCCGGTTGAAACGCAGCCAGGCAATTCGGCCGATAATATCGTAGGCAACCGTGCCCTTGGGCGACAGCGTGGTCATGACGGGTGGCTTCCTGTTCAGATGGGATAGTGGCCAGGCTGAGTCTCGATCGTGATCCAGCGTATGTCCGTGAAGGCATCGATGCCGGCCTTGCCACCGAAACGGCCATAGCCGGAGGCTTTCACGCCGCCAAACGGCATCTGCGCTTCATCGTGCACGGTGGGGCCGTTGATGTGGCAGATGCCGGATTTGATCAGGCGCGCCACACGCAAGCCGCGCGCGGTATCGCGGCTGAACACGCTGGCCGAGAGACCGTATTCGGTGTCGTTGGCGAGGTCGATGGCATGGGCTTCATCGCGGGCGCGGGTGATGGCCACCACCGGGCCGAAACTCTCCTCGCGGAACAGCTTCATCGCGGGCACCACATGATCGACCACATGTGCCGGCATCAGCACGCCATGCGCGGCCCCGCCATTGATCAGCACGGCACCTGCCTGCACCGCATCCGCGACCAGGGCGCTGACATGGCGCACGGTTTTCAGGTCGACCACGGCGCCCAGCGGTGTTTTGCCCTCGCGCGGATCGCCGACCGCCATGCCCGCGACCTTTGCGGTGAATTTCTCCACAAACGCTTCGGCGACGGCATCAACGACGATAATGCGCTCGGTGGACATGCAGATCTGGCCCTGATTCATGAAGGCCCCGAACGACGCGGCCTTCACCGCCTCATCGAGGTCGGCATCCTCCAGCACGATCAGCGGTGCCTTGCCGCCGAGTTCCAGCAGGCAGGGTTTGAGATGCGCGGCTGCACGCTGGGCGATGATCTTGCCAACGCCCGTGGATCCGGTGAAGTTGATGCGCCGTATGGCGGGATGATCGATCAGCGCACCCACCACGGCGGCCGCATCTTCCGGCGCGTTGGTCACGATGCTGAGGCAGCCCTCCGGCAGGCCGGCCTCGGCAAAAGCCTCGCCAATCAGCATATGGGTGCGCGGGCATTGCTCGGATGCCTTGAAGACTACCGTATTGCCGCAGGCAAGCGGCATGGCCACCGCCCGCACGCCCAGAATGATCGGTGCATTCCATGGCGCAATCCCTAAAATCACGCCCACCGGTTCGCGCAAGCTCATGGCGATGCAGCCAGGCTTGTCGGAAGGGATCACCTCACCGCTGATTTGCGTGGTCATGGCAGCGGCCTCGCGGATGATGCCGGCGGCCAAGGCAAGGTTGAACCGCGCCCAGCCTTCAGTGGCGCCAATTTCGCGCATCATCGCGTCGACGAATTGCGGCGCCTTGGCCTGCAGCCTGTCGGCGGCCGTGGAGAGCAGCGCGCGGCGCGCATTTGGGCCGAGCGCGGACCAGGCGGCGAAGGCGTGCTGCGCGGCATCGGCGGCCGCCTGTGCATCGCTGACCGGCATGGCAGGCGCTTCACTCGCCACCGCGCCGGTGACCGGATCAAGCCGCTGGAACATCTTGGCCGCCATTATCGCCTCGCATCAGGACGCTTATTGTTATGATCCATAGCATATGGATTGCTATGCCGGATAGCAACAGGCAGTGTCGGCCTATGACAGTGGCTCGATCCCGATCCGACGACAGCGCAACGGTGGATAACCCCCTGGATGGGCTGCTTGGCTACCAATTACGGCGCGCCTCCGGCGCTATGCTCGCGGACCTCGCGCACGTCCTGGACGGGCCTGGGCTGACGCCCACGGAAGCATCGGTGCTGTTGCTGATCGCCCATAATCCGGGGATCACACAAAGCGAAATCGGCCGTATCCTTGCGATCCAGAGGGCCAACATGGCGCCGATCGCGGCAATGCTGACGGAAAATGGCCTGCTCAGCCGAACCCAGGCGGATGGCCGCTCCCAAGGGCTGGAACTGCGGGAAGCGGGCCGGGCGCTGGCCGAACGCGTTTGGGAGGGCATTGAAACCCACGAGGCGGGGTTTCTGCCTGACATGACGGCGGCGGAAAGGCGGGGCCTGGTTGATCTGTTGCGCAGGGTGTGGAACAAATAATGAGAGGCCTTCTTTTTTGAAAAAAAGAAGCAAAAAACTTTTAGGTTTTGGACCCGACACGGCCGTTCCACAGCGCGCCTGAACAAACAAAAGTTTTTTGGTTCTTTTTTTCAAAAAAGAACATCTTCCTTCCTTCACATGAACCGCGACAACAGCACCGCGTCGGGCGGGCGGGGGATTGTAAACCGGATCGGCTTCCAGTCGGCTGCCGCATCCCGCTGCAGGCACGCATCCAGCCAAACTGACATTTTCGGATACTGGCTGATATCGATGCCCGCGAGCGGTATCAGCGACATCACCGCCGCCACGTTGAGATCGGCCACGGTGAAACGGTCGCCGATCAAAAAATCCTGGCGGGCGAGGTGCCCCTCCAGCACGGTGAAGGGACGATCCAGGCGCCGCAAGGCCAGTTCGGCTTCCGCGGGCCGCCGATCCGCGGGCGGGAACAGTATCAGATTGGCGGCCGCGAAGATCAGCGGCTTTTCCACTTCGGTGGCGGCCCAAAAACTCCACTGCGTCGCCAGCGCTTCCTCGGCCGCGCTGCCGGGGCAAAGCGGGGGCGCGCCGCCGCCGGCAAACTTGCGTGCCAGGTAAAGGTTGATCGCCAGCGACTCAAACAAGGTGAGGTCGCCATCCACCAATGCCGGCACGCGGCCATTGGGGTTGATCGCCAGATATTCCGGTGTGCGGCAGCCGCCATCCTGAAAGCCGGTGGGAATGTGGGTGTAGGGAATGGCAAGTTCCTTCAGCATCCACAGCACGCGGTGGGCGCGGGAGAAGGGATGGCCGTACAGGGTCGGCATGTGGCTTACTCCGTCGCCTGCGGAAACTGCGCGGGGTAGCGGCCCAACGTGCCGGCCAGCACGGCGGCCACCAACAGGCAGGCGGCCTGCACCAGAAGGGACGCGCTGTAGCTACCCGTGACATCGTGCAGTATTCCGGCCAGCAGGGGGCCCGCCGCGACGCCGGCGGTGAAGCAGGCATAGAGCATGCCGAACACCGCGCCGATCGATCGCAGGCCAAAATACCGGGCGGCCAGAAACGCCACCAGATCCACTTCCGCGCCGAACGAGAACCCCACCAGCACAGCGGCCACCGCGCCCCAGCCGGCCCCGCCCAGCGCCAGCAGCACGCAGCCGCACGCTGAGACGGCAAACAGGATGGCAGCGACGGCCGGGCCAAAAAACCTGTCCACCGCGGCGCCGGTGCCCAGCCTTCCGGCAATGATGGCAAAGCCGGTGAACGCAGCCGTGGCCCCCGCCTGGGCGGGGGTAAAGCCGGCATCGCTCAGCATGGGGATGAAGTGGACGATGAAGCCGCCGCCGGCCAGCGCCACCAGGAAGAAGGCCAGCCCCATGCGCCAGAAGCGCGGCTGCGCCCGCGCCTGAGCAGGCGTGCAGCCCGTGACCGGTGTGGCCTTCTGCCGCGTGCTTCCATCGCGCGCCAGCACCAGTACCGCCGGCAGCGCCAGCAGCGGCAGCACCGCCAGCAGCCCGTAGCCAGCCCGGAACCCGTGCGTGGCGACAAAACCCGGCAACAGGCGGGGCACGGCAATGCCCGCGATCCCCGCCCCGGACGCGGCGATGCCGAGCGCCAGGCCGCGTGTGCGATCGAACCACAGCGTGACAAGCCGGCTGAACACCACGGGCGAGGACCCGGCGCCCAGGATGGCCAGCACGCAGGTGGAGGCCAGGAACAGCGAGAACGCGCCGCCGGTAAGGCTGAGCAGGAAAAACCCGACAGACAGCCCCAGCAGCGAGAGCGCACCGACGCGCCGCGGGCCGAATCTGTCGGCCAACCCGCCCACGATCGGCGAGAGCACTGCGGAACACAGAATGGCCACCAAGGGCACCAGCGAAACCTCGGCCCGGCTCCAGCCGAACGCGGCCTGCAAGGGCTTGATGAACACGCCGAGGGAATAAAAAAACAGCGCGGCTATGCCAAGGCTTGTGCCCAGCAGTGCCGCCAGCAGCGATGGCCAGGATTTTCTGAACTCGCCGGCGCCGGAGGGCTGGGGGGTCATTCTTCAACAATCGCCACGGCACGGATCCAGCCGGCGGATGCCCGTTCGATCTTGACCGGAAAGCAACTGATGGTGAAACCGAAGGGCGGCAGCGCTTCCAGCCCGTGCAGCTTCTCCATCTGATAATAGCCGCGCACGATCCCTGCTTTATGGCCTTCCCAGATGATGGAAGGGTCCTGCGATTGGGCATAGCGGCGCGCGGTATGAACGAACGGCGCATCCCAGGACCAGGCGTCGGTTCCGACCACGCGCACCCCTTGGGACGTGAGATAAAGCGTCGCTTGCGCACCCATGCCGCAGCCGCGGGACACATAATCCGGCTGACCATAGGCAAGCCCGGCCGCCGTATTGACAATGACGATATCGAAAGGCTGCAGCACATGCCCGATGCGGGCGAGCTCGGCTTTCACATCAGCGGCAGTGGCCACGTAGCCATCGGGAAAATGCCGGAAATCCAGTTTTACGCCGGGGCGGAGGAACAGATCGAGCGGCGCTTCATCGATGGTGGCGGCTGGCGCACCGCCATCCATGGTGGGGTGGTAATGCCAAGGTGCATCGATATGTGTGCCGTTATGGGTGGAAATCTGCAAATCCTCCACCGCCCATGCCTTGCCGTCGGGCAGATCCTCCTTGCTGAGGCCCGGGAAGAACGGACCCATCTGGGCGAAGGTATCGTCATGCCCATGGTAGGTGATGCGCGGCCGTAGCGGCGGCGGATCGGCGACGGTGGTGTTGTTGATGGCAACGGAAAGATCAACCAGACGGCGTGCCATGACTTAGCTCCCGGGACGCAGATGTGGCGCCAGCACACGGTTGCGGATGGTGCCGATTTTTTCCACGCTCAGCTCGACCACATCGCCATCCTTGAGAAACCGCATGGATTCCAGCCCGCATCCATTGCCCACGGTGCCCGAGCCGAACACTTCTCCGGGATAGATCGTCTCGCCCTGGCTGACATGAGCGATCATCTGGGCAAAGCTCCATTGGATGGTGTTGGAGCGCCCATCCGTCCAGATCTCGCCGTTGACCCGCGCCGTCATTGCCAGGTCGTACGGGTTGGGGATCTCGTCGGCGGTGACGATGCAGGGGCCCAGAATGGTGCCGCCATCGAAATCCTTGCCTTTTGCGGGGCCCAGCCGGCCCGCCATTTCGCGGAATTGCGCATCGCGCGCCGAGAAGTCGTTATAGATGGTGTAGCCGAATATATGCGCATGGGCCTGGCTGGCCGGGATATCCACGCCGCCGGTGCCGATGATGGCAGCAAATTCCAGTTCGTAATCCATGACCTTCGAATAGGCGGGCCAGATCACATCCGCGCCCGTTCCGGCAATGGCGAAGCGATTGCCCTTGTAATACACGGGCTGCTCGAACCAGATTTTTGGCGGCTTCTGCGGCCCTGCCTTCTCGATCGCCGCCAAGGAAGCTGCCGGATCGGGCATATCATGGGCCATGAACTTGGAGGCATTGAAGCCGGCCTGGCGCGCATGTTCCTCGAAGCACATGAAATCGCGCACCTGCACCGGGACCGGCAGGGGCGATAGCAGCGTGGCTCTGCCGGCCGGCACACGGGCGGCGTGTGGTGCGGCGTTCACCAGGGCGCGGGCCGCATCCAGGCCCGGCGTGCCGGATTCGATGAGTGTCTGCATGCTGACCAGGTGGGGCGAATCCGGTGCCGCCGCGGCCAGATCGAGGATGTGCGTGTCGTCTTCGATCAGCGCGCCCAGCCGCGGCGCGGCGCCGGCTTTGAACGTGACCAGGCGCATGGAGACTCTCCTTAGGCAGGGAAGAAAGCGGTTCTTTTTTGAAAGAAAAGAACCAAAAAACTCTTGTTCCTCGGCATACGTTTCCGGCGAGTCCGCGACAGCACAGGTAAAAGTTTCTTGCTTCTTTTTTTCAAAAAAAAGAAGACCCTTCCTTCACGTCCTAGAACCGATACCCCAGCTGCAAGCCGAACTGCCGCGGCGCATTCACAGACGCCAGCGGCAGCGCGAATGCCGAGGCCACCTGGGTCACATGCCTCTCATCGTTGAGGTTTTCGATAAATCCGGCAATCGTGAAGCGTGTGTTGCGCGGCACGAACGAGACGTGCAGATCAACCTGGTACCAGCCATTGCCGTAGAACGTATTGCCGACCTGCTGCTCCGTTTCCAGGAAATACTCGGCACTTTGCGAGCGGAAATCGAACAGGGCATCCGCCGTGCCGAATTCGCCGATTGCCCATTTGTAATCGGCCGCGAGGTAGGTTTCCCAGTGCGGCGCGCGACTCAACTGGTTGCCGGCCACGTTGACCACCGATGTTGTCGCCGAGCCGAACACGAAGCTTGGGCCATTCACCTGGCCCAGCACGCCCTTCAGGATATAGGCATCGTCATAGGCGATGTTGCCCGTCAGGGTCAGCCCGGGGATCGGCACCAACTGGCCTTCGATTTCGCCACCGGCCGAACGCGCGCTGGCCACATTGGCGATGCTGACGCCGCCTGAGGGCACGCCCTGGCGTATCTGAAGATTGCTATATTCGTAGTCGTAGCCAGACACGTTAAGCCGTGCCCGCCCGCCCAGCAGATCGCTCTTCACGCCGGCTTCATAGGCGGTGTTCTTCTCAGGTGCGAAGGGCGGCGTGGGGCCGGTATCGAATGCGTTATACCCGCCGCTCTTGTAGCCACGGCTGACGCTGGCATAGCCGAAGAGCGTATCGGTGAACTGGTAGTCCACCACGGCACGCGGGG
Source organism: Acetobacteraceae bacterium (assembly GCA_003133065.1). GTDB lineage: Bacteria > Pseudomonadota > Alphaproteobacteria > Acetobacterales > Acetobacteraceae > BOG-908. The sequence continues at coordinate 15,847 of PKZM01000147.1, forward strand.
AGAAATTGTAGAAGTAGGATGTGCCGCCCGATGGCAGCAAGGCCAGCACGGTGCCGGCCGGAAACAGTGGCACCGGCGGCCCAGGGGGGGCGAACTGGTTGATCGTCTTCAGCGTGAACAGATCGGAAAAATCCTTCTTGTCCACCGAATAGCGGCCACCCAGCGTGAAGCTCAGCTTATCGGTGATTTTGTAGCTGCCTTCGGCAAAGCCGGACCAGGAGAGCGTCTGCTGATGCGCATCGAAAATGGCCGAAGTGCCGGCGCCGCCGGGCCCTACGAGATAATCGTTGATGATGAAGGGGGAAATCGCGTTGTTTTCGCCATAAAACATCGCTCCGGCGGTCCATTTATACCGGCTGGTGGTGTCGGTGGAGGCGGCACGCAGTTCTTCGGACCATTGGCTATCGATCAACGTGCCGGAATTGGTGCCGTAGCCGTCATTGGCGCCGGTGACGAAGGGCGGCAGGGGCGGAATGCCGCCCAGCCCATCGGAATCCTGCTCCCCTACCGTATGCCAGTTGCGGTAATTCGAGATGCTGTAGATGCTGAATGCATCAAGGTCGTATTGCGCGTGCAGGGTGACGTTGTTGCCGGTGGTGCGGGTGGTGCTGGGCGCGTTCTGGTCGTAGGTGTTGCTGCTGATCAGACTGTTGTAATTGGCCGCGCGCTGATACGGAAATACCACGTCGCTGCCGCCAGGATTTGCGGCGCTGGCAAGATTGCTCGAATTATACAGCGAGTAGTTGCCGTTGCTGGCGTTGCTGTCGAGCCGTTCATAGGCGGCTGTAAACGTCAGATCATCGGCGGGGCGAAATTTCAGCGTCAGCCGGCCGGTGACCTCGTGGGATCCGTTCAGCTTCGTGTCGTTATAGCTGTTGGTTCCCCAGCCAGCGATATCAGAATAGGCCAGGGCGGCGCGCATTTCCAGCTTGCCGGCCGGATCCAACGGCCCGGAGATGGCGCCATTGACGCGGTATTCGCCGAAAGAGGCGATGGTGGTGTTGATGAAGCCGGTGAGATGATCCGTGGGCTGGGCGGTGGTGATCAGGATCGCGCCGGCGGTGGCGTTACGGCCGAACAGCGTGCCTTGCGGGCCGCGCAGCACCTGGATCGAATCGGTGTCCAGCAGATCGGTGGTGGCGAAGCGCACGCGGGAGACGTAGGCGCCATCTTCATAAACCGCCACGGGTTCATCGGCGAAGAAATTGCCGCCGCCATTGGCGCCGCCGATGCCACGGATGGCCAGCGGTGCGGTGCCGTATCCGGAATCGTTCGTGGTCACCAGGCCCGGCGTGGTCGCCGCAAGGTCCTGCAGCGAGCGCACATCATGATCACGCAGGAAGCTCTGCGACAGAACGCTGACAGACACGGGCACTTTCTGCAGCCGCTCGGTACGTCGTGTGGCGGTGACCACCACCTGCTCCAGTGTGGCGGCCGGCCGGGGTTGGGCGCTCGTTTCTGTGGTGCCGGCCTGGCTGGGCAACGGGCCGAACGCGCACAGCCCTACCCCGAGTGCCGTACCTGCGCGCAGCCAGGTTTTGGTGGTGCCGCGGCACAGGCCGCGTGTGTTGAACGCCATCTCCCCTCCTCTGTGCCCGATTGCCGGGCTGATTTTCTTGAACGTAAGGGAGTCGGTATCACACACGGGCGCAATAGAAAATCGACAAAATGCGTTTTATCGACAAAATATGTTTTTGTCGTGAGGATATTGACTGGGCGCCCTGGGCTGGCCTATTCTGGATATGTTTGCTGGGAGGCAGGATGTTGCCTGAAGCGGGCGAGGAGACGTTTGCAGAGCAAGCCGCGGAGCGGCTGGTGAACGATATTCTGTATGGTGTGCTGGCCCCTGGGCAAAAGCTCCGCATCGACAGCCTCAAGGAACATTATGGCATTGGCGCCTCGCCGATCCGGGAGGCTTTGTCGCGCTTGTGCGCGCTGGGGTTGGTGACGGCAACCAGCCATCGCGGCTTTCGTGTGACCGAGATGTCCCAGCCGGATCTGGAGGATATCACGCTGGTTCGGCAGATGGTTGAGGCGACCATGCTGGAGCGTGCGATCGCCGCCGGAGGCGACGAGTGGGAAGTGGGGATTGTGGCTGCGTTCGCGCGTTTGTCGCGCGCGGTGATGCATTCGAGTGGCGGTGACGGCGCGACGTTTCGCAGGTTCGAGCCGGCGCACAAGCAGTTTCACCAGGCTTTGGTTGCGGGCTGTGTCTCGCCGCGGCTTGCGCAGATTCAGACTTTGGCCTTCGACCAGGCGTTCCGCTATCGTGACATGATGTTCGGCGGCTTGCACGACCGAGACGATTTCCTCGCCATGCATCAGGCGTTGATGGAAGACGTGCTGAGCCGCGATCCCGCCCGTGCCATCCCCGCCTTGCGGTCCCATCTGGCCCTGACCCCCAGGATGGTTTACGGCGTCGCCCCGTAAGGCTGGGTGCTGATGCTTTGCGGCATGCAAAGCAAGGCCTTCTTTTTTGAAAAAAAGAAGCAAAAAACTCTTGACACTTGNNGAACTCTGCGATCCCGTGTTCACGTACCGGCGGCCTGATCCTGCCGTTGTGTCCACATAAGTCGATCCCGGCATCGCCAGCCCCGCCCCGGTGCCCGAAATGCCATTGGCGGGTGCCGCGGTGCCGAACATTTCGATCGTGTTGAACGGCCCGAGCCAGCATTGATGCAGACCATCCCACACGCGTATGGCGCAGCCGGGAAAACCATGGCCGCCCCCGGCCGGCACGAAAATCGCCTGGGCCGGTGGCGGCGTGCCATCGATCGTGGGGATGGTGTCGATAGACCCTTCAATCACATTGCCGGAATCCACACCGAAACCGAGCTGGCAGAAACCCGCGCTGGGCAGGATGGTCGCAAGACCCCCCTGTTCGCCGATATTGGTCACCTTCACCCGGATCACGCTGCTGAACAGCCAGGCCAGCGAGATGCTGGCGGTCATGTGGCGTGGGCTTTGGCTCGCAATCGCGGTGCCGGGATTGGCCGCGATCGTGGAGGCCGGCAGGCCGCCCATGTTCACCAGATCACCGTCCAGATGAATATCGGCGTTGGGAAAGCTGGCGCTGCTGGCGGTGCCGATCTGGATGGCGTTGCCCAGGCTGTTGGGATAGGCGTTCGGCAGGCCGATGTTGCCCTGCTCGAAGAAGGCGCGGAACCCCATGCGCACGCCCTGGCTCTCGTTGATCAGAAAGGCCGCGCCGCAGGTATCCAGCACCACCAGCGGGCAGTGCCAGGATCCGCAGCCGAACAACTCCACGCCGACGCCGGCTTCCACCACGTTGAGCGTGCCGATGCGCACATCCTGGCCGAAATACCCATAAACCCCGGCATTGCCGCCGAGCAGCTGGATTTCCTGGATCACCGTTTCCAGCCCCGCGATCATCACGCCAAAAGTGGGGCCGTAGGCGACGGGGTCGTACAGCACCGGGATGCCGCCGGTGATCTGCAATTTGCCGATCTGCGATCCGTTGGTGATCACAGCGCCGACATTGTAGGCGGCGGTGCCGGCCACGTAGTCGCCCTGCCACACCGGGGCGAGTGTGGCGCCGGTGCCGCCCGATGGCGTGGTGCCGTTGCTGGCATAGGCGGCTGCCACTTCGAAGCAACCGGGATTGGCGGGATCAAGGATGTTGGGAAAACCGTTGGCTGCGGTCCACTGAAGCTGTTGCAGCGAGGGGCCGCAATTATAGCTCGCCGGCGGCAGGCTATAGGCGCCGGTGGCCGTCACGATTGCCGCCGCAATCGGCCCTTTGGCACCGCCGCCTGAAATCGCGCTCACCTGGCAGGCCCAGTTGAAATACGGAAGCGCGCTGGGCTGCGCCATATAGAGCATGTCGCCAACCGCGTATCCGCTGCCGGGATTGCCGATGGTGCAGGATGATCCCTTCTGCGCGGCCCAGGTTTTGCCGATGCACACGCCGCTGCCGCGATGGGCGATGTTACCGTCGGTGTTCACATAGATGTTCAGATTGGCTGCATGCGCGCGGGGCGTGATCACCACCGTGGGCAAATATTGATTGGTGGCGAATATGCCGGGGGCGCTGCCGGAATCGGTGCCGGTCTGGTCGCCGGTATAGGCGGCGCGGTACAGGGTGCCGCGGCAGTCGAGATCGACATATTCGGGCACGATCAAGGGCTGGCTGATCAGGTAGGCGCCGCGCGGCAGGATCGCCCGCACGCAATTGCGCTGGGTCAGATTGTCGATGCTGTCGCTCTTCATGGCCAGCGCCAGTTTCTGGCAATACAGGAGAAAATTCTGCAGCGCCGGCCAGGCATCGTAGGTGGCCTGGGTGTCCCAGATTTCGGCGAAGTTGAATATGCCGTTGATTTTCAGCACATCGCCCAGCAGCAGCCCGGCGCGCGGCGTCGCCGGCGCCGGCACCGGGCCGCGATGGAAAATGGCGGCGCTGCCGGGCAGGGATGTCCAGTTCTGTCCCTCTATCGGCGGCAGGGCGGAAAGCGGCACATGGCCGCTGTTGTCCAGCGCGGCGGGCCCGCCGGGCGTGCCCAGCGCCGTTGCCGCCAGCGCGGCGGCGGCGGTGGCCTGGGTCAGCGTCAGGGCGCCCCCGTCCGCCACGGTGCCGGCCGTGGTGCCGAATGTGACGCAAAGCGGGCCGGCGCCGCCATCGCCGGTGGAAAGGCCAGCGCCGATGGCATTGATGCTGGCCCCGTCCATCAGGGTGATCGTGCCATTGCTGGCCGTGGCGGCGGCGGCGGCGGCGGCACCTTGCGCGGTCGTGGCCGTCATCTGGGCCAGGCTCGCGGCGTTTTGTGCGGCGGCGGCGCTGGCGCTGGCCGATGCGGCGGCCGATTGCGCGGATGTGGCCAAGGCCTGGGCGTCGTTGGCCGCGGTCATCGCCGCATCGGCGGAACTCTGGGCGGCCATCGCGGCGGATTGGGCCGAGGCGGCCGCGGATTGGGCGGATTGCGCGCTGCCGGATGTGGTGGCCAGCGCGGTGGCAGTGGCGGCCTCGCCGGCGCTGCGTGCGGCGGTCTCCGCGGCCAGTGCGCCGCCATCGGCCACGCTGCCGGCAATGGTGCCAAACCCGACCGAGAGCGCGCCGGCGGCGCCGCCCGTGTTTTGCGAAGCGATCAGGCCCGGGCCGAGCGAGTCGATCACCGAGCCATCCGCCAGGGTGATCGTGCCGTTCAGCGGGGTGGTGCCGCCGGACGGCGCCGCTGAAACGGTGAAGGCGGCGGGGGCGGATTGCACCCATTGGGCCTGGCTGTCCCGCACCACAAGGCTGCCCGTCTGGACCGTGGCGTAAAGCGGGCCTGTGCCGGTCCAGGTGCCGGCGGAAAGCACGAAGCTTCCCACGGGCAGCCAGGTGGCCCCATCGGCCGACCACTCCAGCGCGGCCGGCGTGGCATTGGCCACGCTGCCGGCCAGACCGAGCGGGGCACCGATGACGGCGCTGATGACGGAAGCGGTGATCGCCTCCGCGGTGCCGGGTTCGTTGCCCACCGCCTCGATGGGCACCACGCTCTGCGCAAAGGGGCCGTTCAGCACCGCGTTGATGGCGAGCGGATTGGTGATGCTCTGCCCCACGGTATAGTTTTCAAACGGCGAGGTAACGATCAGCTCGAGCATGGTGCCCCCTGGCAAAATAACCCAATTTGTCGCTAAATCTAACGTTCACTGGGTCATCTGGGCAAACCCTCTCCGCCGTCGGATGCAAACATGCAAAAGTTTTTTGCTTCTTTTTTTCAAAAAAGAAGAAAGTCTCTTCTTTCTTGAAAGAGAGAAGCAAAGACCTTTTACCTGTTAGTAGTCGAACCCATAACTCAGGCCGATTGTGGAGCCGGGATCGTTGTCGGGGGTAGCGCCCTGCACACTGCCGCCGCCGGTAGAAAGCTGCGCTTCGGCTTTCAGGCGCTTGGTCAGGTTCACCTGCAGCTCCGCGGCGGTGCCGCCGGAGGTGACCTGCTTGGCGCCGATGAACACGCCCCGTGCCACATAGCGGCCGCCCTCGATCGTGGCCCCGGCGCTGGAGCCGGCGCTGCTGCCTACGCTGAGCCGGTCCAGCCCAAGCCCCCGCCGCACCGCGGCCAATGGATCGCCGCCGCTGCCGGTGGCGCCGGAAAGCTCGGCAAGCGCCGCGGCGATTTCGGCGATCTGCACGGTGGAAAGGTTCTTCACGCTGGTGCCGAACAGAAGCTCGGCCAGGATTTCGTCCTGCGGCAAGTCCGGCACGCTGGAGAGGGTGATTTTCGGCCCATCCGCATAGCCGCCGATGGTCAGCGTGGCGGTAACCCCGTTGGCGTTGCTATCGGCCACGAAATCCAGCGTGGGGTCGATCTTGTTCGCTACGCCCGCGCCATCGAACCCGATCTCGCCCTTGGAGAAATTCAGCGTGGTGCCGGCGATGCTGAAGGTGCCGTATTGCATCGTGAAGCCGCCGCCGATCTGCGGCGCCATGCTGGTGCCACCCACGGTGAGGGTGCCGCCAAGTTCCGCATCCAGGCCGTGGCCGCGCACGAAGATGTTGCCGGGCACGTCCACCGTGATCGCCAGGCGCACGATGGCGGCCGGCGCCGGCGGGGCAGGGGGGGTGGGTTTTTGCCCCGGGCGGCGCAATTTCAACACCGCCACGCTCGGCGGCAGCGCATCGGGAATATTGATCGTCGCCCGCTGCACCTTAATTCTACCCGCGGCATCGAGCGTGCCTTTGGCCAGGCCTCGTAACGAGATGTCGGCGTCCAGCGTCGCCGTCAGCAGATCGCTGCTCAGCGGCCTGGCGTTGCGGGCCATCAGGTGCAGATCCACCGGGATTCCAGGCGCCAGCACGCCGATGCTGCCGCTGGCGCCGATCGTGCCGCTCCCCGCCTTGGCCGAAAACTGCTGGATGCGAACGCTGTCGCCTGCCGCCGCCAGCGTGGCGGAGATGGCGCTCAGGCGCACGCCCCGCGCAAAATCCTGGATCTCGCCGCCGGTCAGCGTGGCGGTGCCGCCGATCCGCGGCGCGGCAATGGTGCCCCCGATCATGGCATCCAGCGCCAGAATGCCGCTCGCGCGCTGTCCGGTGGAGCCCAGAATCGGATTGAGCACGGCAAGATCGGCCCGCCCCGTAGCCTCCATCGCCAGCGCGCCCCCTGCCTGCAACGGCGCGGTGCCGGTAGCGGCAAGACGCAAATCGGGGCCGGCCTGAAGCCGCGCATCAATGTTTGCCGTTTGGCCGTTCAAGCCGATCGTGGCGCGCAGCGATCCGGCAGGGATCGACGCGGCCGGGCCGGTGACCAGGCGCAGGCCGCTCGCCTGCAAGCGGACCGTGCCGGCGGGCGCCGCGATGGTGCCGGTGAGTTGCGCATCGGCGCTGAGCAGCCCTGCGGCCTTCAGGCCAGGGACAAAGGGGGTGATCAGGTCCGGCGTCACATGGCGCAGCGCGGCGGTCAGCGACAGCGTGGGCGACACGCGCCCCGCGATATCCAGGTGTGCTTTGCCAAGGGCAAGGCTGAGATGGTCCACCGCCACGTCCGGCGCCAATCTGATCTGCGCGGGGGCCTGCAAACGCAGTTCCTCCAACTTGTAGTCAGCCCGTAGGGCGCTCAGCGTCACGCGTTTTCCGGGCGTATCCACGCGCGCCTGCACGGCGGCGCTGGCGGGCGTGCCGGCGATGGTGAGGTCCGCGTCGCCACGCAGATCCAGTGCGGCGAGCCGGCCGCTGGCGGCCAGGCGGGTGCTGCCGGCCACATTGCCGGGGGCTGCCACGCCCTCGGCCGCCAGTGCCAATGCCAGATCGGGGTTTTGCGCGGGGTCGCGCACCGTGCCGGTCAGGGACGCGCGCGCGATGGAGGCGCCGGAGGCAGCCAGGTGAGTGCCGGTCATATCCACCGCCACAACCGGCGGGCCGGCCCGCCGGACCGTGCCGATCCGTGCGGCGATCGCGCCCTCGATCTTCTGGCCGATCAGCGGTGCCAGGTCGGCCAGCCGCGCCATCCGGGCGGTCAGCGTGAAGGTGGGAAAAGACGCCCCCTTGGGCAGAACCAGATCTGCCTCGGCCGTAAGGCTTTTCCAGCCGCTTCGGGTGAGCACCGCGTGCAGGGCACCGTCGGGCTGGCGTTCGGCGGTGGCGTCCAGTGTCAGGGCGGATCCCGCCAGGCGGCCCTGAACCTGCACGCGGCCGGAAGGGTTTGCCAGCAGCCCCTGGGCACGCACGGCGACCGTGATCGGCCCTTTCGGCACCCCGCGCACGCCGACATCGCCGCTGATATCGGCGTCCACGTCCAGCCCGGATTGCGGGCCGGTGACATGCAAGCTGGCCGTCAGCGCGCCCGTCACCTGCGGGGAAAGTTTCGCCAGATTCCGCAGCGCCAGCGTCCAGGCGAGATCAAGCTTGTTGTTCGTATCCGTGCCGGTGACAGTCGCGTGGGCGGCCGCGCCATCGACGACGGCGCGCGATATGGCGATCGTCTGGCCGGTGAGGCTGGCCGTGACGCCGTAGGTGGTCGCCCCCAGCAAGGCGGGTACCGGCGCCTGACCGCCGGTGAACAGCGCTGTGCCGTCGACGGTCACATCGGTCGCCCGGCCATGGGTGGCCATCGATGCGGTGGCCTCCGTGCGGCCCTGCAGATCCACACCGCCGAGTGCCGCAAGCGGCGCGAGGTCTGGCACCACGGTATGGATTCGCGCGGCAATGTCCTGCCCCAGCGTGGCGCTGCCGTCGGCGGTCACGATGGGGTGGGAGAGGCTGAACCGCAATTCGGCGGATGGCGTGTCCAGCACCGCATGGAGGGTGAAATCCAGCGGGGCGGCGGTGAACAGATCCGGCTTGGGCGGCGGCAGGCGCAGGCCAGTGAGCACGCAGTGCAGATCGATGGTGCCGCGGTTTCCGCTGGCGTCAGCGGTGAGCGCGGCGATGGCGGCACCGCCTCCGGCCAGATTGGTGAACACCGCGTGCGCGGCCACGTTCGGTTTGGTGAAGGGGCCGGCGACATGGGCCGCGAGCGTGACGCCGCCCCAGGATACGTCCGGCCGGGGAGACATGGCAGGCGCCGTCACGGTCACATCCAGCGACGCGGATCGCCCCGGCAGATCGAGGCTGCCCGTGGCATTCGCCTTCAACTGACCTGCGGTGAGACTCAAGCGCGCCCGCTCGGCTCTGCGCGTGCCGGCGATGCTGACGCTGGCGTTGAGCGCGCCGAGATCGGGCAGCTTAGCCAGGCCGGAGATAAGGCCCCCCGCGGACTCTGATGCCGTGAACCGGCCCGTGATGCTGGCGGGCGTGAGCGTCGCATCGACGTGATACATGCCGGGCCCATCGATCCGGTCGACGGACAGCACAACGTGGCCCCTGCTAAGACTGATCACATGGCCGGCGCCATCGACGCGCAGACTGGCTGCGTGGCCCGCGACCGGCGCGCCGATCCTCAGCATGCCCACCCGCAATTGCCGCACATCGACCTGCACGGGCAGCGAGACTGCGCCCCCGGACGATGTGGCGGTGGGCGCGGAGGGCGCCGGCAGCCGCGCGAGCTCCACGCGATCGGCCGCCAGAAGCGCAATGTTCGCCGTGCGCCCGATCAGCGCCAGCGGCGACCAGTCCAGCACCACGCCGTCAAGGGTAAGCCACGCCCCCCGCTCATCGCGGATTTCCGCATGGCCGAGGCGCAGCGCATCGGGGAAACGGCCGGAGAGCCCGGTAATCACCACGCTGTTGTCTGTGACAGAGGCCACGGTTCTCTCGATCAGCGAACGGCCAAGGCCGGTGTTGCCGAGAACCAGGATCAGCAGCAGCAGCGCCACCGGCATCCCCAACACGATACCGGCCACCCAGAACAGGGTTTTTCGCACGCGGTGGCGCGGCCTGGATAAGGGTGCGTCGCTCAAAAGGCCTGCCCGATCCCGAGATAGATTTCGAAACTGTCACCACCAGGCGGTCGATCTAGGGGCACGGCACAATCCAGCCGGATCGGGCCGATGGAGGTGTAATAGCGCGCCCCGATGCCCACCCCCTCATACATCGTGCCCTGGAACGGCGCCGAAGAGGTGCTCACCTGGCCGGCATCGCCGAACACCGCGATGCCGATATCGTGCCAAACACGCTGGCGCAGCTCGATCGTTGCGGTATCGATGGCCGTGCCGCCCTCGGGCGTGCTGTCCGTGAACAGCGGCCCGGCCGACTGGTATTTGAAGCCGCGTATGGTGCCGGAGCCGCCGGCGTAAAACCGCTGGTCCGGCGGCAATTGCAGATCCGTGGCGCCCTGCACCGTGCCCACGATGCCCCGGAACGCCAGCACGCTCATCCCCTGCGGTGCCAGGCCCACGCTATGCAGATCCCAATAGGTGGAAGCGGTGCCCTGCAGGATGAAGAACGTCGCAGCCTGGCCGGAGAAGGATTCGGTGGGGCTGGCTACCAGCGTGGCCCGGATGCCGTGGGTGGGGTCGTCGAAGGGTTCCGCGACCGCCGTCGAGTCGAATTTGCCGCTGATCGGCACCGCCAGCAGCGTGTAGTCACGGCTGACATCCTGCTGCAGGATCGTCTCCTGCGTGCCCGTCAGGCCGATCCCTACGGTCCACTGCGTGGAAAGTTTGCGCGAGATGCCTGCGCTGGCGATCTCGGCGGTCTGATCATAGGTGTCCAGATCCTGCTTGATGGCTTCGATATCCAGCTCCAGCGTCTGATCCCGGTGATGGAAATCGGGCTTGAGGAACTGGGCTTTGGCGAGATAGCCCTCGCCGGTGCTGTCGCTGCCGCCTAAGCCCGTGAGGCCGGCGGTCAGATTAAGCTGCTCGGCATTGCCGAACACATTGCGGTAGCCCCAGGTCAAGCCGGCGCTCGCGCCCAGATCCGTGGAATATGACACGTTCACCGTCACGGAACGGCGCGCCCGTTCGCTGACATCAACGCGCAGCGGTAGCTGGCCGGCGGCATCCAGCGCCGGCGCGGCACTGATCTTAACACCCGAAAAGATGCCCGTGGAAATCAGATCCTGCCGCGCGGTCTCGATGGTGCTGGGGGAATACTGCTCGCCCTGGTGCAGCATCAGACGGCGCCGGACATAGCCCGGATTGGTCACCTTCAGCCCGGTGATGGCGATCGGGCCGAGATCCACCCGTGGCCCGGCGCTCACCTCAAAGGTCACATCCAGCGCATGAGCGGCGGGGATTTCCACCGCCTGCGGCGCCGGCACGCGCGCCATGGCGTAACCCGCCGCCTGCAGCGCGGTAAGCAGTTTTTCCCCCGCGCCCAGCACCGCGCCGGCCACGGCCGGATCGCCGGGCGCCAGGGTAAAGTCCCGCCGCGCCTCGGCGGGGATCGTGCCCTCTATCGTCACATGGCGCAGGTGAAATAGCGGCCCGGTATCGATGTTGACGGCCACCTCCGTCGGCGGGTTGGCCGGCAGGGCCGCCAGCGCCGCGGGCAGGGCAGGATCATCGAGGCCTTTCCCATCGACGGTGATCCCGACGGAAGCCGCGTAGTAGCCGAAACTGTCCAGCGCGGTGTGCAGCCGGCCGAGATCGGCCCGGGCGCGGGAGACGAGCGCGAACGGGCTTGCCGGGGCCTTGGTGCGCAGGGCTGCGAGCTGGGAGCTGCCGGCGATGGCCGCATCAAGGGCCGCATTGCCGGTGTGTGCGATCTTCAGCGTGTAGGCCACGATGTCCGTGGCGCGGGCGTTTGGCGAGGCAAGAAAAACAGTCGCCAGACTGAGCACGGAAATGGAGCGGCGTGCCGCGCGGGGGAAGAACATGCGGCTCCGATATAGCTTGGGTGGCCGATTGGCACCCCGGCGAACGTCGTCCCGCCCGCTGGGTTGCCGGTCTGCACCATGTGGTCGCGAAAAGGCGGGCGTGTGGTGCAATGCAGCACGGCCCATTGGGCGGTTGCGAGGGGGGCGCTACGGAAGCAGGTTCGTCCCATGTCGGCCGCATCCGTGATCGTTGAATCCACGCCAGCCCCAAAAGTAACATCGGCGCGAGATTTCAGGCTCACGGCCCTGATCATCGCCTCCGCCCTGTTCATGGAGCAACTGGACGGCACCGTGCTCGCCACCGCCCTGCCGGACATGGCGCATACATTCGGCGTGGCACCGCTGCGCATGAATGTGGCCCTCACCTCATACCTGCTCAGCCTGGCGGTGTTCATCCCCGCCAGCGGCCAGGTGGCCGACCGGTTCGGATCGCGCAGCGTGTTCCGCACCGCCATCGTGCTGTTCACCCTGGGGTCGGTCCTGTGCGGCCAATCCACGTCTGTCGCCATGCTGGTGGCCAGCCGCGTACTGCAAGGCATCGGCGGCGCGATGATGCTGCCGGTAGGCCGGCTGATCCTGCTGCGCACCGTGGCCAAGCAGGACCTGGTGCGGGCCATGACCTGGGTTCTGGTGCCGGGCATGGTGGGGCCGGTGATCGGGCCACCTTTGGGCGGCGTGTTCGTGACGTATCTCTCCTGGCACTGGATTTTCTACATCAACGTGCCGATCGGCATTGCCGGATTCCTGCTGGCCGGCCCGTATATCGCCCAGGTGCGGGAAGCGGTACGAAGGCGGTTCGACTGGGCAGGTTTTGGGCTCTCCGGCGCCTGCCTGGGCGGCCTGATGTTCGGCTTCGAAATGGCAAGCCGCGGCGCCTCGTCCTTCGCGCTGACGGCGCTGGTGCTGGCGCTGGGAACCGCCTCCGGTGCGGCCTATATCCGGCATGCCCGCACGGCGGAGAACCCGATCCTGGATCTGCGCCTGATGCGCAACCGCAACTTCTCCATCTCGGTGTGGGCGGGGTCGCTCACGCGCATAAGCGGCGGCGCGCTGCCGTTTCTTCTGCCCATGATGATGCAGTTGGGTTTTGGGGTCTCGGCCGCACAAAGCGGCCTGATCACGTTCTCCAGCGCCGCCGGCGCGGTGGTGATGAAGGCTGTGTGCGCGCCCATCCTGCGTGCGTTTGGATTCCGTAAAACGCTCCTCTGGAACGGCATCTTGGCGACAGTGCTGATCATGAGCGCGGCGTTGTTCCGCCCCGGTTGGCCGTGGCTGCCGATCTACATTCTGATGTTCGCCGGCGGGTTCTTACAGTCCCTGCAATTCACCGCCTACAACGTGGTGGCGTACACCGATATCACGCGGCCGCTGATGAGTGCGGCCACGAGTTTCTACACCACGTTCCAGCAATTGATGCTCAGCGCCGGGATATGCGCGGCCGCCGCGGTGCTCGCGGCCTCCATGGCGGTGCAGCACCACGCGGCGGCGGAATTGTCGGATTTCTCGGTGGCGTGGGTGGTGCTGGGGCTGGTGACGATGATCGCGGTGCCGATCTGCGCGCGGCTGGCGGGGAATGCGGGGGATGAGATGGCGGGGAGACACGAGTAAGAAGGGGTGTTCTGTTTTGAAAAAAAGAACCAAAAAACTTTTGTCGTGCTGTCGCGGACCCGCCGGCAGCGTACCGAATAGATGAAAGTTTTTTGGTTCTTTTTTTCAAAAAAGAACGCTTACTTCTCTACGGTCGGCAACCAAACGCTAAACACCGCCCCCTTGCCCGCCTCGCTCTCGATCACCAGCACGCCCCGGTGCCTATTGACGATGTGCTTCACAATCGCCAGCCCCAGCCCCGTGCCGCCCACCGCGCGTGACCGCCCGGTATCCACACGGTAGAAGCGCTCCGTCAGCCGCGGCAGATGCTCGCGCGGAATGCCCGGGCCGTCATCGCCCACCGAGAGAACGAGACCAGGCCGCACGGGAAACTTCCCCCCCGGCGGCGCCGGTTCCAGCGCCACACGCACGATGCCCCCTTGGCGGCCATATTTCAGCGCGTTGTCCAGCAGGTTCTGCGCCACCTGCTCCAACTGATCGGTATCGCCCAGTACCGGCGTCAGGCCGCCGGCATGCGTCCATTGCACCGATGCGCCGCGCTGGCGGATGCCGATCTCGAAACCGGCGATGATCCGCTCCATCAGGCCTTCCAGATCCACGCGCTCGGCCGGCGGCTGGTGCTCGGTGATTTCGATCCGCGACAGGCTGAGCAGATCGTCGATCAGCCGGTTCATCCGCAGCGCCTGCTCTGCCATGATCTCCAGAAAACGCCTCTGCGCCGGCGGATCGTCCGCCGCCGGGCCGCGCAGCGTGTCGATGAAGCCGATCAGGCTGGCCAGCGGCGTGCGCAGCTCGTGGCTGGCATTGGCAACGAAATCCGCCCGCGTCCGCTCCACCGCGCGCTCCCGCGACCGGTCCGACAGCACCACCAGCACGCCATCACCGCCGGCAATCGGCGAATCCAGAGCCACCGCCATCACCTGCACCTCGCGCGGCACCGGCACCGGCACGCGCAACGCGGCCGATTGCGGGGCAGCGTCGGGGCCGCCGGCAATCGCGCGGTCGATCGCGGCCCGAAGCTCCGGGTGGCGCAGCACCGCGGCCATATCGCCGCCGAAGGCCGCCCGGGCGGCCGCATTCGTGCGCCGCAGCGACCGGTCGTTCCCTAACACGATCAGCGGATCGGGCAGCCGTTCGACAATGGATTCCTCCGCGCGCAGCAGGCGGTTCACCAGCACCGTCTGCTCGGCGAGCGTATCGGCGAGCACCTGCACCTCGCCGACAACCCTGGATCCGAGCAGAATGGTGCGCGGCACCCCATTGCCGCCCCCGCCCGCGGCGGCATCACGCAGCATGGACACAAGAATACGCCGATCGCGCGCCCAAACCACCACCGCCACGGCCGCGAGGACGCACAGAAGTATCAGCACCCCTTAAACAGACAAAGGTTTTTGCTTCTTTTTTCAAGAAGAAGCTTTTTCAGTCTTACTTTCACAAAAAGAAAGCATGTTCTTTCTTGAAAAAAAGAACCAAAAAACTTTTGACTATAAAGCATCACGAACCTGGCGAGGTCAGGTCTGTGGGGGCGGGGCTGATGATGGTGGTGGTGCCGTTGGGGGTGATCTGGAAGATGGCCAGAGCGCGGCGCACATGGCCGTCCGGGAAAAACACAATCGCGCCGTCCACGCCGGAAAAACCGTCGGGCTTGGTCAGCGCCGTCAGCGAGTAATCCTGGTCACCTGCCAGCGAGCGGGCGATCAGCGTGGCATCGAAGGCGATGTCCGCGATCGGCGGCGGCGCGTTGCCGTATTTCGCCGCGAAAGCCTGCACGAAGCCATCGCGCTGGCTGGGGTCGGGCACCGCATACCAGGCGCCGGCGAGCTTGGAGAGCTGGGCCGCGCCGTTGGCCCAGAAAGCCGGGCCCAGCACCCGCACCTGCGGCGCGATGACGCCGAATTGCGGCAGCAGATCGGCCATCTGCCGCAGCGTGTCGCCATTGGCGCCCAGCACCAGCGTATCGAACGGGGGCGGCTGGATCGGCTGGGCGGCCAGCATGGCGGCCTGCTGGCGCGAGGCAGGATCGCTGGAGCTGCGCATCGCGTTGATCCGGTTCTGCAGATCCTCCTGCCGCTGATCGTAGTTGGTCAGCGTCTTCAGCGCCGACTCCAGCACCGCCGGATCGCCGCCGCCTCGCTGTATCTCCGGCGGATCGAAGCCGGCCTGGCTGGCCGCATCCGTCAGCGCCGTCTGCAACGCATCGCCGAACGGGCCTTCGGGCAGCAACGCCGCCAGATGCTGCCGTCCCTCGGCCCGCGCGGCCGCCACCAGGCGGCGCATCTGCTGGCCGGGGGTGATGCCGAGCGTCCATACACCGGGGGCTGCCACGTTGGGGTCGGAGCTGAAGGACAGCACCGGGATGTTCGCGGGTACCGCGACGCTGGCCACCCCTTGGGTCTCCTCGGCGGTGAGGGGGCCAATGATCAGCGCGTCCCCGGCGGCGATGGCGGCCTGCGCCTGCATGGTGGCGCGGCCTGGATCGCCGCCGGTATCGCGGATATCCAGCGGCGCGGCGCCAGGGGTGGAAGCGGCCAGTTGGGCGGCCTGGCTCATGGCGGTGGCAACGGCCGCGTTGGGGCCGGTCAGCGGCAGCAGCAGCGCCACATGGCGGGGGCCTTGCGGCAGGGGTGGCGGCAATGCGACGGTCGGCACCGGCTGTGGCTGCCCCTCCATCTGCATCTGCCCGCATCCGGAGAGCAGCACCCCAGCCGCGAGTATCCAAAATGCCGGACGAAGCATGCCATCCCTCCCCTGAACCCGAACCGTACGACCCCGAACGCCAAGACGGGGAACCTTCCGGTTACGACGCGGGGGGTCTTGTGCTGGTTTCCACCCCCATCGGCAACCTGGGCGATATGAGCTTTCGCGGCATCGAGGCGCTGCGCGCGGCCGAGCTGATCCTGTGCGAGGACACGCGCACCACCGCCCGCCTGCTCACCCATTACGGCATCACCACCCGCACCGCGCCCCTGCACGAGCATAACGAGGATGCCGCCACCCCACGCCTGATCACCCGGCTGCAGGCGGGTGCGCGGCTGGCGCTGGTATCTGACGCCGGCACGCCTTTGGTTTCAGACCCCGGCTACCGACTGGTGCGCGCGGCCATCGCGGCCGGCCTGCGCGTGGATGCCGTGCCCGGGGCCAATGCCGCAACCATGGCGCTGGTGCTCTCCGGCCTGCCGCCGCACCCCTATCTGTTCATCGGCTTCCCCCCGCCGCGCCAGGCCGCCCGCCGCGCCGCCTTCGCGCGCATGCGCGCCGCCGAACGCGCCGGGCTTTCCGCCACGCTGGTGTTCTATGAAGCGCCGCACCGCCTGGCCGAAACGCTCGCCGACATGGCAGCCGATTTCGGAGACCGCCCCGCCGCGGTCGCACGCGAACTGACCAAGCGCTTCGAGGAGGTGAGGCGCGGCGGCTTGACCGCACTGGCCACGCATTACGCCGCGGAGGCCGCGCGAGGCGAGATTACCGTGCTGGTAGGGCCAGCACCCGAGGAGGTGCCGGCCGAGGGTGATCTCGACTCGATGTTGCAAACCCTTCTGCGCACCCAGACCGTGCGCGAGGCCGCTGCCTTCGCCGCGCAAGCCACGGGGCTGCCGCGCAAGCAGGTTTATGCCCGCGCCCTAGCCCTGCGCGGTGAGGCGTGAGTGGTGGCCGCAATGCCGGCGCCATGCACGAGCGGCCCATCGGAGGCCGATATCAGGTTCCGGTCGCTGGCCGTCAGCACGTCGGGACTCAACATACACCCGATCGCGATATGCGTGTGGTCACGCTGTGACCACCGCCCCAGCACTCAGCTCAGAAACCCCACCAGGCGCTCCGCCTCCTTCACGATCGGCTCCGCCAGGGCATTCGCCCGCGCCGCACCCTGCCGCAGCACGCCCAGCAAATACCCCTCATCGGCCACCAGACGCCGCGTCTCGCGCGCGATCGGCGCCAGCCGCGTCACCAGCACCTCGGCCAGCGCCTCCTTGAACGGCCCGAACCCGCGCCCGCCATGCGCGCGCAGAACCGATGCCGCATCGATGCCGGCCAGCGCCGCGTAGATGTCCACAAGGTTGCGTGCCTCCGACCGCCCCGCCAGCCCCTCCGTCTCGCTGGGCAGCTTCTCCGGGTCGGTCTTCGCGCGGCGTACCTTCAGCGCGATCGTCTCGGCATCGTCGGTCAGATTGATCCGGCTTTGGTCCGAGGGATCGGATTTGGACATTTTGCGTGATCCATCCCGCAGGCTCATCACGCGCGCCGCCTCCGGCAGGATCAGCGGCTCGATTCGGGGAAAGAAATCCACCCCGTAATCATGGTTGAATTTCTCCGCGATGTCGTTCGCCAGCTCCAGATGCTGCCGCTGGTCATCGCCCACCGGAACCCGCGTCGCATGGTATGTATGGATATCCGCCGCCATCAGGTTGGGATACACATACAATCCGGCTGAGGCGGCCTCGCGATCCTTGCCCGCCTTGTCCTTGAACTGCGTCATACGGTTCAGCCAGCCCAGCCGCGCTACGCAGTTGAAAATCCACGCCAGCCGCGCATGCGCGCTGACCGCGGATTGCGCGAACAGCACCGATTTTTCGGGATCGATGCCGCATGCCAGCAGGGTTGCCACCATCTCCAGGCTCATCGCCCGTAGCTGCGCGGGATCCTGAAAGCTGGTGATCGCGTGCAGATCCACAACACAGTACAGGCACTCATGGCTATCCTGAAGCGCCACCCAGTTGCGAATGGCCCCCAGGTAGTTGCCCAGCGTAGGAATCCCGGTCGGCTGAATGCCGGAAAGAACACGATGCATGCCCCTGCATCGCCCGCCCCGCCCATTTGATCAACCCAAACAGTCAAAAGTTTTTTGCTTCTTTTTTTCAAAAAAGAAGGCCTTTCTTCCCTTAGTAAAGAAAGGAAGTTCTTCTTTTTTGAAAAAAAGAAGCAAAAAACTTTTGCCCTTTAAGAGGTTAGGCGAGGGCTGCTTCGCCATCCAGCACGGCGGCAACGGCGTGTACGACCGAGCCGATCCGCACCGCGGTCTGCACCTGCTCCGTGCTCAGCCCAGCCTGGCGCACCACCTTCTCGTGGGCCTCCATGCACATCCCGCAGCCATTCACCGCCGATACCGCCAGCGACCACAGCTCGAAATCCACCTTCTCCACGCCCGGCTTGCCGATCACGTTCATCCGCAGCCGCGCCGGCATGTTGGCATACTCGCCGCCCACCAGGTGCACGAAGCGGTAATACACATTGTTCATCGCCATGATCGCCGCCGCCGCCTTGGCCGCCGCCAGCGCCTC
>PKZM01000136.1 GCA_003133065.1 Acetobacteraceae bacterium
GGGATAGGCGCGGAGCGCCCTTCCGGGATAGGCGCGGAGCGCCCTTCCGGGATAGGTGCGGAACGCGCTGCGGGGGCTGGCACAGGGCGCGTTTCAGCCGCCGCCGCATGGCCTTGCGGCAGCGCGACCTCATGCGCGTCCCCGCGCCGTGCCGCCGGCGCGGGCACACCGGCGCGCACGGCACCGGCCGGTACCGCCCGCAAATTGCCCGGCAGCGCGGCGGGCCGCAGCGCCGGATGCGCAAGCGCCTGCCCCGGCGGCAGGATTTTTGGCCCGGCGACATGCGCCACCGCCGGATGCGCGGGCACGGCGATATTGAAGCGGCGCGCGGTGGCAGGCGGCAGGTTGGGCGTGAGCGCGGTGGGGCGTACCGCCAGCCTGCCGAACACCGGATGCGCCTCGGCCAGCGCCCGCTCGGGCAGCGGCCTGGCCACCGCCATCAGCGGGCGGCCGCCCGTGAACGCCGCTTCGGGCGCCACCGTGGCGCCACGCGCATTAATGAACACGTTCGTGCGGTTGACCGTCACGTTGTGGATGTTCTCCACATAGGTGGGTCCGCGCTGAATGATCTCCGCGGGAACGCCATAGGGGCGGTTGACGCGAGCGAAATAATCCGCGCGCACGTGGAACCAGGGGTAGTATGGCTCGCGCGGCCCAAGCGGAATCCAGGCCGGTGCACCGGCGCCCGCCGCGAAGCCGATGCCGGACAGCGCAGGGGCGCCAACGGTGATAAAGGTGACAAGCGCTGGCGCGTATACCGGGTAGGCGCCGGGGGTGACAGGACCGCCGCCGCCGGCGATCCAGCCCCAGCGGCCGCCCTCCTGCACCCAGCGTCCGTAATGGAACGGCGCGAAGCCCCAGCGCGCATTATCCACCCAGGTCCAGCCCCAGGGATGCACATAGGCCCAGTGGCCATTGCGATACGGTGCCCAGCCCGCCGGCACGTCACGCGGATACCACACCTGGCCATACGAGGCAGTCTGGCTCCAACTGCCATAAGCGGCCAGGTCGGCCGCGCCGGTCATGTCGCGCACGATGGCCGGCACACCCGGCGGGGGCGGCGGCGGGGCGGGCAGGCGCAACTGCGCTTGCAGGAACGAGTCCTGCTGCAACGGACCCACGCTGCCCTGCAGTGGGTCGGTGCCGCCGATCGTGGCCGTCTGCTGCGGGCCGATATCCATAGCGAGGTTGGTTCCGGCCACATGGGCCGCCCCCTCCACGACGGAGACCAAGGTGGCATCGTCGGTATCCCCGGCGACGATCTCGTAACGGCCCGGGGTTGCAATCTGCACCGTGCCGCGCGGCGTCTGGATGGCGACCGTCTGGCCGGTGGCCAGGCTCGTCAGGTCCAGGAAGACCGCGCCTTGCGGCTCGCTGGCGGCGATCTGGCTCACATCCAGCGTGGTGACCTCGAACTGGGTCGAACCATCCATCACCAGCGTGTCGCCGGCGATCTGGATCGTGGCGGCAGCGGTGGGCTCCGTCCAGAAGCCTTCCAGGTTGGTCACAGGGAAGTTCAGCGCCGCCTGGGTCCAGTCGGTCTGCCCTGCCGCGTGAAACGACACCTGGCCCGCGATGGCGGCCAGCCGCCCCGCGATGGCAGGGGGATCGGTGCCCTGGTCACCCGCCTGATCCGCCGCGCCCGGCGGCGGCGCGGGCTGGGCGAGCGCCTGGGGTGCCTGGACGAAGGGCAACGACAGGCCCGTTGCCAGCAGCAGGCTCGCCCGCAGGCATGTTGTGGAAACGCCGCGTGCGATCGGCGTGGCGGGGGTGATGCGCACTTGCGAACTCATGGCTCGTCTCCGTCGTTACCCGGGGCGATTGCTGCCCGGTTCGCCCATGAAAAGCCGGCAAACATGGCGGGATGGTGGTGCTGGGTAACGCCGAGTAACGAAACGGGTTCTGGCGCCGTGACATAGTGTGACACCGCCTCGCAGCCCATGACTTGGCGGTACAAACACCTAATCTAAGGGACATGAACTCGGCCGGCATGAACGGCAGAGAGGGAGAGAGTAGATGTTTGGACGTATATTACGGAAGGCGGCACTGCCGGTCGCCTTGGTGGCAACCGTGGCGCTTGGCGGCTGCTATGCCTACCCGGCTGGATATTACGGCGGCTACACCGGCTATTCCGGCTATTATCCATACGGTTACGGCTATTATCCGGGCTATGTCGGCACCGGCCTGATCGTCGGCGGCTGGGGTTATGGCTACCGCCCCGGCTTTGGCTACGGCTATGGCGCGGGCTGGCGTGGCGGCTGGGGCGGCCATGGCGGCTGGGGCGGCCGCGGCGCCATACGTGGCGGCGCCGGCGGCGGGCATACCAATCCCGGATCATGGCATCGCTGACCCGCTATCCGGGCAGGCGGAGCTTCCCCTGCCCGGATTGTCGATCCCGCTATTGACGATGAGGTCGCCGTGTCCGACGAGCCACCAAGTGATACGACTCGGGGCAAGGTGGCGGCGCTGATCGTGATCGCTCTCCTGCTGCTGGCCGGTTTCTGGCTGACCCATCGGCTGGGTGACGCGGGCGCCGTGCAGGACTGTGTGGCGAGCGGCCACCGCGATTGCGGCCGCGGCGACACGAATTAACCCTGAGCCGGCAAATCAGGTGAAGGCACAATGAACCTTGGCGGCGCTGTCGCGTCTGGCGCTCAGTGCATCAGGGGCGGGCTATGCCGCCGGGGATCGGGCATATGCAACTGCAGGCATTGAACGACGGTCTGCTCCCACCCCTGCCGGACATCAGCGCCGCGTGCCTGCCCACGGCGTTCGCCCCGCTGCTCGGCCAGACCAGGGTGCTGGCGGTGCCGCCCGGCTTCACGGTGAGATGCGAACGGCCCGGCAGCCTGGAGATGCCCGCCGGGCTGGCCGCCCGGCCGGGCGGGATGGTGCTGCTCCGCTATGGGCTGGAACTCGCCTGGCTTGCCGCCGTGCCCGGCCTTACCCGGCAAGCCGCCGGTATCCTGGCTGGCCATGCGGCGGGCGTGTTCGCCGCCATGCACGCGGACCTCGCAGATCCGCAAAGCCCAGCCGGAGGCGTGTTCGCGCGTCTGTCGGGTTCCTTGCCGACGGCGGAGCACCTTCAGGCCGCCGCCGCCTGGCTTGCCCCCACACATGGCGGGGCCGACCATCTGACGGGCGCCGAAATTGCAGTCATCCGATCGGCTTGGGCGGTCGCCGCGCCGGCGGAAGCGCTGCTCGCCGCGGGCGGCGACGAGCGGCTGGCGCTGAACCCGCGCACGGGCATGAACAAATATGGCTGCGTGCCGTGGCCGGCCCCCGGCGTGGTCAGCTTTGCGTCCTGCACCGCCTCCAACCTCTCGGCCGGCGCTTTCGCTGCCGTCGAGGCCAGCCGGCAGGCCCTGCTCGCGGCCGCCGTCGCACATGGGATCCAAGCCGCCGTGGCGCAGGCAACGCAGGATGTGGCCGCTTCCGTGCTGCGCCATTTCCAGGTGGAGGACATGGCCGATGCGGTGATCACGGCATCGGGCACCGATGCCGCACTTGTGGTGACCGCACTTCTTGCCGCGGAGCAGCCGGACGCTGCCCTCACGAGCATCCTGATGAGCCCGTCGGAAACCGGCAGCGGCGTGCCGCACGCGGTGCAAGGGCGGCACTTCGCCAGCATGGCCGCCGATGGCAGTAAGGTGATGCGCGGACAGCCCGTCGCCGGAATGACGAAACTTCCCAGGCTGGTCACGATTGCCTTGCGCGACGCGAACGGCGTGCCGCGCCCGCAGGCGGCGATCGAGGCGGAGTGCGACGCCGCCATACGCGCCGGGCTTGCCCATGGCCGCGTCGTGCTGCACGCGATTGACGGCTCCAAGACAGGCCTTACGGCGCCGGATCGCGCCGCCTGCCTGCGCCTGGCGACCACCTACGGCGCGGCGCTGGATATCGTCATCGATGCGTGCCAGGCCAGGATCGAACCTGGCCTGGCACGCTGGTACCTCGATCAGGGTTTCCCGGTGCTGGTCACAGGGTCGAAGTTCTTCGCCGCCCCCGGCTTCTGCGGCGCGATCCTGTTCCCTCGCGCGCGGCTCGCGCGTTGTGTCGGGAGCCGCCTGCCGGCGGGGCTTTCGCCCTACGCGCATCTCGCCGGCGGCTTGCCCTCACGCCGATGTCCGGGCCTGATCCTGCGCTGGCGGGCGGCGCTGCATCAGATGGCGCGCTTTGCGGCCATCCCCGCGCCCGAGACGGCGGAACGGCTCGACACGCTGGGGGACAGCGTGCGTGCCCTGCTGATGCACGATAAGCGGCTGCGCCTGGTGCCCGCGCCCCGCCCGCCCGGGTTTGGCTGGTCGGATCGCCGGAGCGTGTTTACCTTTGCCCTCCACGGCTGGTCCGGATGGATGAGTGCCGCGCAGTTGCGGCCTCTGTACCAGGCGCTCAGCGACGATGACGCCGCTGGTCCCATCGCCTCCCGCAACTGCCAGCTCGGCCAGCCGGTGGAACTCGCAAGCTGCGGGATCGGCGGACTCCGCATCGCCTTCAGCGCGGCGCAGGTGGTCCAACCGGAGGAAGAACCTGCAAGGCTGCGCCTGGTGTTGGAAAAACTGCTTCTTCTGCTGGATCGGCCTGCGGAAGCGCATGGCACCGCGGACAGGTCCGCGGCGCGCGCTGCCGGCTAGACCATCATCCGGCTGCAAGGGGTCAGCCGCAGGATACGCGGCAATCGGGTTGAGGCGGGAACAGGTTCTTGCTTGAAAAAAGAACCAAGACAGTTTTTCCTTATGGCGCGGGCTGCCGGTCCGCTCCGGTCCCTCCGCGTTTCAGATGGCGAATTTCCGGAGAATGCTAAGCGCTGGAAGCGGCTTTGCGGCGGATATGGCCGCCCGCGATGAGGGCAATTGCGGGAAATAGCATCAAGGCAGCGCTGGACGGTTCGGGAACCGTGCTGGGGCCGATCTGCACCGTAAAGCTGTCAGCGGTTGCGCCGGAGCCCCGCCCGCGTTCATGGGGCAAGGTTAATCAGCGTGTTGGCAGGGATGCACCGAATTTCGGTGCGCAGATAGCACTCTATCTTGATGTTCTTTGTGGCTTTGTGCCGTCGTGGTTAACCCTTTTGTCCGGAATCGGCATCTCCCGTGGCACAGGCGCGGCCCGCGCATCGGCCAAGTGTGATGCGGCCCAGGCTTACGTCAGGGATAGACAAACGCGGCGGTTACCGGCTGAAAGCCTCGCCCGCAGCCAGCCGGAACCCGTGCTGATGCGCCCAGCCAATATCGCTCGGCCGATTGATGGACATCACCACCAGTTCAACCGGCGCCGGCACCAAACGCCGCAGCGCCTCGGGCGCGGCCAAGATATCCGGCCGCAGCGCCACCTGCACGCCGTCCAGCCCCATCGCGCCCACGTCGAGGAATTTCAGCAAATTGATGGTCGCACCCGCCAGGCGCAGCGCATACCCCCGCGCGCGGGTAAAATTGCGCGCGAAGGCATAGGCCGATGGGTCGGCCAGAATATCGTCGGCGCGCAGGTTCAGCGCCACGCGGCCGCGCATGTTCGGGTGCAAGGCATCGTCGAACCGCAGGAACTCCGCCGAGAGGATGGTCGAGACATTGATGTTGATGGCGAACGCGCCCGATCCATGGTCGTCCCGCAGGCCGGACATGATGGCCAACATACGGTGATCCAGCGTGCGGGTCAGGCGGCGGAACAACCAGGGCTCGGCTTTGAGATCACGGTCAGGGCAAATGGAGGCGGTGAGGTCGTACACCGCGAAGTAGCGCTCCTCCCACGCCAGCTCCGGCCCGGCCGGGATTTCGGCCCGGCCGTGGCGGGAGGGCGGCCACACCTCAGGCAGCCGCATCACACCGCGCCAGCGCATGAAGCGCGCCAGATCGGCCTGGTTGAGCAGGCTCTCCAGACGCGCGAGGGCCTTCAGATCCAGCGCCCGGGCGTCGGGCGCATGCGCCCGATGGGTGCGGAGCGGCTCGGCCATCTCGTCCAGCAGAGCGACCGCCTGACCGGGCAGGTCGTATTGGGTGAGAAGATCGCCCAGAGACGGGGTTTGCCCGTTCGGCTGGCCGGACAGCAGATGCGAAAGCGCGGCCTTGGCCTGCTCCAGCTCGCCGCCGCCGCGCTTGCGCCACACAATGGCGATGCGCCCCTGCGATAGCTCGAACATCTGCGCCCGGTCGGCCTCGGTGAGGCTGTGCAGCGCCTCGCGCGCCAGCCGCAGATGATGCGGCTTGGCCAGGAATGGCGGCAACCGGTCGGCATGCAACAGCACGGCACACCGGCGCGCGCCTGAGGTCGCGGTCTGGCGCAGGAGATCGCGCAGGGCGTCGGCGCCGAGGGGACGGTGGATTGTCATCAGGAAGGAAGAAAGTGTTCTTTTTTGAAAAAAAGAACCAAAAAACTTTTGCCTTCATGGCGTGCGCTGCCGGCGCGTCCGCGACAGCGCACCAAAAGTTTTTTAGTTCTTTTTTTCAAAAAAGAACACTCTTTCTTACTCATGACGCCGCCCTGAACCTGGTATCCAGCAACCCAGGATTTGCGCACCCCACCCGTCCCGATGGCCCCAGCGCGGTCGCGCGAGAGCTGCACTGGCGCATGGTGCACAGACTTGCGCTGTCGCATTGCGCCATGCGCGTGGCCGCCATGATCTGGTCGAGAAAGGGGCCCTGGAACAGAGCGATGCCGCGGGCCTGGCCCCAGATCAGCGCCTGGTCGGAGTCCACACCGGTCAGGGCAAGGCAAGCAGGGTCTATCCCGGCCAGTGCGTGGCTGGCTGGGCTGCCGATGGCGATCTCGGCCAGGTGGCGCGTCCAGGCCAGCTTGATCAGCGAGGGTGACATGGCCGCCTGGCGCAGGAAGGCCAGGGCCAGCGCGTCCACCCGGTTCATGATCATCGCGCAGCCGGTGAGATCGAGTATCCGCCGCGCATGGTCCATTAGATCGGCGTCGTGGCACAGCGGCATGAAGGGGATGGAAACCCACAGCCTTACCCCGGCGCTTTGCGCCAGAGACGACAAGCGCGCGAAGGCAGGCGACAGGATCGCCTCCAGGCCGAGCTCGATATGCACGGCACCCAGGCCGCCCACGGCCGGGCGCGTGATGCGCCCCGATCTGGCAAGGTCGTCGTGCAGCAACTGGATCAGCCGCGTGTCGAGAGCGGCCGCGAAATGCCGGTAGAGATACGGATCGCCCACGGCCTGGGCCACCAGCGGGCGTAGCCTCAGACCCGCCAGCGAGAGGCTGAGTTCACGAAATGCCGGCGTGAGCCGATCATCGAGGGGGCGCCTTCGGTCCGCATCCAGAACCATGCCCGTCTGCTGCGCCATCAGTTCAGGCAGCGGCGCATGCGCCAGGGTTTCCTGCAACTCCGCCAGGCTGAGCGCGCTTTCCGGCGCGGCACCCGCACTGCTCTCCTCATCCGGCTTGTCGGCCGCGCGCTCGGCGAGATAGGCGGTGAGCGATGCAGCCTCGGTTTGCAGATGCCACAACGAGACGAGGCGCGCGGGATCAGGCACGTCGGCCGCGAACAGCCGGGCCAGCGTGGCGGGCAGATTGACCGGGGCATGCGGCTGGTCGGCGTTGGCCGCACCGGATTCGGCGCCGAGCAGCACCAGATCCTGATTGCGCAGGCCAATCACTTGGCCACCAAACCGCTGCGCGGAATCCTGCAGCAGCACGCGCGCCACGCGAATATGGTGCGGCCGCGGCGCGGGCGGGGCCAGGCGCGAGAGATGCAGAACAAGCGCGACCCGGCCGGCGGGGTGGCGCATCGCCCGCTCGCTGGCTTCATGGAGAAGCCGCTCGTTTCCGGAGAGCGCATGGGAAAGGTCTGCCAGCGTCAGCCGGGCCATCCTGCCGGATTGCGGCGGCGGTTCGGTCAGCATCGCTGCGGTGCCTGGCGCGGCGCCGCGCCGCGCCGGAGATATGCCTCGCGTTCGATGCGGAGCCTCCTTGCCGGCTGGGTGATGGGATGCCGCGATGCCAGGGCGGCGACGGGGGCGCCAATTTCCGGCCTCGGCGCAACCCGGTGTAAGCTTGAAGCAATATGGTTGAGCCCCCGTTAGCACCCGCAACCCTGCCCCCGAACGTGCGCGTGTATGCCATTGGCGACGTGCATGGATGCCTGGACCGGCTGGTGGCCCTGCATTGGGCCATCACCGCCGACCTCGCCGCGCGCCCGGTGGCCGAAAGCGTGCTGGTGCATCTGGGCGACTACGTGGATCGTGGGCCGGACAGCGCGGGCGTTGTCTGGCTGCTCACCGGCAGCGTGGCCCCGGCGGTGACGCGGCGGGTGGATTTGCGGGGCAACCACGAGGCCATGATGGCCGCGGCGCTCGACGGCAATGCGCGGGCCGCCGACCTGTGGGTGGAAAACGGCGGCGACACGACGCTGGAGAGCTATCGGGTGCCATCCGAGGCCTTGGTCTCCGCGTGGTCTGCCAGCGTGCCGCTCGCGCACCGCCAATGGATCAAGAACCGCCCCTTGCTGCACAGGGAGGGCGGCTACCTCTTCGTGCATGCCGGCATACGGCCCGGCCTGCCGGTGGCGCGTCAGCTTCCCGAGGATCTGCTCTGGATACGCGAGCCTTTTCTTTCCTTCCCGGACAAGCACCCGCTTGTTGTGGTGCATGGCCATACGCCTGAAGCCGCGCCACAGATCAGGGCTAACCGGATCGGCATCGATACGGGTGCGGTGATGGGCGGCGATCTCACCTGCGTGGTGCTGGAAAGTGACCGCATGCGCTTCCTCACCGCCTAGGGCGTGGCCGGCCCCCGCGCGTGGACCGTATAACCAGGCCGCCGGTCGAGTTCTTGACTTGCCCCGGACTTATTTGCCCGATACGCATGATACAATGATCGACGACACATCGAGCCCGGAGGGCGCGACCCTCGATGCTGAGTTGGCTGCGGCCATCCCGCGTCTGAGCCGCGCGAGCGTGCTGGTGATCGGCGATGTGATGCTCGATCGGTATGTATTCGGCAGCGTCGCGCGGATCAGCCCCGAGGCGCCGGTGCCGGTGCTGGCGGTGGATCGCGAAGTGGCACTGCCGGGCGGTGCCGGCAATGTGGTGCGTAATCTCACCGCGCTGGGTGCGGCCGTGGCTTTCGTCTCCGTGGTGGGCGACGACCAGGCGGGGTCCGATCTCACCGGGCTGATCGGCGGCCAGCCGAATGTGGAACCCTGGCTGCTGGTGCAGGGGGGCCGCTGCACCACAGTGAAAACACGCTTCATCGCCGGCGGCCAGCAATTGCTGCGCTCCGACCATGAGGTGACGGGGGCCATCCATCCCAAGCTCGCCGAGCGCATGCTGCGCATTGCCGGCGATGCGCTGGCGGCGACCAGCGTGACGGTGCTCTCCGACTATCGCAAGGGTGTGCTCGCCGGCGACGTGCCACGACGTATCATCGAGGCAGCGCGCTCGGCCGGCCGGCCGATCGTGGTGGATCCGCGCGGCCCCGATTACGATCGTTACGCCGGCGCCGACGTGGCGGTGCCGAGCCTGCGCGAGCTGGAAAGCGTGACCGGCATGAACGTGGGCACCGATGCGCGTATCGAGGCGGCCGCCGGCTGGCTGCGCACGGCGCATGGCTTCGGCGCCGTTGTGGTCAACCGCGGTGCGGAGGGGCTTTCGCTCGTCACCGGCGATGTGGCGCTGCATCTGCCGCCGGCGGTGACGGAAGCCTTCGATCTGTCCGGCGCCGGCGACACGGTCGTCTCGGCGCTCGCGGCCGGGCTGGCGATCGGCCTGAGCCTGCCGGTGGCGACGCGGCTGGCCAATCTCGCGATGGGTGTGGCGGCTGGCCAGGCCGGCATGGCGGTGGCGCAGGGCACCGACCTGATGGCGATGCTGACGCCGCAAGGCCGCGCGCTGCGCAAGATCGTGGCAACCGAAATTGCCGTCGAACAGGTGGATCGCTGGCGGCGGATGGGGTTGCGCACCGGGCTGATCACCACCACGCCGCGGCGGTTCAGCCGGGCACGGCTGGATACCGCACGCGCCGCGTGCGACCGGCTGGTGCTGGGCATGGAGGCGGCGGCGGAAGCGATTGACGGCGAGGGCATCAAGCGCGCGCTGGCCGAGGCAGCCGGTCTGCCCTCGGTCGATCTGATCTGCATGTTCGCCGAGGGCGCACAGACCGAAACCTTGCGCCAATTACGCCCGGACCTTCTGATCGACCCCACCCCGATGGCTTCAGTCGCCGAAATGGTGCGTGGCTGGGGTGGCGAAATCCTCGCCGGTTGAGACCGAGCCAAACAGGCAAAAGTTTTTTGGTTCTTTTTTTCAAAAAAGAACACTCTTTCTTTTCAGCTCTATTCGCAACTGAGCGCGAACCGATCCACCGGATCGACCATGTTCTCCAACCGGCACGCCGCGAGCGTGGCAAACCGGTGCATCAGCGCGCGGCGCCGGGCGCCTGCCATGCGGTGCAGCGGGGCCTCGCGCAGCACAATCGCTTCCTGCGCTGCCGTGACGATCAGGCCCACATCCGGCGGCAGCAGCGCTTGCGGGAAATCGGCATCCACCGCGAAATACAGCGCATCGGAAAAATCGCGGTACTCGGGCCATTTGCTGTCGGCGAGGAAATCCACAGCGCCGGATTTCACCTCGATACAGGCAAAATCACCGTCGCGCCGCAGGGCGAGGATGTCGGCGCGGCGGCCGTTGGGCAGCGTCACCTCATGCAGCGGCGCCCAGCCGAGGGCGCGGCACAGGCGGGCGGCTTGCCGGCGGATGGCGGCGGAGCGTTCCGGTAAGGAGATATCCATGGCAGGGTTATGCGGGGTGGTGAAGGAGAAGGAAGATGTTCTTTTTTGAAAAAAAGAACCAAAAAACTTTTACGTGTTGATCCGACACGTTGGAGACCCGCGTAGCTAAAGTGACAAAAGTTTTTTGCTTCTTTTTTTCAAAAAAGAAGACTTTCTTCCTTTGGATTTTCCCATGCATAGCATCGTCATCCAAGCCGAATGCGGCGCCTCCAAGGTGGACAACATCGCCACCATGCGCCGCCTGATCGAAGAGGCCGCGCGGCCCGGCGCGCTGGTCAGCTTGCCGGAGATGTGGAGTTGTCTGGGGGCTGACCGCGCCACCAAGCTGGACCAGAGCGAGGCGCTGCCCACCCCTGGCGACCCCGGCCAGGACGGGAGCGCCTACCGGTTTCTCTCGGACACGGCCCGTGCGCTCGGCATCACCCTGCATGGCGGCTCGATCGGCGAGCGTGTGGGGGACACCTTGTTCAACACCACGCTGGTGTTCGGCCCGGATGGGCGGGAGCGCGCGCGCTACCGCAAGATCCATCTGTTCGACGTGACGACCCCGACGGGGCAGGGCTATCGCGAAAGCAGCCTGTTCGGCGCCGGCGACGCGGTGGTGACGTGCCGGATCGACGCGCCGGGGGGCGGCATCACGCTGGGGCTGACGATCTGCTACGATCTGCGCTTTGCAGAACTGTTCCTGGCGCTTCGCCGCGCGGGGGCGGAGGCGATCATGGTGCCGGCGGCCTTCACCGCCGAAACCGGCCGCGACCATTGGGAGGTGCTGCTGCGCGCCCGGGCGATCGAGACGCAATGCTTCATCCTGGCCGCCGCCACCACCGGCGCGCATCGCGATGCCGCCGGCCGGACGCGATTGACCTATGGCCATAGCCTGATCTGCGATCCCTGGGGCAGCGTGCTGGCCACGGCCGCGGAGGGCGACGGGTTCGCCGCGGCCGAATTGGATATGGCGCGGCTTGAACAGGTGCGCGCCGGCATGCCCGTGCTGTCGCACCGCCGGCTCGTGTGACGGCGGCAGCCATGGACCAGAAATTGGACCACAATGGGGACCAAGCACTGCCGGCCGGATCCGATTATGCGGACGCAGCCGCCACGTTGCGGCGCGTGGACCGGATCTGCGTGCTCGCCTCCCCCGTGCAACTGGCGCAGGAGAGTCGGGCGCGGCTGGTGGCGCGCTATGGCGACGCACCGTTCTCTGCCGCGGATGTGGTGGTATGCCTGGGCGGCGACGGCTTCATGCTGGAAACGCTGCACCGCACGCTTTCCTGCGACGTGCCGGTGTATGGGATGAATTGCGGCTCGGTCGGCTTCCTGATGAACGCCTTCCTGGAGGACGATCTCCCCGCCCGGCTGGCGCGGGCGCAGGACGTGGTGCTTCACCCCTTGCGCATGCATGCCATCACCCGCTCCGGCGTGGTGGAGGAAGCCTTGGCGCTGAACGAAGTGTCGCTGCTGCGGCAATTACGGCAAACCGCGAAGATCCGCATCACCATTGACGGCCGTGTACGCCTGGAGGAACTGGTGTGTGACGGGGTGCTGGTGTCCACCCCGGCCGGATCGACGGCCTACAACCTTTCCGCGCATGGGCCGATCGTACCGTTATCGGCCAATCTACTGCCGCTGACGCCGATCAGCGCCTTCCGGCCGCGGCGCTGGCGCGGCGCGCTTCTGCCCAGCACGGCGGACGTGGTGTTCGAGATCCTGGAGGGCGACAAACGCCCCGTCTCTGCGGTGGCCGACTTCACTGAAGTGCGCGATGTTGCCTCCGTGGCGGTCAGTGAGGACCGCAGCGTGAAGACCACGATCCTGTTCGATCCCGACCAAGGGCTTCCGGAGCGGATCATTACCGAACAGTTCACCGTCTGATCAGCGCCGCCCTTTTGGCCTTTTGGCCTAAGGTCCTGGATTGGGGCGCGGCATGGTGGCGGCGGGTTTGGGGATAACTACGCGGCGGCGTTGAGGCTTTCCGGGGCATGCAGCGCGGCGGCCGAGAGGGCGGCGGGGCTGTTGGGATCGCGCATCATATATCCGCGGCCCCAGACTGTGCCGATCAGGTTGCCAGCACCGGCCTGGGCGAGCTTCTTGCGCAATTTGCAGATGAACACATCGATGATCTTCATTTCCGGTTCATCGATGCCGCCGTAGAGGTGATTGAGAAAGGCCTCCTTGGTGAGCACCATGCCGCGGCGAAGCACCAGCAATTCCAAGATGGCGTATTCCTTGCCGGTGAGGTGCACAGCATTGCCATCCGCCTGCACCTCCCGGCTATCGAGGTTCAATTGCAAACTGCCCACGCGCAGAACCGGCTGGCTGTAGCCCTTGCTGCGGCGGATGACCGCCTGGATACGCGCGATCAGTTCGTCCTTATCGAAAGGTTTGGTGATGTAGTCGTCCGCACCCATGCCGAAGCCCTTTACCTTGGCATTTGGCCGGTTCAGCCCGGAGAGGATCAGCACGGGCGTTTCTACTCGGGCCGAGCGCATGCGCCGCACAACCTCGAACCCTTCCATGTCGGGCAGCAGCAGGTCGAGCACGACAATGTCGTAGTCGTAATGGCGGGAAAGCTCCAGCGCCTCCTCCCCCGTGTCGGTCTGATCCACGATGGCACCATGGCCACGCAACATCATGGCGACCGCACGTGCAGCGGTGGCATCGTCCTCAACCAACAAAACACGCATTGCTCTCTCCCGTGTGTCAACGAGTCTGAAATACCACCTTAACGTGTATCATGCTACATATTTTTCGCCTATAACGTATCATAAAGTGAGAAAATCGTGTCCTTGACGCTTTCTCTATCCAGGCTGGGCCGGTATCGTATCAATTTTAATGTTTTTCTTATATTCCGACGTTAAGGCTTATGTTTAATACAGCCCTGGTCGCCCGCGATGGGCTGTCGGCGGTCAGACCATTTGTGCTGCGGGGGCGGGTTGAGTCCGTCGGGGCACTATCGGTCGAAATTTCCGGCCTCGCGCATCATTTGGCCGTTGGTGACAGGGTGGAACTGTTGCTGCGGGATGGCACGCCCGCCCCCGCCGAGATCGTTGGCGCGCATGGACGGTGCCTGCAGGCGGCCCCCTTCGGCGGCACGTTAGGGATCGGCGCAGGCGCGGCCGTGATCGCGGCGGCCGGTGGCGCGGGGGCGGCCGATCTGGCGCCGTGTGCGGCGTGGCTTGGGCGGGTGATCGATCCGCTGGGCCGCCCGGTGGATGGCGGGAGTGTTTTGCCGCGCGGGTCCGTGGCGCGGAAGGTGCGGTGCAAGCCGCCGCTGGCGATCGCGCGGGCGCGGCTCGGTGGCCCGATCGATCTGGGAGTCCGCGTGCTGAATTGCTTCACCACCTGCCGGACCGGCCAGCGGCTGGGGCTGTTCGCAGGGTCCGGCGTGGGCAAGTCCACCTTATTGTCGATGCTCGCGCGGCACACCGCATGCGACGTCGCGGTGCTGGCCCTGGTCGGCGAGCGTGGCCGCGAGGTGCGCGAGTTCATTGAGGACGATTTGGGGCCGGAGGGCCTGGCCCGCGCCGTGGTGGTGGTGGCAACCTCGGATGCCGCCCCTCTGCTGCGGCGTGAAGCCGCCTATACGGCCATGACGGTGGCCGAACATTTCCGCGACCAGGGGCAATCCGTGCTGTTGCTGATGGATAGTGTGACGCGGTTTTGCCTGGCGCTGCGGGAGATCGGGCTGGCCGCCGGCGAGCCGCCGGCGACGCGTGGCTATCCGCCGAGCGTCTTCGCGGAGCTGCCGATGTTGCTGGAGAGGGCCGGCCCTGGCCCCATGGATGCGGATGGCCGGGCCGGGCAGATCACCGCGCTGTTCACCGTCCTTGTCGAGGGCAGCGACCATGACGAGCCGGTGGCCGACGCGGTGCGCGGCATTCTGGATGGGCATGTGGTGTTGGACCGGCGCATCGCCGAGGGCGGGCGTTACCCGGCGGTGGACATATTGCGTTCGCTCTCGCGCGCCGCTTCCGGCTGCCTGGATGTGCGGCAGGCCGCGCTGGTACGCGACGCGCGGGCCATGCTCGCCTTGCATGCGGATATGGCGGACATGGCCCGCCTGGGCGCCGTGCGCCCCGGCGCCGACCCCGCGCTTGATCGCGCCTTGGCCGTCGTCCCTCGCCTGGAAGCCATGTTGACCCAATCCCGGGATGATCTTTCCGGCATTGCCGCCAGCTTCGATTGTCTCGAAGCGGCGCTCTCCACCAACGCGCGCCCGTGACCAAAAGTTTTTTGGTTCTTTTTTTCAAAAAAGAACATCTGTCCTCCCATGACTGACGCCGTCTCGATCCTAGCCCGTCTGCGGCGCCTCGCCTCGGTTGAGGCCAAGCGTGATCTCGCCGCCGCGATCGCTCAGGAGTCGGCGGCGTCGGCCTCTCTCGCCGCCGCGCGTGACGCGCCGCGGGTAGAAGCGCGTGTGGCGGCGGATCCGCTTGTGGGCGCTTACGCCGCGTGGCTGCCCGCCGCCGTGCGGGACGTGGCGCGTGCCGATGCCGCGATGCGCGCGGCGGTGGCGGCGCGGGAGGCGGCTGGGCGCGCGATGGCGGCGCGGGATGGTGAGGTGCGCGCGGTGGAGACGCTGATCGAGGCGCGTTGTGCGGCCGCGCGCCTGGCGGCGGCGCGGCGCGCGCAGCGTGATCTGGATGAGCTGGGCGCGCGGCGCGGTGGCCAACGGCGGGATGGGGGCCGATAAGAGCGATCCCGCCTTTCCCGGACCACGATGCCGCCTCTTGCCCTTTATATTCACTGGCCGTTCTGCCTGCGGAAATGCCCGTATTGCGATTTCAACAGCCATGTGCGGGAGGCCATCCCGCAGGCGCGGTTTGCCCGCGCGCTGCTGGCCGAACTGGCCTGGGAGGCGGCGCGGCTCGGCCCCCGCCAACTCGGCAGCATTTTTTTTGGCGGCGGCACGCCCAGCCTGATGGCGCCGGCGACGGTGGCTGCCCTCATCGAGGCCGCATGCCGTCATTTTCCGCCCGCGCCTCATCTGGAGATTACGCTGGAGGCCAATCCCACCAGCGCGGAGCAGGAGCGGCTGACCGAATTCCGCGACGCAGGGGTGAACCGGCTATCGCTTGGGGTTCAGGCACTGGACGACCGCGTGCTGGCTTGGCTGGGGCGGGCGCATAGCGCTGCGGAGGCGCTGCGGGCGCTGGAGCAGGCGCGCGCCATCTTCCCCCGCCTCTCCTTCGACCTGATCTATGCGCGGCCCGGCCAGACGCTGACGGCCTGGCAGGCCGAGCTGACGCAGGCGCTGGCCTTGGCGGCCGATCACCTCTCGCTCTATCAGCTCACCATCGAGCCCGGCACGGGCTTCGAGGCGGCGCATCGCCGCGGCGAGATCGTGCTGCCGGACGCCGATACCGCGGCGGCGCTGTATGAGGCGACAGAAGAGGCCGCCGCCGCCCACGGGCTGATGGCCTACGAGGTGTCCAACTATGCCATCCAGGGCGCCGAGAGCCGGCACAATTTGGCCTATTGGCGGTATACCGAATACGCCGGCATCGGCCCCGGCGCGCATGGCCGTGTACGGATCGGCGGCGCGGTCGTGGCCACGCGCCGGCATCGCGCGCCGGAGATCTGGGCCGAACGCGTGGAGCGCCATGGCCATGGCAGCACCGCCGAGGAGATCGTGTCGCCGCGCGACCGCGCGCGCGAGGCGCTGCTGATGGGGTTGCGGCTGACGGAAGGGATCGATGCGGCCGGCTTCGCCGCGCGCACCGGCGTGGCGCTGGAGGATGCCGTCGATCCCGTTATCCTGGCCGCGTGCGTGGAGGAAGGGTATCTGGTGTCCACGCCTGGGCGCCTGGCCGCGACGCGGGAGGGGCGGGCGCGACTGGATGCGGTGCTGCCGAGGTTAAGTAAGTAAGCGTTCTTTTTTGAAAAAAAGAACCAAAAAACTTTTGACTGTTTGCGCGCGCCTCGCCGGCAGCGCGCGCAAAGGGATAAAAGTTTTTTGCTTCTTTTTTTCAAAAAAGAAGGCCTTCCAACACCATCCCCACCCCCAGGCACACCCCATCCGCAAACGGCCGCCCAACCACCTGCACCGCTACCGGCAACCCTGATGCACCCCGGCCCGACGGCAGCATCAGCGCCGGAAAGCCCACGTAATCAAAAATCATCGTGTTGCGCGGCGTCACATCATACATCGCCCAGCGCGTGCCATCGACCTGCACCGTGATATCCTCCAGCCGCGCCGCTTCCGCCCCCACACCCGGCGTGACCAGCACATCAATGCCCTCCATGGCGGCCAGCATCGCCGATTGCGCCAGCTTGCGGCGGCTTAGCGCGCGGATGTAGTCGGTCGCCATCATCTCGCGCCCACGCGAGATGCGGTCCTGCGTGCCGGCATCGAACAGATCCATGGTGGGCAGCCGCGCCTCCTGGCACGCAGCCAATTCGGCATAGAGCACCATCCATGCCTCATCATGCGCCAGCGCGAGGTCGGGGATGGCCACCTCGTGCAACGTGGCGCCCTGGGCACGCAGCACCTCCAGCGCCGCACGCCACGCGGCGAGCACGGCGGCGTCGCACCTTTCGGTGAACCAGCCGGAGGGCACGCCGATGCGCATGCCCGCGATGGATGAGGGGGGCGTCAGATCGGGAATATGCGATGCGGCCAGCGGATCATCCCCATCCGGCCCGGCCAGAACCGGCAGCACGCGCGCCAGATCGGCCGCCGACCGTGCCATCGGGCCGACGTGATCCAGAGTCCAGGACAACGTGGCCACCCCCGTGCGCGGCACCAGCCCCCGCGTCGGTTTTAGCCCGGTAATGCCGCAGAAGGCCGAAGGAATCCGGATCGATCCGCCCGTATCGGTGCCGAGCGCGAGCGGAACGATGCCGGCGGCCAGCGCCGCGCCCGACCCGGTGGAAGATCCGCCCGCCCAGCGCGTGCGGTCATGCGGATTCGGCACCGCGCCATAGCGCGCATTCACCGCCGCCCCGCAGGCGAATTCACTGGTGGCCAACATGAAAGCCGGAATGGCGCCCGCCGCCCGTAGCCGGGCAACGACACTGGCATCGGCCGCCGCCACGCGATCGCCCGTCTGGAGCGATCCGCAGGTGACGCGGGCGCCGGCGACATCGATGATGTCCTTCACGCCGACGAACACACCCTCCAGCGGCCGCGCGGTGCCGGACTTGTAACGGGCGGCACTTGCCTCCGCCTCCGCTTGCGCCGTCGCAATCCGGCACAGCACAGCCTCCGGTGCCGGGCCATCCGCGGCTGCCCGCGCCTGCAACGCCGCCAGCACTGCGGGCGGGTCGGTAAGCCCGGCCCGATAGGCGGCGAGCAACGCGCCAACACCAAAACCGGATGGATCACCGCCGGCGGGCAAAGCGGGCAATGGCAGCTTTGGCGTGGGCGCCGTCGCAGGCGGCGCAAAACGCGCCAGAAACGCCTCCCCGTGGCCGGGCTCGCACGCAGCCGGCACGGGCTGCGCGCGGCTTTGGGGAAGCACGGTGCTGGCCCAGGGAGACACAGTCATGGGGGCGCTCGCCTGCAGAAGAAAGAATGTTCTTTTTNNGACAGCACGGTTAAAAGTTTTTTGCTTCTTTTTTTCAAAAAAGAAGACTTTCCTTACTTCTTCCGGCACGCCATCAGCGGCTGAATGCGCGTGCCGAACGCATCCATCCCCACAATGAAATCATCAAACACGAGCATGATCCCTTTGGTGCCCGCAACGTTTGCCGCCTCATCCAGCATGCGGGCGACACTCTCATACGAGCCCACCAGCGTGCCCATGTTGAAATTCACCGCACCCTCGGGAAGATTGATGCGCCGGGCTGTGGAATTCGCATCCGCCGTCTTGTCCGCCGCACCCTGGTCCGCCATCCAGGCGAGCGCTGTGGCGTCAGTCCCATCCTTGTAATACTGCCACTTGGCCTGGGCCGCCTCGTCGGTTTCATCCGAAATGATCATGAACAACACGTAACTGCCCACATCCCGCCCGGTGACCGCCGCGGCTTCCATCAGCTTGGCGTTGGAGGAGGCATAGGCCGTGGGCGTGTTCACGCCGACGCCAAGAATGAAGTTGTAATCGGCATATTCGGCGGCGAACTGCATCCCGCGCGGGCTTTGCCCGGCCGCCACGATCCCCACATGGGATTTCGGCTGCGGGCTGAGCCGGCAATCGTCCATCGTGAAATACTTGCCCTTGAAGTCCGAATGTCCGGTGCTCCAGAGCTCCTTCATCACCTGCACATATTCGCTGCTGTAATCATAGCGGCGCGCGAAATGCTCCTCGCCCGGCCACAGCCCCATCTGCTCATACTCGGCCTTCTGCCAGCCGGAGACGATGTTCACGCCGAACCGCCCGCCCGAAATATCGTCGATCGTGGCGGCCATGCGGGCGATGATCGCCGGCGGAATGGTGATCAGCGCGACGGACGCATACAGCTTGATCTTCGATGTGACCGCCGCCAGGCCCGACATCAGCGTGAAGGATTCGAGATTATGGTCCCAGAACTCGCTGTCGCCACCGAAGCCACGCAGCTTGATCATCGAAAGCGCGAATTCGAACCCGTAGGACTCGGCCTTCTGCACCACCTCCCGGTTGAGCGCGAAGCTCGGCTTATACTGCGGTGAGGTGGTGGAAATCAGCCAGCCATTGTTGCCGATGGGGATGAAGACGCCGATATCCATGGGGAGCTCCCAAACCAAAAAGAAAGGACTTCTTTTTTGAAGAAAAGAAGCAAAAAACTTTTGTTCGTTGGGGGCGACTAGCCGGCAGAAGCCGCCAAAGTCAAAGGTTTTTCAGCTCTTTTTATATATAGGCAACGAACTCCGCGTCACAATCTTACCGTCAGCTCAATGCCATACAGCCGCCCAGGGCCTTGGCTGGCAAATGAGCCACCGAACTCCGGCGCCGGGATCACCTCGGCCAGGTAGCGCTTGTCGAAGATATTATCCACAAATCCCATCACCTCGAAATGCTGTGCATTGATACCCAGCCGCAGATTGCTGGTGGAGAAGGCCTGCCGCTCCGTGCCGCTGTAGCAGGCCGTGCCGAACAGCGACGGCACGCACTGATCCTGCACCGTATGGAACCAGGTCGGCCCGACCAGGTTGGTATCCCACCGGGCCAGCGCGGTATACGCATCGGTGATCTTCTGATGCACCACAAAGGAAACCACGCCGGTATAGAGAGGCGCGTACGGCGCCTTGTTGCCCACCGTATCGGGCCGCGAGGCGTTCTTCAGGATCTCGCTCCCCGTCATATTGCCGCCCGCGCTCACATCAAGCCAGTTGAATGCATGCGCCTGCACGGCCGCTTCGCCGCCCTGCAGATCAACCCGATCGATATTCGAATCCACCCGCAGCAGCCCCTGCGCGGTGGAGAAGAATTCGTTGAACTGCATGCCATGCACCTGGGTGTAGTAGCCGGCAAGCTGATAGGTGATCTGCTTGTCCAGCAGGCTGCCTTTCATGCCGATTTCGTAGGCGTCATCCGTCTCCTCACCGTATTCATCGCCCACTTTCACGTCGCTGCCGGTCTCCTTGGCGATATTCTCCACCGTCGCCTGGGTGCCTGCGGAATTGAACCCGCCGGATTTGAACCCCACGCCGAAGGTTGCGTAAAACGTCACCTCCGGCTGCGGGGTCCAGGCCAGGTTCACCCGCGGCTCGGGCGCCGAGAACGTGGCCGACTTGGACGGAAT
Organism: Acetobacteraceae bacterium; assembly: GCA_003133065.1. Classification (GTDB taxonomy): domain Bacteria; phylum Pseudomonadota; class Alphaproteobacteria; order Acetobacterales; family Acetobacteraceae; genus BOG-908. The sequence goes on from PKZM01000136.1 coordinate 20,399, forward strand.
ACCATGCGGATATTCGATCAGGCCCGGATTGAGCGGATAGAACACGCCATTGGCAGCACCACCCTCGACCACGTTGATAAAGTCCTGCAGATTTCCGGCCGGCACCAGATTCTGGTCCTGCCTGATTTCCACATCGTAGCGCAGGGCGGCACTGGCGACGAGCGTGGGCGTAATCTCGTAATCGGCGGAGCCAAACGCCGCGAACGCGTTGTTGGTGAAATTGTCGTTGAACAACTGCGCCGTCGGGCTGATGCTGTTGATCGGGTTATCCAGGTTTTCCAGGATCGGCTGGCCCAGATCATCACCCACCGATACGCCCACATGCCGTTCGCTGTGCAGATAATATAGCCCGGCCGCCCAAGTGAGCTTCTGCCCCTGGGGCGAGGTCAGGCGCGCTTCCCAGCTGATATCGTCCTCATTGCGCACCTGATACTGATAACCGTCGCAGGTGGAGGGGGTATAGGGCCCAAGAAACCCGAAGGCGGGGTTCTGCGGCGGGGCATACACCACGCCCTTGGCCACCGTCTTGGCAAGGCTGATGGCGCATTGGTTCTGGCCGGTGATGTTGTTGGCATTGTCGTAGAACCCGAAGGTCGCCAATGTGCCATCCGACATCAGGTTGTTGGTGATGTTCTCGTAAAGCACATAGCTCGTCAGCGTCGCCCAATCGAGATCGTGTTCCCCCTTGATGGAGAACTCCGCCGTGCTCTGGTGATTGTTCGGCTGGATATTGCTCTGATACTCGAAGGTGTGCGCATTCACGTTCTGGAACACATCCGGCCCGAACACCCCGGTCAGAGCCGGCAGCGCGAACACGGCGTCATAATCGATCGAGGCCGCACTCGCGCGGCCGATCCGCGCCTTGATATCGAAGCTGGTATCGGCCGATGGCGTATAATGCAGCCGGCCATCGATATCGGCCGCTGTATCGTCGTCGATCGACTTGTTGTTCAGATACACGTTCGTGTCGAAACCATCGAACTTGCGGAAATCCACGCTCACCCGCCCGGTCAGCACGCCCGGAATCAGCGGCCCGGCGATGGTGGAGAGATTATAGAAATCGCCATACTGGCCGACGCCGGTCTTCACCGAGGCCTCCAGCGTGTCCGTGGGCGCCGCCGTCGTCACCACGATCGCGCCGGCCTCCGCATTGCGCCCATAGATCGCGCCTTGCGGGCCTTTGAGGATTTCGATGGAGGAGAGATCCGTATATTCACGGTTGAATGCGGCGGGGTTCGGATAAACGATGCCGTCAATCACCAGCGCGAAAGAGGGATCAACGTCGCGCGCGCTGTTGATGCCACGGATATTCACCTGCGTATCGCCCAGCTCCGCGGTGCCGGCCACAATGCTCACGCCCGGCGTTAGCGCCACGAAATCCGTGGCCCGTTTCACCTGCGCCTGCTCCAGCACCGATTTGGTCAGCACGGTGACGGAGACAGGCGCCTTCTGCAGAGTTTGAACCTTGCGCTGGCCCGTCACGATCACCTCCTCCGTCTTGCCGGCCGGCGCTGTCTGCGCCCGCACGGGCGCCAGCGGCGCGGCGGTGGCGAGCATCGTGGAACAGAGCAGCCACGCCGTTGCGCGGGGCAGTTTCCGTGTGGCGATGGCGGATTGGCGCATGCGGTCTCCTGTCGGGGTCGTAAGGGTCGGGTAAATTGGTGAGCCGAAAGCGGCGCCGGGATGGCGGATGTGGTGCGCCATGCTTGCTCCGAATGCCAAAAATAGTGTATGCAAACTGCTGGCCACGTGCAATGGCAATGCAACACTGGCCGGCCCAATCCGCCCCGCCTGCGGCCCTATTAAAGGTGGACTCGTTAGCTGGCACCGAAATCTTTGGCGCGGGAGGCGAATTTGGCGGGGCCAGGCGCAAAGCCGCGCAAACGGGCAGCTTGCGCACAAACTGAGCAGATTGGATGCAATCTGTGTTCTCTCGCCCGGATCCGCCGCGTGTGAGCGCAAAGCCGATGCACGACGCCGTGGAGGCAGCTTACCGCGCCATCCGCGCCGGCATTATCGATGGCACCTATGCCAGCGGGCAGCACCTCACCGGCGAAAGCCTGGCCGAAGCGGTAGGGGTGAGCCGCACGCCGGTGCGCGAGGCGCTGCGCCGGCTGCACGCCGAGGGACTGGTGCGCGTGGTGCCCAACCACGGCGCCTATGTAACGGGCTGGACGCGCGACGACTTTGCCCAGATCTTCGGCCTGCGTGTGGTGCTGGAAAGCCACGCGGCCGAACTCGCCACCCCGAATCTGACCGCCGCGCAGATCGGCCTGATCGAGCATCTGGCCGAGCGCACCCGCATCCTGGCGGCCGCCCGCCCGCCCAAATTCCGCGAACAGATTGCTGATGCCAATGAGGAACTGCACCTCACCATCGTTGCCGCCGCCGCCAATCCGCGCCTGGCCGCCATGATCGCCAGCCTGGTGGAAATGCCGCTGGTGATGCGCACCCTGCGGGTCTACTCACAGGAGGACCTCATGCGCAGCGCCGGCCACCACCGCGAGCTCGCCCAGGCCTTCCGCGCGCGCGATCCGCAATGGGCGGGCGCGGTGATGCGCAGCCATCTGCTGGCGGCGCGGCGCGCGATTTTGGGAGAGGGGGCGTAGAAAGAGTCTTCTTTTTTGAAAAAAGAAGCAAAAAACTTTTGACTGTTTGCGCGATTCACAGGAGATGTTGGTGGCAGGAAGCCAGGATTATGCACGGGATTCTCGTAATGAGACCGCGCTCGTCTATCTGAACGGCGCGCTGGTGCAGCGAAGCCAGGCCCGCGTCTCCGTCTTCGACGCGGGCTTCGCCCTGGGCGACGGCGTGTGGGAAGGCCTGCGCCTGCACCGCGGAAAGTTGCTGTTCCTTGAAGCCCATCTCGATCGTCTGTTCGCCGGTGCGGCCGCGATCCGCCTCGATATCGGACTCAGCCGCACGCAAATCACCGCCGCTCTGTACGACCTCGTGCGCGCCAACGGCATGAGCGACGGCGTGCATCTGAGGCTGATGGCCACGCGCGGGGAAAAAGCCACCGTCAACCAGGATCCCCGCCATGCGCTCGGCCAGCCCACCATCGCCATCACCGCCGAATACAAAACCCCATCGGCGGAAAACGCCAGGAGAGGCCTTAAGCTTTTTACATCGTCGATCCGCTGCTCGGCCGCGGATACGTTCGATATGCGGCTGAATTCGCATAGCCGCCTCAACCTCATCCGCGCCCTGCTGGAAGCCATCGATGCGGGCGCCGACGAAGCGCTGATGCTGGATCCGGAAGGCCTCGTCTCCAGTTGCAATGCCACCAATTTCTTCTGCGTCCGCGCCGGCAGGGTGATCACCTCCGATGGACGCTTCTGCTTCAACGGCATCACCCGCGGCCATGTGATTACGCTGTGCCGGGGGGCGGGGATCGAGATCCTATTGGGCGGGTTGCGGCTGGAAGATGCGCGGACCGCGGACGAAGCTTTTGTTACGGGCACGCTCGGCGGCCTCACCCCCGTGCGCGAAATCGACGGCCACGCGATGCAGGCGGTGCCGGGCCCCATCACCACCCGCCTGCGCGGCCTCTACAGCGCGTTGATGGAGCAGGAGGCGGCTTCCGCGTGAGCGATCCTGTACGTATCGCCATGTGGTCCGGCCCGCGCAATATCTCCACGGCCATGATGCGCGCCTTCGAAAATCGCGAAGATGCCGCGGTGATCGATGAACCTTTCTACGCCGCCTATCTCGCCGCCACCGGCTTGCCGCACCCGATGCGCGCGGAGGTGATGGCCACCCAACCGCTGGATTTCAACGATGCGGTGCGCCTCGTGCTCGGTCCGGTGCCGGGCGATCGCGCCATTTTCTACCAGAAGCACATGACCCACCACATGCTGCCGCAGTTCGATCGCGGCTGGATGGCGCACACCAGCCACGCCTTCCTGATCCGCGCGCCGGAACTGGTTTTGCGATCCTACGCGCAGCGGCGCGAGAGCGTCACGCTGGACGATATTGGTTTCCGGCAGCAGGCCGAACTCTTCGATGAAACTTGCCAGCTTCTCGGCCATGCTCCGCCGGTGGTGGATGCCATGTATATTCTCGCCAATCCCGAAGCCGCGCTGAAAAAACTCTGTGGAGCTCTGGGCATAGGTTTTTCACCCCGCATGCTGAATTGGCCCGCCGGCCCGCGTGCCACCGATGGTGTCTGGGCCCCCGCATGGTACGCCTCCGTGCACCGCTCCACTGGCTTCACCGCGCCGCCCGAGCCTCCGGGCGCGTTGGAGCCCAGCCTCCAGCGCCTGGCTGTCCAAGCCCGCCCCTACTATGATCGCCTCAGCACGCACCGTATTTAGAGCGCCTTTCAAAACCTGCCCTGGCGGCCATCTGGCGCCCGTCTTTTGCGCTCCNNGTTTTGAAAGGCGCTCTTAAGGCGAACAGCCAAAAGTTTTTTGCTTCTTTTTTTCAAAAAAGAAGACTCTTCTTCGTAGAGGTTCCACGAAGAAAAACCCGCAGGCTTTCTCTTCGTGCAGGCTTCGTGTCTTTGTGCCGTCGTGGTTACCTTTCTTGCTTTCGGCCGCGCCGGCAGCGTAATTTTTGGTCGTTTGGGGGTCGGATGAAGATCGGGGTTTTTCAGGGGCCCGCCGGGTCGGTGGATACGTTGGCGGCGTTGGAAACTGCGGCCGAACGCGCTGCCACCGCAGGCGCACGCCTGCTGATCCTGCCGGAGCTTTTCCTCACCGGCTACAACATCGGCGCACCGGCCCTGCAACGCCTGGCCGAACCCATGCATGGCCCCTCCGCTGCCCGCGCCAGCGCGATTGCAAAGCGCCTGAACATCGCCCTGCTCTACGGCTACCCGGAACGTGGCGAAGACGGCAGCCTCTACAACTCCGCCCTGCTGCTGGGCCCCGACGGCACGCGCCGCGCCAATTTCCGCAAAATCCACCTCTTCGGCGCGATGGAAAAAGAGGCCTTCACCCCCGGCACCGATCCGCTGGTGATGGCGGAGATCGACGGCCTCACAATCGGCATCCTGATCTGCTACGATGTGGAATTCCCCGAAATGGTGCGCGGCCTGGCGCTGCACGGCGCCGATCTCGTGGCCGTGCCCACCGCCCAGATGCACCCCTACGGCTTCGTGGCCGACATGCTGATCCGCACCCGCGCCTATGAAAACCAGCTCTTCGTGGCCTATGCCAACCGCACCGGCCGGGAGGGCAATCTCGATTACGTCGGCCACAGCTCCATCGCAGGCCCGGATGGCAGCGAGCTCGCGCGCGCCGGCCTGGGCGAGGAACTGATCATGGCCACGCTCGACCCGGAACTCCGCGCCGAATGGAGCCGCCTGAACGGCTTTCTGATCGATCGCCAGCCGCATCTCTACGGCGCCCTGGTCGCCCCCGCCGCATGAGCGTTCTGCATCCCCCCACGCAGGAGACCGCCGCCGCCCGGTCCGGCATCACCACCTTCGGGCCGGATTTTCCGTTCGCCTATGATGACTGGCTGCACCATCCCGCCGGCCTCGGCCGCCTGCCGCCCGAGCGTCTCGGCCAGGAAGTGGCCATCATCGGCGGCGGCATCGCCGGCGTCACCGCCGCCTACGAACTGATGAAGCTCGGCTGCAAACCCGTGCTGTATGAAGCCGGGCGCCTCGGCGGCCGCCTCCGCTCGCAGCCCTTCGAGGGCGATAGCGGAATCATCGCCGAGCTTGGCGGCATGCGCTTCCCCCGCTCCTCGGTGTGTTTCTACCATTATCTCGATCTCGTGGGCCTCTCCACCCGCCCCTTCCCCAACCCGCTGGATCCGGCGACACCCAGCACGCTTATCGATCTGGAGGGCGATCAGGTTTACGTGGAGGGCGATCGCGATCTCCCCCGCGCTTTACGCGAAATCTCCGATGCCTGGCGCGATGCGCTGGAGGAGAACGCGGATTTCTCCGACATCCAGTCCGCCATCCGCACCCGCGATGTGCCTAAGCTGAAAGCGCTCTGGAACCGCCTGGTGCCGCTCTGGGATGAGCGCACCTTTTACGATTTCGTCGCCTCCTCGCGCGCTTTCCAGAAACATCCCTTCCGCCACCGGGAGATTTTCGGCCAGGTCGGTTTCGGCACCGGCGGGTGGGACAGTGATTTCCCCAACTCCATGCTGGAAATCCTGCGCGTGGCACTCACCAACCTCGATGAGGATCAGCGCATGGTGGTGGGCGGGGTGGAGCAGCTACCGCGGCGCCTGTGGTCGCATGCGCCGGGTGGTTGCGTGCACTGGCCCGCCGGCACCTCGCTCAGCACCCTGCACCAGGGATCGCCACGCCCCGGCGCCCGCCGCATCGCCCGCACGCCGGAGGGGCGGCTGGCCGTCACCGATCGCTGGGGCGGCACGGCCACCTATGATGCGGTGCTGGTCACGTGCCAATCCTGGCTTCTCACCACCGCCATCGACACGGATGAGGCGCTGCTCTCGCAGAAAATGTGGATGGCGCTGGACCGCACCCGCTACATGCAATCCTCCAAAACCTTCGTCATGGTGGACCGCCCTTTCTGGCGCGACCGCGATCCCGCCACCGGCCGCTACGCCATGAGCATGACGCTCACCGACCGTATCACCCGCGGCACCTATCTGTTCGATGAGGGGGAGGGTCGCCCCGCCTCGATCTGCCTTTCCTATTCCTGGATGGGCGATGCGCTGAAGGTGCTGCCGCTGCCGGTGGATGAGCGTGTGGCGCTGATGCTGCGGGCGCTCGGCCGCGTCTATCCTGGCCTGGATATCGCCAGCCACATCATCGGCGATCCGATTACCGTGTCGTGGGAGTCCGATCCCAATTTCCTCGGCGCCTTCAAGGGCGCCCTGCCCGGCCATTACCGCTACAACCACCGCATGTACGGCCATTTCATGCAAGCCGGGATGCCGCCGGGCGAGCGCGGCATTTTCCTCGCCGGCGACGGCATTTCCTGGACCCCCGCCTGGGCGGAGGGCGCGATTCAGACGGCGCTGAACGCGGTGTGGGGCATCGTGCGCCATCTGGGCGGCGCATCCGCGGCAGGCAATGCGGGGCCGGGTGATCTTTACCGCGAGATAGGTCCGATTGGGTTGCCGGAGTGAAGTGTTCCCTGTGCGCGCGCTGCCGGCGAGCCCCGCGCCAAAAGTCAAAAGTCTTTTGCTTCTTTTCTTCAGAAAAGAAGATCTTTCTTCTCCTTGCCAACCCCCCGCCCCCTTCCGTAAACCCCGCCCACACATTCGGGTGAGACCGCAACCATCGCCCAGGACTACCGCACCAACCATCCGCAACGCCTCCAGGCCGGCCTGATCAATGTCGGCGGCGTGTTGCTGGATGTGCCGCATGAACGGGCGTGGCGGGAGGCCATTGCCAATTTTGTCAAGCCCGCGCTGTTCACGTCCGCGCTCTACGCCACCGAAGTCGCCGGCAAGCCGCGCATGACCGGTGCGTTGGCGGCGCTGCATACGCTTGGGGTCAACGATGCCCGCCAGAAGGCGCAGGAATTCGCCGACAAGAAGCACGCGGCGGTGATGGCGCTGATGCAGCAGGGCCATGTGAAGCTGTATCTGGATGCGACGCGCTTCATCCAGGCCGTCTCCACGCTGGGATGGCCACTGGCGGTCGTCTCCGCGTCCCGCGACGCTGCCGAGATGCTGCGGCTTGTGCCGATGGAGGGTGCCGGCACGCTCGCGGACAGGTTCGCCGCCAGCGTCTGTGGCCGCGATCTGAAAAACCTGCGCCCGCATCCGGAGATGTTCCTGCTCGCCGCCGTGGATCTGGATACGCCGCCCGAACAGTGTTTCGTGGTGGAAGATAGCGTGCGCGGCATCCAGGCCGGGCGGGCGGCAGGGATGGCGGTGCTGGGCCTCGCGCGCGATGGGGATTCAGTATCGCTCTATGCGGCGGGCGCGGATCTCGTGGTGCGCAACCTCGATGAGGTGGATATCAAGGCGTTGCAGGGGGGGAAACTCAGAAAAAGAAAGTAAGGATTCTTCTTTTTTGAAAAAAAGAAGCAAAAAACTTTTATCCCTTGGCGCGCGCTGCCGGCGAGTCGCGCGCCAACAGGCAAAAGTCTTTTGCTTCTTTTCTTCAGAAAAGAAGACCTTCCTTAACTCTGTTCTTTCTTGAAGGCCCACACACCAAAAACCCCCAGCAGCGCCGCCCCCAGCCCAAACCAGGTCAGCGCATATTGCAGGTGGTTGTTCACCGGCCGCGGCAAGGTCTCGGCCGGTTGTGGCGCTGCCTGCCACCTTCCCGGCGCGCCCATCGCCACCAGCGTGAACGGCTCCACATCCGCGTGCCCCAGTGAGGCCCCGATCGTGGTCGGGTTCAGTGTGTAGAAATGCCGCCCCTCCAGATCATCGGCGGCAGAGAGGAAACTGCCGGCCTCCGGCACCCGCACATAGCCGGTGACAGTCGCCGGACCGGCAACAGGCGGCACGCGGCCGGTATCGGTTGCCACCCAGCCCAGCATCACCAGAACAGGCCGGTCCCCGGGGCGCTCCAGCACCTCGATCTCCTGCGCGCCCATGTGCATGCCGCGCACCTCGGCGCCGTAGAGAGCGGCTTTGTCGCCGCGGAACACCCCCTGCACCGTCACGCGGGTAAACAGCGGCGGTGTGGTGTCGGTCAATTCGCGCGGCGGGGCGTGTTCGGCGGCGTCGATCTGCGCCAGCAGCCCCTGCTTCCAGTGCAGCCGGTGCAGCTGCCAAACCCCCAGGCTGATCAGGATGGCGAGTGCCGCCGCCGTGGCCAGGCCCGCGGAGAGGATCGGGCGGGCGGCGCCTTGTGCCACGCGCGCCTTGCCGGCGTTCTTCGCCGTCATCCGCTCATTTCCGATCGGCGCGTGCTGTATTGCTGGGCGGCCAGGAAACTCTTGATGTAGCGGGTCATCAGCACAACCAGCACACAGGTTACCGGCGGCCAGATGATCGCGTGCACCCAGAGCGGCGGCGAGAATTTCGTATCCACCCAGAAGGCCGCACCCACCACGATCGCGCCGAGCACGATCAGAATAGGCACGGCAAACCCATCACCGGTGTCCATGCCGGAGAAATCCAGGCCGCACACGGCGCAGGCGGGGCGGAACGCCAGCAGTCCGGCAAATAATTTGCCCTGACCGCAGCGGGGGCACACGCAGCCTAAGGCCGCCCGCGCGACGGTTGGCCCGGCGCTCGCCCCGCTATCGGACATGCCGCCAGGTCATTCCGCGATGGGTACGCCGGCACCCCAGATATAGACGAAGAAGAACAGGAACAGCCAAACCACGTCCACGAAATGCCAGTACCAGGCCGCAGCCTCGAAGCCGAAATGCTGGGTTGAGGTAAAGCCGCCGGCCTTGGCGCGCAGCCAGCAAATCCCCAGGAAGATCGTGCCCACGATCACGTGGAAGCCATGGAAGCCCGTGGCCAGAAAGAACACCGATGGATAGATCCCGCCGGAAAGGTGGAACGGCGCCTCGGAATATTCCACGGCTTGCAAGGTGGTAAAGCTCATCCCTAGCAGGATCGTCAGACCCAGGGCGAAGATCAGGCTCTTGCGGTCATTCTCGATCAGGCTGTGATGCGCCCACGTCACGGTGCAGCCGGAGAGCAGCAGGATCATGGTGTTCAGCAGCGGGATTCGGAACGCATCGAAGGTGTGCACGCCCGCCGGCGGCCAGCTCGCCACGCCCACGGCACCTGCCACGTGTTCGGGATACAGCGCGAAGTGGAAGAAGGCCCAGAAAACCCCGACGAAGAACATCACCTCGGACATGATGAACAGCGTCATGCCGTAGCGCAGGCCCAGCCGCACCACCGGGGAGTGAAGCCCGGGCGTGCTGCTCTCGGTGAGCACATCGCGCCACCACATGGCCATCACCAGCGCGACCGTCGCCACGCCGGCGCCAAGCATCAGGTAGTTGCCGTAATGGGCAGCGAACACCACGCCGGCCAGCAGCAGCCCGCCCCCGAACGCGCCGATGATCGGCCACGGGCTGGGATTGACCAGGTGGTAGGGCTGCTTCAGCCCCGATGACGCGGCATGTGTGCCCTGGTGTGTGACTATGTCCATCGTCCGTCTCTCACTCGTCTCGCGTGTCGTGCGCCAGCCCTGTTCTACGCCCCTTCCGCGGCACTTGCCCAGAAGGAAGGAAGGCCTTCTTTTTTGAAAAAAAGAAGCAAAAAACGTTTTTCTGTTGCAGTCGACACGCTGGCTGCCGTGCGGGTCGCAACGATTAGCCCATCTGTGAAAGCTTCGCGATCGTAATCGCGAAAAACAACACGGCCAGCGCCCCGAGCACCAGGATCAGCGCCAGATTGCGGCCACGCTGCCGGCGTGCCATCTCGGCGGCCTGCTCCGGCGTCGGCCGCGGCGGAAACCCGTCCATGCTCAATGCACCAGATGGTCGGCGGCGATGGCGAGGAAAATGGCGGCGAGATACGCCAGCGAATACCGAAATGTCAGGCGGGCCGGCCGATCGCCCGTCAGGCTCGTGCCATCCTCGGCCTGCCCGTCACGCAGCACGAACCAGGCGCACACAATGAACCCCAGGCTGAGCAGGCAGGCCGAAATCCCATAGAGCGCGCCCGTATATCCCAGCGCCCATGGCAGCACCGAGAACACCCCCAGCACGAGCGTATAGCCGAAAATCTGCCGCCGCGTCTCCGTTGCCCCCGCCACCACCGGCAGCATTGGAACGCCGGCGCGCGTGTAGTCCCGGCAGGCATACAGCGACAGCGCCCAGAAATGCGGCGGGGTCCAGAAGAACACCACCGCGAACAGCAGCAAGGGCAGCACGTCCACACTGCCGGTGACAGCCGCCCAGCCGATCAGCGGCGGAAACGCGCCGGCGGCCCCGCCGATCACGATGTTCTGCGGCGTGCGGCGCTTCAGCCAGATCGTATAAACGAACACGTAAAACGCTATCGACAGCGCCAAAATCGTGGCGGCGCACAGATTGGTCGCCAGCCACATCATGATCACCGAGCCGACAGCCAGCGCCAGGCCAAACGCGAGCGCCGCCCCCGGCTCGATCCGCCCGGCCGGGATCGGCCGGTTGCGCGTCCGGTGCATCAGCGCATCGATATCGCGCTCGTACCACATGTTGATCGCACCGGCGGCACCCGCGGCCACCGCGATGCAGAGAATGGCGGTGAATGCCAGCACCGGATTCAGATGCCCGGGTGCGAGGTACAGCCCGATCCAGCCGGTGAACACCACAAGGCTGACAACGCGGGGCTTGAGCAGCTTGAACCAGTCCAGCCACTCCGCGCCGGAAACCGAAAGGGGGGATTGCTCCCCCCCGGTCAGAACCAGATCCGCGTCCATCACCTGAACCGCGGCAGTTCTTCGAAGGTGTGGAACGGGGGCGGCGAGCTCACCGTCCATTCCAGCGTGGTCGCACCCTCGCCCCAGTAATTATCCGCCACCTCCACCTTCGAGGTGAAGGTCCGATAGACGACGTAGAGGAAGATCAGCACCGAGAAGCCGCCGACATAGGAGCCCAGCGAGGCCACATAGTTCCAGCCCGCGAAAGCATCCGGATAGTCCGGGTAGCGCCGCGGCATGCCGGCCGCACCCAGGAAGTGCATGGGGAAGAAGGTCAGGTTCACGCCCACGAACGTGACCCAGAAATGCACCTTGCCCCAGAATTCCGGATATTGATGGCCGGACATCTTGCCGATCCAGTAGTACCAGCCGGCAAAGATCGAGAACACGGCACCCAGGGACAGCACATAGTGGAAATGCGCCACTACGTAATAGGTGTTGTGCAGGATCTGGTCGATACCCGCGTTGGACAGCACCACGCCGGTGACACCGCCCACGGTGAACAGGAAGATGAAGCCGATCGCCCACAGCATCGGCGTTTTCATCTCGATCGATCCGCCCCACATCGTCGCGATCCAGCTGAAGATCTTGATGCCCGTCGGCACCGCGATGATCATCGTCGCCGCCATGAAATAGGCGCGGGTATCAACCGATATGCCGCTGACGAACATGTGGTGCGCCCACACCACGAAGCCGACCACGCCGATCGCCACCATGGCGTAGGCCATGCCGAGATAGCCGAATACGGGCTTCTTGCTGAAGGTGCTGATCACGTGGCTGACGATGCCGAAGCCCGGCAGGATCATGATGTACACTTCGGGGTGGCCGAAGAACCAGAACAGATGCTGCCACAGCACCGGGTCGCCGCCGCCTTGGGGGTCGAAGAAGCTGGTCCCGAAATTGCGATCGAAGATCAGCATGGTGATCGCACCCGCCAGCACCGGCAGCGACAGCAGCAGCAGGAAGGCAGTGACGAGCATCGCCCAGATGAACAGCGGCATCTTGTGCAGCGTCATGCCCGGGGTGCGCATGTTGAAGATGGTGGTGATGAAGTTCAGCGCCCCCAGCAGCGAGCTGACGCCCGCCAGATGCAGCGCGAACAGCGTGAAATCCATTCCCGGCCCTGATTCATAGGTGCTGTTGGACAGCGGCGGATACAGCGTCCAGCCGCTGCCGCTCTCGCCCAGCAGCAGCCCCGCCATGATCAGGATGAAGGCCGGCACCAGCAGCCAGAAGCTGATGTTGTTCAGGCGAGGGAACGCCATATCCGGCGCGCCGATCATCAGCGGGATGAACCAGTTGCCGAACCCCCCGATCAGCGCGGGCATGACGGTGAAGAAGATCATGATCAGGCCGTGCGCCGTCACGATCGTGTTCCACTCCTGCCCGCTGTTCACCAAATGGTTGCCCGGGTGGGAGAGCTGCGCGCGCATGATGATGGAGAGCACGCCACCCACCAGCCCCGCGCAGACCGCGAAGATCAGGTACAGGCTGCCGATATCCTTGTGGTTGGTGCTGAACAGCCACCTTTGCGCGAAGGTGGGGTTGTGATCGTGGCTATGGTCGTGATGCGCGTCATGCGTTGTCGCGGACATGGTCTTAGCGCTCCGTGGCGGATGCGGACTGGGCTGAGGCGAAGCGAGCTTGCACCTGGTGGGTGTCGGGCTCCAGGCTGGCGTTGCTGAACTTGGCGGGTGCGGCTGCCAGCCAGGTCTTGAATGCCTCCGGCGTCACCGCGTGGATGGAAATCGGCATCACGCTGTGATTGGTGCCGCAGATCTGGTTACATTCGCCATAATAATCGCCCGGCTGATCCACGCGGAACCAGGTCTCGATCGTACGGCCGGGGATGGCGTAGCGCTGCACGCCCAGCGAGGGGATGAAGAAGCTGTGGATCACATCCGCGCTGGTGGTCAGGATCCGGATATTCTTGCCGGCCGGCACCACCAGTTGGTTGTCCACGGCCAGGTGGCGCAGCGCCTTCTGCTCGCCCTTCAAATCCTCGTCGGCGACCATGTAGCTATCGAAATGCAGGCCCTTGGCGTCCGGGTAGGTATATTCCCAATACCATTGGTGGCCGGTCACCTTCACCGTCAGATCCGCATCCGCCGTGCGGTCCTCGAAATACACCAGCCGGAAGCTGGGAATGGCGATCACCACCAGGATCAGCACGGGCAGGGCGGTCCATGCCACCTCCAGCACCGAGTTGTGGCTGACGCGGCCGGCCACCGGATTGCGCTTGTGATCGTAGCGCCACACCACATACGCCAGCAGTCCGGCCACGAAGATGGTGATGACAACGATGATCCAGAGCACCAGCGTGTTCAGGCTCTGAATGCCATGCTCCACCGGGCTATGCGCCGCCTGCATCCCCATCTGCCAGGGCGCCGGCGTTTGCGCCGCAGCCGGCCCCACGCCGAGAACAAGGGCGCCAAGAAGCGCGGTGGCCAGAGCCAGATTCATGAAACCGGCCGCGCGGCGTTTGCCTGGGGTGAGCATCTGAGGGTCGATTCCCGATCGTTGGTCGGCCGGAAGCTGCCGGCCTGATGATGGTGTGTTGGGGATATCGGAGCGTACCCCACAGATCAAGGTGCACCGCAGTCTGAAAGCGGTCCGCCCGCCTACCGTCTGACGTGGACGAGCGTGAAGATCCCGGCCGGCGGCACCGGCGAGAACGTGACCCCCGGGGGATCGTCTTGCCCGAAGAGATCGCTGACGGCAAAATCGGGGTGCCACCCCAGGGCGCGGGAGAGGGGGGCCAAGCCATGTTCGATGGCGCGCCGCGGGCCGGACGCCGCCACGAAGTGATTGACGAACAGGATATGGCCCCCCGGCCGCACCACGCGCCGCAACTCGGCCAGCAGCGCGCGCGGGTTGGGCACGACGGAAGCAACGAACATGGAGACCGCGATGTCGAAACTTGCGTTGGGGAAATCGGTCGCCTCGGCGTTGCGCTCCAGCAGCGACTCCACTTGGGTCAGGCCCTGGCTTGCCACCCGGGCGCGGGCACGGGCGAGCATCTCCGTGGAGAGATCGATCCCCGTGACGCGCTTGCCGGCCGTGTAATAGGGCAAAGCCAGGCCGGTGCCCACGCCCACCTCCAGCACGCGATCCCCGGGCAGCGTATTCACCGCGGCCACGGCCCGCCTACGGCCGGCGCGCGAGACGAGGCCGAACATATAGTCGTAGCTGGCCGCCTGGCGGCGGTAGGCGGTGCGAACCGCCTCGAGGTCGAGCCTGGTCATTTGCCCTCAGCTATCAGCCTTCAGCCTCCGGAGAAAGCCGCCTCCGCTGACTGAAAGCCGATGGCAGATGGCCGGCTAGGGCGTGGGCGAGAGGTTCACGGCCGCGGCGCGGCCGTTCTGCTGCTGCTCCACCTCAAACCCGACCTTCTGGCCTTCGTTGAGGTTGCGCAGGCCCGCCTTCTGGACGGCGCTGATATGGACGAAAACGTCCTTGCCGCCGGTTTCCGGTTCAATGAAGCCGTAACCTTTGGTGGGGTTGAACCATTTGACTGTGCCGCTGGTCATCCGTTGTCTCTCCCTGCGCGGTGCCGGGATCATTCGACGGTGGGGCGATCTTTCTGTTATACGAAGCTGGTCGCCCAGGACCCGGCTTGCCGCTAACCCGGGAGACTATCAAGCTTCGGTGTCCATCGCAACGAGTTCTGCCCAGTTTTTCGGGAGTTTTTGATGGTTCTGTTCGGCATCTGGGTATCACAACACCGTAACTGGCTGTACGGTATCATCGCCTTGGGCCTGTGGGTCGCGGCGTACTGGGTCTATCTCAAGGGCGACTTGCATAACTACTTCAAGGCGCGCCGCCCGCATCACTGGAGCGTGGACATGGTCACCAAAACCTCCAAGGGCGGCCGCCCCTCCGCCCACTAGGCCGGCTCCCCGCATCGCCGCGCGCCACCGGTATCCGCCGCGTCCGTCACCGAAACTGCAGACGTAAGGATGTTCTTTTTNNCCTTGCTTACTTCCTAATGCGTACCCCCAATAAACGCCGCCACATTATCATGCAGCGCCTTCAGCGCCGCCTGATGCGCATACACCATATGCCCTGATTCATACTGCTTGAACGTGATGTTGGCCTGCAGGCGCTGCGGAATCGGCAAATGCCGCATCTCGTAAATGCCCTCGTAATACGGCGTGGCCAAATCATAATACCCCGCGTTCAGCATCACCTTCAAATCCGGATCCATCTTCATCGCCGCCGCCAGATCCGGCATCACATTGGCCGATTGCGGCAGCTTCTCGTTCGCGCCGGGCGGCTGATGCTGCATGTCCCACCACTTGAACACGTCGATCTCCGGCTTGTAGGCCAGGCCCTCGCCGTAATGCAGCACACGCCGCACATAATCGTTGAAGGTCGACACATAGGCCGAGCTGATCGCGGCCGATTGCGGATCATAATCCGCCTCCTTGCTCAGCGGATCCATCGTCGGGCCGGAAAACCGCGTGTCCAGCCGCCCGGTCGTGGTGCCCGTGTCGTCCTGCAAGGTCTTCTCGAACTCGCCGCCATCGATGCGCAAATTGGCCTTCTCGATATAGGCTACCGGCAGCCCGGTATATTCATGCAACTTGCCCACGATCACGGCACGCTGCGCCGGCGGCAGTGCCGCGCCTTGCGCCAGGCCCAGCGCGTAATCCGTAATGGCGAAATGCTCCACCGCGCTCAGCAAATCCTGCAAGGCCGGCGGCTTGGGCCCCAGCTTGTGGTGGTACCAGGCCGTGGCCGCATAAGTGGGCAGGGCAACCACATAGGGTTCGTCGATGCCCGGGTTTGTCTCCGGACCATCCACGCTCATATCGAACGAAAGTATCTGCGACAGCAGGATCACGCCGTTCAGATCGAGATCATACTCCGATTCCAGCACGTAGGAGAGCGCCGCGGAACGCGTGGTGCCATAACTTTCGCCAAACAGATACCGCGGGGAATTCCAGCGATTATAATGCGAGAGAAACCGGGTGATGAATTCGGCGAACGCATGCGCATCCGCATCGATGCCGTAAAATGATTTTTCCTTGTCCTTGCCGGCAATCCGGCTGAACCCGGTGCCGGGCGCATCCACAAACACCAGATCGCTCGCATCCAGCAAACTCTCGTCGTTGTTCACCAGTTGATACGGCGCCGCCGGCGTATGCTGGTCATCCAGCGTCACCACCCGGCGCGGTCCAAACGCACCCATGTGCAACCACACGCTGGACGATCCGGGGCCACCATTGAACAAAAAGGTGATCGGCCTTCCCTCCGCGGGCGCCCCCTTGGCGAAATAGGCCACATAGAACATCGAGGCCTCGGCCGTCGGCGCCTTGTCGTCATCGCCATCCGTCTTGTCGGCCTTCGCCACGTCATCCCACCCCTTGGGATGCACCACCAGCGTGCCGGCGATCGCCTGGTAGTCGATACGCTTGCCGCCGATCGTGACGCTGCCGTCACTGGTCTTGGTCACGGGCTTGAACGCGCCGGCGGCACTATCGTCGGCCTTGTCGGCGGCAGCCCCTTCGGCAGGCGCCTTGGGCGGCGGGGCGGCCGCGGCGAGCAACACACAGGTGCATAAGAGGGCGGCGCGCAGGGGACGGATCAAAGGTGCGGATTCCTTCAGGCAAGAGAAGAAGAATGTTCTTTTTTGAAAAAAAGAACCAAAAAACGTTTAGTCCTGTGCGTGCGCTGCCGGCTTATCCCCGCTCAATCGGCAATCCCGCCGCAATCCATGCCTGCAAGCCGCCCTGCAGATGCTCCGCGTGCGGCAGCCCGGCGGCCAGCGCCGCCTGCGCCGCCATGAAGGATCGTTTGCCCACGCCGCATTGGAACACCAGGCGGCCAGCGGGCAGGCTCGCAGGATCAAAGCGCGAGAGCGGGTGCAGCACAGCACCCGCGATGCGCGCGGACGCAAACTCCGCGGCCTCGCGCACATCCACCAGCACCACCTCGCCGCGGGCAAGCAGGGCTGCAACCTGGTTCGCAGTGAGATCGACGGGGGAATGAGGAGTCGTCATGCCATTCGCCATGTACGCCGCATGCGCGTNNAAAAAACTTTTACTCTTGCGCCTCAACCGTCGACCCGACACGCCAGCCCGGCTGCGCCTCTAAACGAACAAAAGTTTTTTGGTTCTTTTTGTCAAAAAAGAACATCTTCCTTGCTTTCTCTATCTGCCGGCTCACCCAAAGATGCATGCTCATCCCCCGCGCATACCGCCCGAACGGCCCATGCACGCCCGATGCGGTGTCCGATGGTTTGAACAGCGTCGGCTCCTGCAGCGCGACCGCTTCGGGATCCTGGGTCAACTGGCCGTCGAACCCAAGGCGGGTCATGGCCAGCGCGATCAGGCCCGGCACCAGGCGCGTCGCCAGCGCGAAGGCGGCGGCCGTGCCGCTGACATTGGCTTCCGCCTGGCCGCGCATGGCCGCGAGGTAGATTCCCTCGGCGATCACCTCGGGCTGGTACACGGGGTGGGCGGGGCGCGCCGGCCAGCCCATGTGGGAAATGGCATGGGAGAAGAACGGCGTATTCACCGCGGGCGGGAACACCGTGCTGACGCGGATGCCGCTTCCCTCCATCCGCAGTTCCGCGCGCAATGCCTGGCCGAAGCCGCGTACGGCGGCCTTGGCGCCGGCGTAGGATGTCATCAGCGGCATGCCATGGAAGGCGATGGCGGAGCACACATTCACGATGGTGCCGCGCTGGCGCGGCCGCATCAGGGCCAGTGCCACGCGGCAGCCATTGACGGTGCCGCCATAGGTAACGGCGGTCACCCGGTCGAACTGAGCCTCCGGCACGGCGGCGAAGCGGCCGTAGACGCCGTTGCCGGCGCAGTTGATCCAGATGGAAGGGGTTCCGAGGGCCAAGACCAGGGTTTCGGCGGCCTGGGCCAGGGCATCGGGTTCGGTCACATCCGCGCGTGCGATCGCGACCTTCGTGCCGTGCATCCGCACTGAGTCGGCGGCATGCAACAGGCCGGGCATGCCGCGGGCGATCAGGCCGACGCGCCAGCCGCGCTGGGCAAACAGGCCAGCGGTGCACCGGCCGATCCCGGATGAGCCCCCGGTGATGATCACCGTGCCCGGACGATCGGGGGCGGGAATGGCGGCGGACGCGGCGCTGGGTGTCATGAAAACCTATGCGGAGAAGTCGCACCAGGTTCAACAAACCGCGACCGCCCAGGTTCCACACACGGTGCGGGCCACGTAGCCCCCCAATAGTTGGGGCGAAACGCCCTAGGTGCCGCTGCCCGGCGGGGTTGCTGCCGGGGGCACGGCGGAAGGCGGCATGGGAACGGCGCCGGGCGGCAGTTGGAGGAAGCTGGGGGGTGGCGACAATTGCGGCGGCGGTGGCGGTGCGGCGGGCGGGGGCGGCAGCGCCGGGTCCACATAGCCATCCGAGGGCTGGGCCGGCGCGGGCGTGCTGGGCTGTGCCGGCACCGGTTGGGCGGTAACGGCCGGCGGCGGGCCGAGCGGCTGGGCCGTGACGGGCGCGGGCGCCACGTTGGCGCTGACCAGAGCACTGGCCAGGCTGCCGCGGATCTGGAATTCCAGTTCCACGTTCATCGCGTCCATCATCTGGCGCGTGAGTGTGTAGAGTTCCGCGCGTTGATCTTCCGGATCGGATCCCGGCACGTATTGCCGCGCGACGCGCGCGTCCGCGGTGCCGGCTTGTGTGCCGTCCGGCCTGGTCAGATCGAGATGCACGGCGAGTTCGCCATCGAGCGCGCCGCTGGGTTCGCGCACGATGCTCGCCTGGTCGATCACGAAGCGGGCGGTGCCTGTGCTCCCCGCGGCGAACAGCCGCTCATGCGCCATGGTGGCGAGCGCTTGCGCCGGGATGGCCGGCGACTGCGCGGCGATATCGTCCGGGCTGACCGGCTGGCTGTGGTCCTGCACATCGATGCTGCCCACGTTCAGCCGCAGCTTCGGCAGAAACGCATAATCCAGCGCCGCAAAATTCTGCGGCGCAGGCGGCGGCTCATCGCCCCCACACCCCGCCAGCGCCAGCACCCCCACCACCATCACCCAGCGCATCAGCTTCTCCAGCAAGTACCTAACAGGCAAAAGTCTTCTGGTTCTTTGTTTCAAAAAAGAACAATTCTTTCTACCCTTGCCGTCCCACATCCTGCCGCGCGAACCGAAAATCCCATTTACAGAATTCGCACGTCATCACGATGTCCCCGTCCACCGCCATTTCGTCCAGGTCGGCATCCCCGAAGCTGCCCAGAATTGAGGACAATTTCGCCCGCGAACAGCGGCATCCGTAGGCGAGGGCACGCGGCCGGTCCAGTACCGCGCCTTCGCCGCCGAACAGGCGCCAGATCAGCCGGTCCGGCAGCAGCGTGTCGTCCAGCAATTCGGCATCCGTCAGCGTGGCGGCGAGGGTCAGCGCGGTGCGCCAGCTTTCATCCTGCGCGGCGGAATCGAGGTCAGGATCGATGCCGCCTTCGCCTGCCACCCGTTCCAGGATCAGGGCGGCGGCGCGCCAGCCCTCCGTCCCCTGCCCGGCGGCGAGATGCACGTCGTATTGCAGTTGTTCGCTGGTGCGGAAGTAATGCAGCGCCATGGCCGACAGGCTTTCACCCTCGATCGAGACGATGCCTTGGTAGCGGTCCATCTCGCCGCCCTGATCCACCGTGAACGCCAGATATCCCTGCCCGAGCAGCCGGGCGGCGGACGGGTTTGGATCATCCGCCAGCAGGGCTTCCATCCGGTCGGCATCGGCGCGGGCATAGCCGCGCAGCGCGCCTTCCTGTGTGCAGTCGGCCAGCAGCATGGCAACGGGGCCATCACCCTTGGCTTGCAGCGAGAAGCTGCCGCGGTATTTCAGGGCGCTGGAGAGGCCCGCGGCCAGTGCCAGCGCCTGGCCGGCGAGCTGGGTGACAACGTATGCGTTCTGGTGGCGCCCGAGCAGCGCTTCGGCGAGCGCGCCCAGCCGCACCAGGCGGCCGCGCACCGGACGGCCCGGTAGATGAAACGGGGTTACGCCACGCGGCACCACGATATCGGGCACGTCGGGGCGGTTGGTATCGAGAAAGGCGGGCGTCGCGGTCATCGCCTCAAGATAAGGTGCACGCCGCCGCGCGGCTAGCGCGGACGGTCCGCTTTGCCGCCCGGCGGGCTTGATGCGTGCGCCGCCGTAACACAGTTGCGTGTGCACGGCGCGGGCGGCGGCTGGGAGGCGTTGGAGGCACATAATATCGTGCGACGCGCATCCAGCCGGCGGCTTTCGTCGTCCATGCCGCGCCCCGTGTGAACCAGTTCCGCTCCCGTCTTGGGCAGACACACATCACGGCCAAGGGGTTCACCGGCGATGATCTTCGGTTTCACGCTGATACCAGGGCTGATCGGCTGCGTCGTCCTGCTGGGCTGGTGGGCCAATATCGATGCGTTGCGGCGCTTCGGCCTGGCGAGCGTGACAATGAACCCGGCCATGGCGTGCTGCCTGGTGACCATAACGCTCGCACTGCTGCTGGGCCGCCTCAGGCGGCCGCAAGCCCTATGGGCAAGCAGGGTGCTGCTGTTCCTGGCGGCCGTGCCGGGCGTCAGCACGCTGACGGACACATTGACCGGTACCACCATCGGCATGGATACATGGTTGTTCACCAGCCGGCTGGCCACATCAGGACTGCGCCCGAGCCGTATGGCGCCCAATGCCGCCCTGTGCCTGGTGCTGAGCGTGCTCGCGCTGACGGTGATGGCACCGCCATGGAAGGCGCGGCCTTCTGCCCGCCGCATCGCAGCAGCCCAAGTGCTGGCGCTGGCATCCAGCTTTATCGCCCTCTTCGCGGTCGTCGGCTATATCTACCATGTTGGCGCATTCTATAGCGTGGCGGCCCTCCACCCCATCGCCCTGCATTCCGCCATCTGCTTTCTCTGCCTGTCCGGCATCGTATTCTTGCAGACCGCTGGCAGCGGCCTGATCGCCCCGATCTCGGATCACGGGCCGGCAGGCCGCAGCAGCCGCGCCCTGCTGCCGGCCGCGATCTTGCTGCCGATCGTGGTTGGCTGGCTGCGCCAGCAGGGGCAGCGCGCCGGGTTTTTCGCCCCCGATATGGGCACGGCGGTGATGGTGATGGCGATGGTGGTGATCTTCACCACGCTGATCTGGTACAACGCACGCCAATTGTTGATCGTGGATACGAGGCGGCGTGCGGCCGAAGCCGAGCTGGCGCATATGGCGCATTTCGACTTTCTCACCGGTCTGCCCAACCGGGGCTATTTCATGGAAAATCTGATGGCCCGCATGTCGCCCGCCAGATGGCCACCGGGGCAATCCTTTGCGATCATCTACATGGACCTGGACGGCTTCAAGCAAGTCAATGATCGGTTGGGCCACACCGCCGGCGACGCCTTGCTGCGGGACGTGGGCAACCATCTGCTCCTGTGCTGCCGCAATGACAGCGATCTCGTGGCCCGGCTCGGCGGCGACGAATATGCGATGCTGCTGGCCGACATCGGCACGCCCGAAGACGCGACAGAGGTGGCCCGCCGGATCGTGGATGGAATGCCCTCGCATTATGGGCCGGCGGGGCAGGTGGTGCCGGTCGGCGTGAGCCTCGGCATCGTCATCGCCGACGTGGCAAGCCAGAGCGCCGAAGCACTTCTGAGCCAGGCGGACCAGGCGCTGTATGACGCGAAAAGGGCGGGGAAGGGGCGGTTTTCGCTGCGGTCCGGGAAGCGGATGGCGTCGTGAAGGAAACCCTTCTTTTTTGAAAAAAAGCAAAAAACTTTTGGCTTTTGCCTTGCCGACGATCCGACAGGCGGGCAACAGGGCCTATCTCCACCCACAAAACGACCTTGGTTCCATTTTTTCGAAAACAGAACCGCTTTCTTTGTTCACGCTTGCAGGCTTTGCCATGCGGGACGCGCGGAACATTCCGCCTTAATCCGTTGCCGAGGCCGGCGTCTTAATCTCGCGTTCATTTCTTTTTGAGAACATCGCGGCATGAGACATCTCTCCTGTCTGCTGATGGTTCTTCTTCTCCTCTGCGTGTCCGGGACCGCCATGCCCGCCCCGATAACCCTTGTGAACACCACCGCGGTTATCGGGTCGAACGGGGCGGATTACAGCCAGATCGGCGCCGACTTCGATACGGTCTCAGTCGGTGTCTCCGGCAGCGAACAGGATGGGATCGCGACGCTGAACCTGGCCTACAGCACGACTTTTCCAGGGGTTGAGTCGTCGGGAGACGTGACGACGTATTTCCCCGACGTGTTCCTGTGCGTGCCCGACGGGGGATGTGCCGGCGGGTCATTCACCTACGCGATCGCGCTGGGAGACGAAGGGGCCAATGGCGGCCAGCCAGCCGGGTTCTATGCTCCCGGGACTATCGCCACCTCAGCTTCCATTTGGGGCAGCCGGACCGGCTATATTTATGGGGCGAAATATAGGCCTTCAGGGTCGGCCGACCAGTATACGGCCCCCGTGGTGATGATGTCGGGCAGCGTCATCGCAGGCACATCCGTCAGCAGCCAGGTGTCGGATACAGGCACGCTGTATAATGGCCAGGCGCTATATACGTTGAACATCGCCGTCTCGGGCCTGGGCCCCGCGCTCACGGCCACGATCGGCGGCGGTTTCGATGCGTTTTGGGGCACCGGCGATTGTGCCAACGGGGCCTTTCTAGCCAGTTGGCCCGGATCGGGCACGCTCTTCGAACCTGTCCCAGTGGGAGAACCCTCCAGCCTTTGGCTGGCGGCGCTGGGATTTGTGATCGTTCTCGCCGCTTCGCAAAGCTGCCGGCTTCCCGGCGCTCCGGATGCGCCTGGCCGAGCGGCCTGACGCATCCGGGCATACACGCCTATTTGGGCGAGAGCACCATCACCATCTGCCGCATTTCCATGCGCGGCATCTGCTCCACCTTGGTGGCGGCTTCCAGATCGGCGCGGATGCGCTCCAGCACCTTCACGCCGATGTCCTGGTGGGCCATTTCACGGCCGCGGAAGCGCAGGGTCACCTTCACCTTGTCGCCCTCCTCGATGAAGCTTTTCATCGAGCGCAACTTCACCTGGTAGTCGTTCTCGTCGATATTCGGACGAACCTTGACTTCCTTGATCTCGATCACGCGCTGTTTCTTCTTGGCCTCGTTCCGCTTCTTCTGCTGTTCATATTTGAACTTGCCGAAATCGAGGATTTTGCAGACCGGCGGATCGGCGTTCGGGCTGATCTCCAGCAGGTCGAGGCCCACGGCGTAGGCGCGCAACAGCGCATCGCGGGCGGACATCACGCCCTGCATTTCACCATCCTGATCGATCAGACGCACTTGCGGTACGCGTATCTCCTCATTCACACGGGGCCCGTCGCGCGTTGGCGAGGCAGGCAGGGGACGTTGGGCTATTGTACTCTCCTATGTCAGTTGCGGGGATCGTCTCACGCGACCGCCGGCCGGGCGATGCACGGATGGCGTGTTGTGCCGCGTGAACGTTTCCGGATCAAGAAAACTCCGCGCGCGCACCCCCTACATGGGCGCCGGGCAGGGATGATTCGAGACCACCGCTGATCTTGTGACTACCCCGGATCGGCCCCGCAACCCCAGTTGACACCCAAACAGATATGCATGTTCCTGTTATGTGTCACATCAGACATGTCCCGGGGCACGACGGCGACCGCGTGGTCAGCCCCGGTCACGGTCGCCGAAATCGAGGTGCCAGGTCTCGCCCTGCACCGGGACGCCGAATTCATGGTGCAGGGCAGTCTCGGTCAGACGGAATCCGTGGGCGGCGTAGATGCGCCGCGCACTGGCCAGGACCGTGTGCGTCCAGAGGGTGACGGCGTGGTAGCCGGCATCCCGCGCGAAGGCGAGGCAGGTGGCGACCAGGGCGCTGCCCACGCCAGCGCCGCGCGCGAAGGGTTCCACGTAGAGCAGGCGCAGCCGGGCAAGGCCGCCGCCACACGCGGTCAGCAGGATTGAACCGGCCATCGTGCCGTCGATCTCGGCGACCCACGCCTGCTCACGGCCAGGCTGGAAATCGCGCAGGAAGGCGAGCGTGGTCTCGCCCACATTGATCTCCAGCCCCCGCCCCCAGCCATGGCTTTCGGCATAGAGGATCGCCTGCCTTGCGGCGATCATCCCCATATCGCCGGTGCGGAAGGTGCGGATCAGAAAGGTGGGGACGCTGGTCATGGTGTTTGAGTTGCCCATCTGGTCCGTTCGAGGCACGGGCGGTCGTCATTATCGTCTTGTGAGCTTCACAGATCGGGCGCCATCCGGGCGCTTCCCCGCCGATGGGCGGGCCAAACCGGCGAAAGTTGGCTCACGGCACTCCGCTCACACCCCCGCAAGCCGGCGCACATCCGGTGCCTCCGCCTCGCGCGCCAGAAGGGCCACGGCCTCCTCCAGCGAAACCACCTGTTGTGCGTCGCTGCCCAGGCGGCGCAGGGCAACACTGCGCTGCTCCGCCTCGCGGCGGCCGACGACGGCGAGGATGGGCACATGGGCGAGGCTGTGTTCGCGCACCTTGGCGTTGATCTTCTCGTTGCGGGTATCGGCCCGCGCCTCCAGCCCGCAGGCGCGCAGGGCTGCCACCACCTCCTCGGCATAGGGGGCGGCATCCGACACGATGGAGGCCACCACCACCTGCACCGGGGCGAGCCAGAGCGGAAAACGGCCGGCATATTGCTCGATCAGGATGCCGAGGAAACGCTCGAAACTGCCCAAAATCGCGCGGTGCAGCATCACCGGGCGATGCCGCGCGCTATCCTCGCCGACATATTCGGCATCCAGCCGTTCGGGCAGCACGAAATCCACCTGCAGCGTGCCGCATTGCCANNTCGCGCAGCACGAATTCCAGCTTCGGCCCGTAAAACGCGCCCTCGCCGGGGTTGAGCTCATACGTGACGCCGGCCATGGCGCAGGCCTCGCGCAGCGAGCCCTCCGCACGGTCCCACACCGCATCGTCGCCGGCGCGGATGGCGGGGCGGTCGGAGAATTTCACCCGGAAATCCGCGTAGCCAAAATCGGTGTAGACGGAGCGCAGAAGCTCGACGAAACGCGCCGTCTCGTCGGCGATCTGCGCCTCGGTGCAGAAAATATGCGCATCGTCCTGCGTGAAGGCGCGCACGCGCATGATCCCGTGCAGCGCGCCGGAGGGTTCGTAGCGGTGGCAGGAGCCGAATTCCGCCATCCGCAGCGGCAGCTCGCGGTAGCTGCGCAGACCGTGGCGGAAAATCTGCACGTGGCAGGGGCAATTCATCGGCTTCAAGGCGAGGGTTTTCTCCTCATCCTCCACGGTGGCGATGAACATGTGCTCGCGGAATTTTTCCCAATGGCCGCTGCGTTCCCACAGCGAGCGATCCACCAACTGGGGGGTTTTCACCTCCTGGTAGTCCGCCGCTTCCAGCCGGCGGCGCATGTAGCTTTCCACCGTGCGGTACAGCTTCCAGCCTTTGGGGTGCCAGAAGACGCTGCCGACCGCTTCCTCCTGAAGATGGAACAGATCCATTTCGCGGCCGATGCGGCGGTGATCGCGGCGCTCGGCTTCCTCCAACTGGTGCAGATGGGCATCCAGCTCCTTCTGGTCGCG
>PKZM01000161.1 GCA_003133065.1 Acetobacteraceae bacterium
CACCGACCCGCGCATCACCCGGCAGGACGTGCTGAACGCCACCCCCACCACGCTGCGCATCCTGGACCGCGACTTCTTCCGCGTCCGATTCGAGCGCTGCAACGCCTACGAACGCCGCTACCTGCGCGCCCTGGCCGATCTCGGCCCCGGCCCCCACCGCTCTGGCGCCGTCGCCCGCCATCTCGGCGTCAAAACCACCAGCCTCGCCCCCGCCCGTGACAAACTCATCCGCAAAGGCATGATCTATGCCCCCCAATACGGCGACATCGCCTTCACCGTCCCCCTCTTCGACACGTACATGAAGCGTGCCGTGCCGGCAGACCCCCCATAAGTAAGAGTTTTTTGCTTCTTTTTTCAAAAAAGAAGGGTCTTCCTTCTTTTCTAAAGACAAGAAGCAAAAGACTTTTATCCTGACGCCTGCACCGCGGCCTCGGTAAGCTCACAGACATACGGGAAGGCCCGAACATTTGAGTCACGTCCATATTATCGGTGCGGGCCTGTCGGGCCTGGCGGCGGCGCTCGATCTCGCCGCCGCCGGCCGCGCGGTCACACTCTATGAATCCGGCCCCACCTGCGGCGGACGCTGCCGCTCCTATTTCGATCGTGAGCTGAACACCCGAATCGATAACGGCAACCANNTCTTCCCCTTCATCGACATCCCATCGGGCCGCCGCTGGTCGGTCCGCCCAAATCGCGGCCCCATTCCCTGGTGGGTCCTCATCCCCAGCCGCGGCGTCCCCGGCGCCTCTTTACGCGACTACGCCAGCCTGCTCCGCCTGCGGCAGGCTTCACCTGCCGATACCGTCGCCGGACTGCTGCCCCACACCCCGCTGTACCGGAACCTCATCGAACCCTTCGCCATTGCCGCGCTCAACACCCCGCCGGAGCACGGCAGCGCCCGCCTGCTGTGGGCTGTGATGGCTGAATCTCTCGCCCGCGGCGGCGCCTACTGCATCCCGCGTTTTCCCAAACTCGGCCTGTCCGAAAGTTTCGTTGACCCCGCCGTCGCCCACCTCGCCGCCGCCGGCGTCACCATCCGCACCAGTCACCGCATCGCCGGGCTGCAAACCAACGGCACGCATGCAACGGCCCTGCTCGCGCCAGACGGTCCCGTCACACTCGGCCCGACCGACCAGGTGATCCTCGCCGTGCCCGCCCCGGTCGCGGCCATGTTGCTGCCGGGCCTGGCACCTCCGGACGCCTTTGAGGCCATCTTCAACCTGCACTTCAAATACGAGGCTGCTCCCACGGAAGCCGGCTTTATCGGCCTCATCGGCAGCCTTGCCGAATGGATCTTCATCAAGCCCGGCATTGTCTCCGTCACCATATCCGCTGCCAACCGCCTGGCCGATCGCACACCGGAGGAGCTCGCCAGCGCGATCTGGCCGGAGATCTGCATAGCGCTCGACATTTGTGCCGGCATGCCCCCGTGGCGTGCCATTCGCGAGAAGCGGGCCACCTTTGCTGCAACTCCTGCGCAACAGCAGCGTCGTATTTCCGCCACAACCCACTTGCAGAACGTGGCCGTCTCAGGCGATTGGACAGACACCGGGTTGCCGGCCACGATTGAAGGTGCAATCAGGTCAGGCTTTGCTGCGGCGCAAAAGGTTCTTGCGCTATCATACCAAGACGCGCCTGTTACCAATCCTAACCCTATGCGAATGCCAGTCAGTACCCCATCGTAGACTTCTGGCCCGCGTAACGATCTAGATAGAGTATGCACAGCGAAACCTTGACCACACGTCATCAGCCGATAGACACGATCGCCCTGCAAGCCAGCATCGAGCGGGCCGCAGGCGCTTTGCGCGCGCGCCAGAATACCGATGGCCATTGGCGATTCGAGCTGGAAGCGGACGCGACCATCCCCGCCGAATACATTCTGCTGGAGCATTATCTCGACCGGATCGACCCGGCGCTTGAAGCCCGGATCGGCATCTATCTGCGTGAAATCCAGGGCGATCACGGCGGCTGGCCCTTGTTCCACGCCGGCAAATTCGATCTCTCGGCGAGTGTAAAAGCCTATTTCGCGCTGAAATGCCTGGGCGACTCGCCCGATGCGCCGCACATGGCCCGCGCGCGGGCGGCTATCCTGGCGGCCGGTGGCGCCGAACGCACCAATGTGTTCACCCGAATCCAGCTGGCCCTATTCGGCGAGGTACCGTGGCGCGCCATCCCCACCATGCCGGTGGAGATCATGCTGCTGCCCGAGTGGTTCTTCTTCCATCTCTCGAAGATTTCCTACTGGTCGCGGACCGTCATCGTGCCGCTGCTGGTGCTGATGGCCAAGCGCCCGCGTGCCATCAACCCGCACGGCATCCATATCCGTGAGCTGTTCACCCGCCCGCCGGAAACCATCCGCGACTATATCCGTGGCCCCTATCGCAGCTATTGGGGCCACGCTTTCAAGGCGCTCGATCTGGTGCTCAAGCGGGTGGAACCCCTCTTTCCCCGCGAAACCCGGACCCGCGCCATCGGCCAGGCCGTGAGTTTTGTCACGGAACGCCTGAACGGCGAGGATGGCCTCGGCGCCATCTACCCCGCTATGGCCAACAGCGTGATGATGTTCGCAGCCCTTGGCACCGAACCCGCCCACCCCGATGCCGCCCTGGCCTGGCTCTCCGTGCGCAAGCTTATCGTGGACGATGGGGAACGCGCCTATGTGCAACCCTGCGTCTCCCCCATCTGGGACACGGCCCTGGCCGGCGTCGCTATGGCCGAGGCGCAAACCGGCTGCGAACTTGGCCGCGCCCCGGTTGAAGCGGCCAGCGACTGGCTGGTGAAACGCCAGATTCTGGATGTGAAGGGTGATTGGGCCGTCCGCCGCCCCGATGTCGCGCCCGGCGGCTGGGCCTTTCAATACGCCAACGACCACTACCCGGATGTGGACGACACCGCCGTAGTCGGCATGCTGTTGGCCCGCAACGGCGATCCCGCCCACGACGAATCCATCGCCCGCGCGCGGGACTGGATTGTCGGCATGCAGAGCAGCGATGGTGGCTGGGGTGCTTTCGAGCCTGAAAACACGCATTCCTACCTCAATCACATCCCATTTGCCGACCATGGCGCGCTGCTGGATCCCCCCACCGCGGACGTGACCGGCCGCTGTGTGGGTTTCCTCGCCCAGATCGGGATGCCGGCCGACCACGAGGTGATGCGGCGCGCCATCGCCTATCTCAAGCGTGAACAAGAGACGGACGGCAGCTGGTTCGGCCGCTGGGGCACCAATTACATCTACGGCACCTGGTCCGTGTTGAACGCGCTGAACGCCGCCGGCATCCCGCCCGATGATCCGGCCGTGAGCCGTGCCGCGGATTGGCTGATTGCCGTTCAGCGCGAGGATGGCGGCTGGGGTGAGGACGAGGAGAGTTATGCCGACGCGCCGCACGGCCGCTACGTTGAGAGCACCCCCAGTCAGACCGCCTGGGCCATCCTCGCCCTGATGGCTGCCGGCCGGGCTGAACATGATTCCGTTCGCCGCGGCATTGCCTGGCTCTCAGCCACGCAAAAGCCCGATGGCGAATGGGATGAACTCCCCTACACCGCCGTCGGCTTCCCCCGTGTTTTCTACCTGAAATACCATGGCTATCGCCTGTTCTTCCCCCTTCTCGCCTTGAGCCGCTACCGCAACGTCATGCGCAGCAACCAGCGCCGCGTCGACTGGGGCATCTAACCGCCAACATCACCTTCCCGGCGCGACACGCCCGCCGCCGGCCACGCACCCAAACGCGCAAAAGTTTTTTGCTTCTTTTTTCAAAAAAGAAGAAAACTCTTCTTTTCTGAAAAAAAGCAAAAGACTTTTACCACTGGCAGCCGACACACCAGCACCGTGCTTACCTTCATTGTCGGCCTGAGGGCTGAAGCAAACCTTCTTCGGCCCCTGAGGGTCTCCGTCTTTGTCGGCGGCGGCACCGTCTCCGGCGCGGCCATCGCTACCGAAGCGGCCATTGCGTCCGCACCCTCTGCGTTGATCAGCTTCGGCCTTGCAGGCGGCCTCGCCCCCAGCCTCGCCGCCGGTACGCTCGTGATCCCGTCCACTATCCTCTGGCGTGGCCAACGCTACCCCACCGATCCCCGCCTCACCGTCGCACTCGGCGGCCCCACCATAAAAACCCTGCTCGCCGGCGAAATCGTCGCCGCCACTGCCAGTGGCAAAGCCGCCCTCTATGAAGCGACCGGTGCCGACGCGATCGACCTCGAAACCGGTCCCATGGCCGAGGCTGCCGCCGCCTCCGGCATCCCCTTCGCTGCTCTGCGTGCCACGTGCGACCCTGCGGGTCGCGACCTGCCCCCCGCCGCGCTGGCCGCGCTGAACGCCACCGGCGCCATCGCTCTGACCCGCGTCCTGCGTTCACTTGCCCGCCGCCCCGCTCAACTCCCGGCCCTCCTCGCGCTTGCTGGCGATGCTGCACGCGCCCGCAAGGCCCTCCAGGCCAGTGTTGCGCAGCTCCGCCCCGACCACCTCATCTTAAGCAGCGGGTCGGCTGGGCGTTCCTACACCACGCCGCGGGGACCAGACCTTTCGCCGAAAACTTAACCGCGCCACGCGCATTGTTCCTCCGGATTATACACCCCCGGCGGACCCATTTTTATGTCGCAGCATCCCCTTGCTCTCCCCACAGGCTGGTGCGCTCGCCGCCCTTTCACGGTCCTGGTCATCGCGCTCATGCTGGCCGCCGCCAGCCTCTTCCTCGCCGCCACCCGCCTGGGCATGTCCACCGATATCCACAGCCTCTTTGACCCCACCCTCCCCTGGGTCGAACATGACGCAGCCGCCCGCCGCGCCTTCCCGCAGTTCACCGACATCATCGTCGCCGTCATCGATGCGCGGATCCCCGAGGAAGCCGATGCCACCGCGGACGCCCTGACCGCCGCGCTGGCCCCGGATAATGCCCATTTCATCGGTGTTACGCGTCCCGACTCCTCGCCCTATCTCCGCCAGGAGGGCATGCTCTTCCTGCCTACCCCCATGCTCACCACCCTGCTGGACAAGACCGTCGACGCCGCGCCCTTCCTCGGCCAGCTCGCCGCCGATCCCTCCGCGCGCGGCCTGTTCAATGCGCTGGGGCTCATCGGCCTTGGTGTCAGCCACGGCCAGGCGGATCTGGCGCCCTTCAAGCCGGCCCTGCTGGGCTTTCACGCCACGCTGACATCGGCGCTGGCCGGCCGCCCTGCCCCGCTGAGTTGGCAGTCCCTGCTCGCCGGCAAACTTGCCAATCTCGCCGGACCCAACCGCATCGTGCTGATCCGCCCTCGCCTCGACACCGGCGCCATCCAACCGGGCGGCGCCCCCACCGCGCTGGTTCGCGCCGCCGCCGCGCGCCTGCCCTTTGTCGCCAATGGCGATGCCCATGTCCGGCTCACCGGCGACGTTCCCCTCGCAGACGATGAATTCGCCTCCGCCGCCCATGGCGCGCTGGCCGCCCTGCTGATCAGCTTCGCGCTCGTTGTTCTGTGGCTTTATCTGGCGTTGCGCAGTTGGCGGCTGATTGCCCCGGTGGTGGCAACCCTGATCCTCGGCCTGATCCTGACCACTGGCTTCGCCGCCCTCGCGGTGGGCACGCTCAACCTGATCTCGGTGGCCTTCGCCGTGCTGTTCATTGGTATAGCAGTGGATTTTTCCATCCAGTTCACCGTCCGCTTTCGCGAGTCCCGTCTGGCCACGCCTACGCTGCAGGCCGCCCTTGCCCGCACCGGCAGCCTCGTGGGCCGCCAGGTGCTGGTGGCCGCTCTGGCGACCGCCGCCGGCTTCCTCGCCTTCGTTCCCACCAGCTTCCGTGGCGTTGCCCAACTCGGCCTGATCGCCGGGATCGGCATGCTCATCGCCCTCGTTTGCACCCTCACGTTCCTGCCCGCTTGCCTCGCCCTCTGCCGGCCCACCGCAACCGGCTCCGAGGTCGGCATCGCCGCGCTGGCGCCCGCCGACCGCGTGCTCAGCCGCTTGCGGACGCCCATCCTCGGGATTTTCGCCTGCCTGTTCGCCGCCGGCCTTGCTTGCGCCACCCGCCTCAGCTTCGACAGCAACACGTTGCACACCAAATCCCAGACTAGCGAGGCCATGCGGACTCTGCTGCACTTGATGGATAGTCCGCTCACCAACCCCTTCACCGCCAATATCATGCGCCCGACCGTCGCCCAGGCAGCTGCCATGGCCGCGCCATTGACGCGTCTCCCGCTGGTCGATCACGTGGTCGGGCTGCAATCCTTCGTCCCCGTGGACCAGCCGGCCAAACTCGCCGCCATCGCCGATGCCAATAGCATCCTGGCACCCATCCTGACCGCCCAGCCGCCGGCAACCCCGCCTTCTCTGGCGGCGACCCGAGCCGCACTCGGCCAGGCTCTGGCTGAACTGCGCCCCGCTCTGGCCCATCTGCCTGCCAACGACCCGCTCGCCCTGATCATCGCCGATCTCACCGCCCTGCAAGCGGCACCGGACGCCACGCTGCATGCTGCGGCCCGCGCTTTGACGGAATTCCTTCCCCTCCAGCTCGACCGGCTGCGCACCTCGCTCACCGCAAGGCGCGTCACCCTCGACGATGTCCCGCAAATCATCCGCCGCGACTATATCGCGCCGGACGGCTCCGCCCGCCTTCAGATCGTACCGAAGCTTGCCGTGGCCGAAGCGCGGGTCCTGCGCGCCTTCGCCGACGAGGTACGTGGCATCGCCCCGGATGCCGGCGGCCCGGCCATCACCATTGTCTCCACGGCCGACACCATCATCGCCGCCTTCCGCCAGGCCGCTTTCGGCGCGGTTCTGGCCATCGCGATCATCCTGCTGATCGCACTGCGCCGCCCGCTGCATGCGCTGCTGGTGCTCGTCCCGCTGCTGATCTCGGCATCGATCACCGTGCTGATCATCACGCTCGCCGGCATGACGCTGAACTACGCCAATATCATCGCCCTGCCGCTGCTGCTGGGCGTGGGCGTGTCCTTCAACATCTATTTCGTCATGAACTGGCGCGCCGGGTGCAGCCCCTGCCTCACCTCGGCGACCACGCGCGCGGTGATTTTCTCCGCGCTCACCACCGGCACCGCCTTCGGCTCGCTGTCGATCAGTGCCCATCCCGGCACCGCCAGCATGGGCACGCTTCTGCTGATCAGCCTCGCCTGCACGCTCCTGATCAGCCTGGTCTTCGTGCCCGCCCTGCTCAGACAGATCGGCCCGATCCGCCGGGAAAAACCCACCCCGCTCCCGACACTGACCCCCACCCCACCCCTCGCCCGCGTGCCATAGGGACGTCGTTTTTCGCGGCGAGGGCCGGTTGGCCGCATGCCCTTGCGCCCGAGAGCGCGCCGGACGATATTCCGGGCGGGAGGTCGGCGGCGGACGGGCGCCCCGCCAACCCGGTCAGGTCCGGAAGGAAGCAGCCGCAGTGGGTCAACGCACGGGTCGTTTGTTGGCCTCCCACCACATCTAGCCGCGCCGGCGGCCGAGGGGCTCACCCGCCAGCATGCCTGATAGCCTGGATGAGGATTTGCTGCCGCCGGTGCCCGATGGCCCGGGCTTGTTCGGCGATCCGCAACCCCTGTCGCGCCCTATGCCCCCCCCACCCACGCCCGCCTCGGCCACACCCTACCGGGTTCTTGCGCGCAAATACCGGCCAACGACTTTCGATGATCTGATCGGGCAGGATGCGATGGTGCGTATCTTGCGCAATGCCTTCGCGCTCAACCGGATTGCGCATGCCTTCATGCTGACCGGCGTGCGGGGGGTCGGCAAGACCACGACCGCCCGCATCATCGCGCGGGCGCTGAACTGCGTGGGCGCGGACGGCACCGGGGGCCCGACGCCAGACCCGTGCGGGGTGTGCGATAATTGCCGTGCGATCCTGGCCGACCGGCACCCGGACGTGGTGGAGATGGATGCGGCCAGCCGCACCGGCGTGGATGACGTGCGCGAGATCATCGAGGCGACGCGCTTTCGCCCGATGCAGGCGCGCACGAAAGTTTTTATTGTCGATGAAGTGCACATGCTATCGCGCAACGCTTTCAACGCGCTGCTGAAGACGCTGGAAGAGCCGCCGCCGCATGTAAAATTCGTCTTTGCGACGACCGAGATACGCAAGGTGCCGGTGACGGTGCTCTCGCGTTGCCAGAGGTTCGATCTGCGGCGGATCCCAGTGGCGATGCTGGCGGCGCATTACGCCAAGATCGCGGCGGCCGAGGCGGTGGCGATCGAGGATGAGGCGCTGGCGGCGATCGCCCGGGCGGCGGATGGGTCGGTGCGGGATGGGCTTTCGCTGCTGGACCAGGCGATTGCGCAAGGGAGCGGGGATGGGGCGGTCACGGCTGGTTCCGTGGCCGAGATGTTGGGGATCGCGGATCGGGGGGTGATCTTCGATCTGATGGAGGCGGTGATGGGGGGGCGGCCGGCGGATGCGCTGGCGATCACCGATCGGGCGTATGCCCTGGGGGCGGATCTGGGCGTGCTGCTGGGGGATCTGTTGGAGCTGACGCACACGCTGTCGCGGCTGAAATCGGTGCCGGAGCTGCGCCGGAGCCAGGAATTGCCGGAGGCGGAGCGCACGCGGGGGGCGGCGCTTGCCGATGCGGTGAGCGTGCCGGTGCTGGCGCGGGCCTGGCAGATGCTGCTGAAGGGTGTGGGCGAGGTGGAGGCGGCGCCGGACCGGCGGGCAGCGGCGGAGATGGTTTTGATACGCCTGTGCCATGTGGCGGATCTGCCGCCGCCGGGC
The DNA here is from genome assembly GCA_003133065.1 of Acetobacteraceae bacterium. GTDB lineage: Bacteria > Pseudomonadota > Alphaproteobacteria > Acetobacterales > Acetobacteraceae > BOG-908. Next base: position 8,691 of record PKZM01000161.1, read on the forward strand.
GAGCTGGTGCGGCGGCTGCAGGCGGCGGGCAGCGGCGCTGGCGTCGGCCTGGCGTCGCCCGGAGGCTCGGGCGGCGGTGGCGCGCGAGCGATCGCGGGCGGTGGCGTCGCCATGGAAGCGGCGCCGGCGGCAGCGCCGCGGTTGAGCAGTTTCCGGGAAGTGGTGGCGCTGGTGGCGGCGGAGCGGGAGGTGCTGCTGCATGGGCATTTGCTGCATTCGGTGCACCTGGTGCGGTTCGCGCCGCCGGTGATCGAAGTGCGGCCGCAAGGCGATGCGCCGCGGGATCTGGCGGCCAAGCTGGGCGCGCTGTTGCTGCGGGTGACCGGCACGCGCTGGACCATTGCGGTAAGCCGGGATTTGGGCGAGCCGACGCTGGCCGAGCAGGGCAGCCGGGCGGATGAGGCGCGGCGTGGCGTGGCGGCTGAGCATCCGTTGGTGCGGGCGATCCTGGAAGCGTTCCCCGGCGCGCGGATCGAGGCGGTGCGCGATCCCGGCGTGGATGATTACGGTTTGCCGGCGGAAATCAGCCTGGGCGAGCCGGGAACACCCGGGTTTACGCCGGAGGATGGCGAAGGGTACGAACTGGTTGAACCGGCCGATCTTATGGATGCGCCGATCGAGATGGAACCACGCTTCATGATGGAGACACAGCGATGAAGAACCTGGCCGGGATGATGAAGCAGGCGTCGCAGATGCAGGCGAAGATGGCGGAGATGCAGGCCCGCGTTGAGGCTATGGAGGTGCAGGGCCAGTCCGGTGCGGGGATGGTTGTGGTGACGTTGAGCGGCAAGGGCGAGATGCGGCGGATGAAGATCGACCCCAAGCTGGTGGACCCCACCGAGGTGGAGATGCTGGAGGATCTGATCATGAGCGCGCATGTGGACGCGCGCCGCAAGCTGGATGAACTTTTGGCCGAAGAGATGTCCCGCGTGACCGGCGGCATGCAGTTGCCACCAGGCCTGAAGCTGCCATTTTGAGACGGATGCAAATAGGTAAGAGTTCTTTGCTTCTTTTTTTCAAGAAAGAAGACTCTTCCTTCTAATGGGTGGCCCCGAGCTCGAGGGATTGATCCAGATTTTTGCCCGGTTGCCCGGTTTAGGGCAGCGGAGCGCGCGTCGCCTGGTGCTGAAGCTGCTGGAGAATCCGGAGTCGCGGATGGTGCCGCTGGCGCAGGCCTTGGCGGCGGCGGCGCGGGCGGTGAAGCATTGTTCCGAGTGCGGCAATCTGGATAGCCGCGATCCGTGCAGCGTGTGTGGCGATGCCCGGCGGGATCGGAGCATCGTGTGCGTGGTGGAGGGGGTGGGGGATGTGTGGGCGCTGGAGCGGGCGCGTGTGCATGGCGGGGTGTATCATGTGCTGGGCGGCACGCTTTCCGCGCTGTCCGGCACGCGGCCGGAGGATTTGAGCCTGGGGCCGCTGCTGGCGCGCATCGAAGGCGGCGGAGTGGAGGAGGTGATCCTGGCGCTGAGCGCGACCGTGGATGGAGCGGCGACGGCGCATTGGCTGACTGACCGGCTGCGGCCGAGCGGGGTGCGGGTGACGCGGGTGGCGCAGGGTGTGCCGATCGGGGGGGCGCTGGATGTGCTGGATGACGGCACGCTGGCAACTGCGTTGAAGGCGCGGCGCTAGAAGGGCTCGATCGCATGGGGTTGCGCGTCATGGGCTTGGAATTGCGCGCGGGCGAGCTGTTGTTGGGGCTGGCGCCGGAGACCGGCGGGGCGATTGCGTATTTCACGTTCCGTGGGGTGGAGCTGCTTCGCCCGGTGATCGATCCGCGGCTGCTGGCGCAGCGTGGGCAAGCGGTGGCGGCGTATCCGTTGATTCCGTTCGCGAACAGGATTGCGTGGGGGCGGTTCTCGTTTCGCGGCCAGGATTTCCAATTGGCGCGGAATTTTGGGGATAATCCGCACACCATCCATGGGAATGCGTGGATGCGGCCTTGGACGGTGGTGGAGAGCGGGGACGCGCGCGCGCGCATGGTGCTGGAGAATGTGCCGGCGCGAGATGCCGCTGCAGAGTGGCCGTTCGCGTATCTGGCTGAGCAGGTGTTCGAGCTGGCGGAGGATGGCGTGACGATCACGCTATCGGTGCGCAACACGGACGCTCGGCCATGGCCTGCCGGGCTGGGGCTGCACCCGTATGTGGCGCGCACGCCGGAGGCGCGGCTTATGTTCGAGGCGGATACGGTTTGGGTGCCAGGGGCGGATGGTTTGCCGGCGGCGCGCGTGGCGGTGGCGGGGGTGTACGAGTTTGCCGGCGATGAGCAACTGGGGGCGATGGAGATCGACGCCTGCTATGCCGGCTGGGGCGGCAGCGCGAGCGTGGCATTGCCGGAGGATGGGCTGACGCTGGTGTTGGAGGCGGGTCCGCCCCTCGATCACCTTCAGCTCTATACGCCGGCGGGGCGGGATTTTATGGGGCTGGAGCCGGTGACGAACATGCCGGATGCGATCAACCGGATGGAGGATGTGGCCGATCAGGGGCTTGTGGTTCTGGCGCCGGGCGAGATGCTGACAGCGGTGGCGCGGATGGGGGTAAGGGCGGCGGGTGTAGTTTAGAGAGACAGGAAGAATGTTCTTTTTTGAAAAAAAAGAACCAAAAAACTTTTGGCCGTTGCTATGCGCTGCCGGAACGGCGGGTGACAATCAGGTGAGCACGGCGCGGGAGCAGGATAGGAAGCTGGCGGCGCGGCTGTTGCGGCGGGCGGATATCCTGATCGATCGGGGGCGACATGCGGCGGCGCTGGAGGCGTGCCGCGAGGGGATTGCGGCCGATCCCGGGTTGGTGGAGCTGTACCGCCGGGCGGGGGCAGTGGCGCTGCTTATGGGGCAGGCAAGTGCCGCATGCGATGCGCTGGAGATCGCGCTCTCGCTGGGGCCGGCGGATGCGGCGGTGCTGTGCAATCTGGGGACGGCACTGCGCGAGCTGGGCCGGCCAGAAGAAGCGCGCGCGAAATTGGAGGCGTGCCTGCGGATGGATTCGCGGGTGGTTTCGGCCTGGTTCAACCTGGGGCTGGTGTTCGCCGATATGGCAATGTGGGCCGAGGCAGTGCGGTGCCACGCCCGTGCGCTGGCCGGGGCGCCGCGCCATGATCGGGCTGCGGGTGCACTGTCCATGGCGCTGCTGGCGGCCGGCCGGGCGGAGGAAGCGGCGGAGGTGGCGCGGCAGGCAATCACATGGGCGCCGGCGCCGGCGGCGCTGCATATCTGCCTCTCCGCCGCGCTGCTGATGCAAGGGCGGCTGGCGGAAGGGTGGCGGGAGGATCAGTGGCGCTGGATGATCCCCGAGGTGGCGGCCACGCGGCGGCATATGGAGATCCCGGTCTGGACCGGCGAGGCACTGGCGGGGCGGCGGCTGCTGCTGGTGGCGGAGCAGGGGTTCGGCGATACGTTGCAAATGTGCCGTTATGCGTCGCGGATACAGGGTGCGGGCAGTATCGTGTTCGAGGTGCCGGGGCCGCTGGTGCGGCTGTTCGCCAGCCTGGAGGGACCGCCGGGGGTGGCGCTGGAGATCGTGCGGCGCGGGGATGCGGTGCCGGCGGTGGATGTGCAGTGCCCGACGATGAGCTTGCCGTATGCGTGTGGGACGGCGGTGCCCGCGGATGTGCCGTCGCGCGTGCTGTATTTGCACCCGCTGCCGGAGGATGTGGCGGCCTGGCGGCAGAGGTTGGGCGGGGTTGAGGGGCTACGCGTGGGGCTATGCTGGACGAGCGGTTTGAGGACGGATCTGGTGAACCGGCTGGTGCAGGTGCGCAAGTCCATCCCGTTCGCGGCGCTGGCGCCGTTGGGTGAAGTGCCGGGGTGCAGTTTCGTCTCCTTGCAGACGGGCGAGGCGGCGGCGGATGTGCGGGGTGGGAAGCCGGGGCTGACGGTCCATGATTTCAGCATGGCGATCGCCGATTTTGCCGATACGGCGGCGTTGATTGCGTGCCTTGATGTGGTGGTGACGGTGGACACGGCGGTGGCGCATCTGGCGGGCGCCTTGGGCGCGGAGGTGTGGCTGCTGAACCGCTTCGATGCCGACTGGCGCTGGGCGCCCGCGCAGGAGGCCAACCCGTGGTACCCTACGCTGCGCCAATTTCGCCAGCCCACGCCCGGTGACTGGCCGAGCGCCGTGAATGATTTGCGTCTTGCGCTTCAGAGTAGAACAAGCTGCAACAGATAAAGTCTTTTTGCTTCTTTTTCTTCAGAAAAAGAAGAGTCTTCCTAGTTTTTTGCTTTGATCGCGCCGGAGTTGCGAAGTTGGGCGGAATTTCGCGCCGCTGCCTAGATTTTGGGCGCTGTGTGGCGCGGTTGTGCGGGGAGCGTCTGTGCCGCGTACAAGGCATGCGCTGTGCATGGCACTGTGGCCGGTGAAAGCAACCGTTTCCAGCGAGGTTTCATGATCGACAGCACGCCGCGCTTTCTTCAAGGCGTTTTCGGCTTTCAGGGTGCGGGCTATGACTCGCCGGCGCTGCTGAGTACGGCGCTGGTGTATACCGTGCCCGCGGATAAGCGGGCGCAATTGATCTATTTGCGCGGGGGAAATTCCGCCTCGGATCTGGTGTTTTTCGCGCTGATGCAGAATGGCAAGCCGATGCGGTTGTTTCCGGTGGCGGCCGGCGGCGCCTGCCACGTGCCGCTGGCGGTGGTGGAGGATCTGCCGCCGGAGACGGTGATCGAAGTGTTTGTGGGGGCGCCGGAGGGGGTAAGCGGAACAGCAATTGTGGATATCGGGATTGTTGAGATTTAAGGAAGTGTTCTTTTTTGAAAAAAAGAACCAAAAAACTTTTATCCCCTTGCGCGCGCTGCCGGCGAGGCGGGCACTCACAGTCAAAAGTTTTTTGCTTCTTTTTTTCAAAAAAGAAGTTCTTTCTTCCTTCTGAAAGGCCGGCCTCATGACAAAGCAGAAGCTCATCGTCGTCGGCAACGGCATGGCCGGCGCGCGCGCGGTGGAGGAAGTTCTGGCGCGTGGCGGTGGCGAGATGTTCGACATCACCATGTTCGGCGACGAGCCTTACGGCAACTACAACCGGATCATGCTCTCCAACATTTTGTGCGGAATCCAGGATACATCGGAGATCTATATCAATCCGCTGCCGTGGTATGAGGAGAATGGCATTACGCTGCATGCGGGATCGCCGGTGGTGGAGATCGACCGCGCTTCGCGCAAGGTGCGGACGGCCAGCGGGATTGTGGCAGCCTATGATGTGCTGCTGATCGCAACGGGAAGCCGGGCGTTCATTCCGCCCATGCTGGGGTTGAATGGCCCGGATGGCAAGATGAAGCCCGGCGTGTTCGGGTTTAGGACCATCGATGATTGCGACGGCATCATTGCGACGGCAAAGAGCAGCCGCCGCGCCGCGGTGATCGGCGGGGGACTGCTGGGGCTGGAGGCGGCGCGGGGGCTGATGAACCATGGCTGCGAGGTGCATCTGGTGCATCTGGGCGCGCATCTGATGCCGGCGCAGCTTGATAGCGATGGCGGAAAGATGCTGCGCGCCACGATGGAGAAGATGGGCGTGAAGATCCATCTCCAGCGCAACACGGCGGAAATCCTGGGCGAGGACCGGGTGACGGGGCTACGCTTCAAGGATGGCGATCAGCTGGACTGCGACATGGTGGTTGTTGCGGCCGGGATCAGGCCGAATGTGGAAATCGCACGCGGATCTGGGCTGACGGTGGAGCGGGCGATCGTGGTGGATAACCACATGAGATCCGTGGACGACATGAACGTGTATGTGGTGGGGGAATGCGCGCAGCACCGGGGCCAGGTGTATGGGCTGGTGGCGCCGTTGTGGGACCAGGCGAAGGTGTTCGCCGATCATGTGACGGGGGCGGATCGTGATGCCGCCTATCACGGATCGAAACTGGCGACGAAGCTGAAGGTGATGGGGGTCGAGCTTGCCTCGATGGGGTTGACCGAGCCGGAGCTTGAGCATGACGAGGTTGTGCAGTTCAGCGAGGCCAAGCGCGGCACTTACAAGAAATTGATCGTGCGGGATGGGCGTCTGGTGGGCGGCATTCTGATGGGGGATATCAGCAAGGCCGCGTATCTGATGCAGGCGTTCGATCGGGAAACGCCATTGCCGGAAGAGCGGCTTTCGCTGCTGTTCGATATCGGCACGCCGCCGCAGAAAGTCACGCTGGATGAAATGCCGGCCACCGCGCAGGTGTGCAATTGCAACGGCGTGACGAAGGCGGCGATCGGCGCGTGTGTGGCCGCCGGCAAGCGGACCCCCAAGGCGGTGATGGGGGCGACGCGCGCGGGGATGGGCTGCGGATCGTGCAAGGGGCTGGTGGGCGAGGTGGTGGCCTGGTTCTGCGGCGGCGATGTGGAGGAGGACCCTTCGGTGCATTATTATGTGCCGGGGATCCCCATGGCAAAGCCGGAGCTTGTGGCGGCAATACGCGAGCGGGGGCTGAAATCGGTATCGGCCGTTTTCGCGGCGCTGGGCACGGATGGCAAGTCGGATGCCGCGAGCAAGCCGGCGCTGGCTTCACTGCTGATCACATTGTGGAACGAAGCGTATGAGGATGAGCGTGATGCGCGCTTCATCAATGATCGTGTGCACGGCAATATCCAGAAGGATGGCACGTTCAGCGTAGTGCCGGAGATGCCCGGCGGTGTGACCACGCCGGCCGATCTGATGCGCATCGCGCAGGTGGCGGTGAAATATGATGTGCCGCTGGTGAAGCTGACGGGCGGGCAGCGGATCGATCTGGTGGGCGTGCCGAAGGAGCAATTGCCCGCGGTTTGGGCGGATCTGGACATGCCGGCGGGTTGGGCCTGGGGCAAGAGCTACCGCACGTGCAAGAGCTGCATCGGCACGGATTATTGCCGGTTCGGGCTTGGCGACAGCATGGGGCTGGCGAAGAAGATCGAAGGCAAGTTCAGGGGGATTGACAGCCCCGGCAAGTTGAAGCTGGCGACGGCGGGCTGCCCGCGCAATTGCTCCGAGGCGATGGTGAAGGATGTAGGCGCGGTGGCGGTGGGCGATGATCGTTGGGAGATTTACGTGGGCGGGGCCGCGGGATCCCAGATCCGCAAGGGCGACGTGCTGTGCACGGTGACGGGTGAGGATGAGGTGGTGCGGATCACCGGCCGGTTCATGCAGTGGTATCGCGAAAACGCGAAATACAAGGAGCGGACTCACACATTTATCGAGCGCATGGGGATAGAGCGGGCGCGGGCGGTGGTGGTGGAGGATTCCGACGGGATCGCTTCTGCCCTGGATGCGGCGATGGATGCGGCGACCGCCGCGGTACGTGATCCGTGGCTGGAGCGGGTGGCACCGAAGACAGCGAACCAGTTCGCGGCGCCGATCCCCGTGGAGGCCTGAGCAGTGCCGGTTGTTCTGGGGCCGTTGGCCGGGATTCCGCCGGGGGAGGGCCGCGCGTTTGTGGTGGGTGCGGCGGAGATTGCGGTTTTTCATACGAGGGAGGGTGGGGTTTTCGCGACCCAGGCACAGTGCCCGCATCGTGGCGGCCCGCTGGCGGATGGGTTGACGGACGGGGGCCACGTGGTGTGTCCGTTGCACGATCGCGTATATTGCCTGGCGACCGGCGCGGGGATCGGTAACGAATTTTCGATCCGTGTGTATCCCGTCGCTGTGCGTGATGGCGTGTTGCTGGTTGATCCTGTCGACACGTTGCAGACACCCCATACCTAAATAGACAAAAGCTTTTTGGTTCTTTTTTTCAAAAAAGAACTGCTTTCTCACGCCGATGCTTGGGGCTGAAAGGCTGCGGAGCACCCCATCCACTAGTGTGGCATGAAAGTTGCTGTGTGGCGCTCGCAAGACTGAGAGGTGCCCCATGGCTAGCCTTCGCCAGGCGTTGAAATCCGGTTCACCCGCCACACTGTTTGCTGCCTTTCTGTATTTCGACTTTTGTTTCGCGATCTGGGTGCTGAATGGCGCGATGGGGCCGTTCCTGACGCAGAGCTTCCATCTGACGCCGGCGCAAACCGGCTTTATGGTGTCGATCCCGACATTGGCCGGGGCGCTGATGCGTTTTCCGCTGGGGGTTCTCTCCCAATATATCGGGCGGAAGAACGCGGCGATCCTGGAGATGTCCATGATCATCGTGGCGATGCTGTATGGCTGGCTGCTGGTGGATAGTTATGGCGGCGTGATGGTGGTGGGTATTCTGCTGGGCATTGCCGGCGCATCGTTCGGGGTGGCGCTGGCGCTGGCGGCGGGGTGGTTTCCGCCGGAGCATAAGGGCCTGGCGATGGGGATTGCGGGCGCGGGGAACGCGGGCACGGTGATGGCCCTGCTGGTCGCACCGCGTGTTGCGGAGGCTTATGGCTGGCACGTGGTATATGCTGGTGCCGCGGCGGTGATGCTGTTGCCGCTGGCAGTCATGATCTTCTTCGCCAAGGAGCCGCCGGATGCGGAGCACCAGAGCCTGGGTGCACATCTTGCGTGTCTGCTGGAAGCGGATGGCTGGTCGTTCAACCTGATTTACGTGATCACGTTTGGCGGCTTCATCGGCCTTTCCACCTTCCTGCCGAGCTTCTTCTATGCCGAGTTCGGGGTGACGAAGGTTGAAGCCGCGGATCTGACGATGCTGGCGGCGATCATGGGGTCGGCCATCCGCGCCGTGGGCGGTTATGCGGCGGATCGGGTGGGGGGGGTCGCGGCGTTGTGCGTGGTGCTGATGGCTGTGATCGGCACGTTTCTGGCGCTGACGGCGACACCCTCCTTGGTGATTACCACGGTGCTGTTCATGGTGTGCTTCGCGGCGCTGGGGGCGGGTAACGGCGCGCTGTTCCAGATGGTGCCGCTGCGCTGGCCGGCGAATACGGCGGTGGCCAGCAGCATGATCGGGGAGATCGGTGCACTGGGCGGGGCGATCTTGCCAAATGCGATGGGACTGTCCAAGCAATATACGGGCGGGTTTGCCACCGGGTTTTTGTTCTACGCGGCATTCTCGGCGCTGGTGCTGGCGGGGTTGTTCGCGTGGCAGAAGAAATGGACGCGGACATGGGTGGGTCCATGGGGAAAGGCCAAGTTGGCGCAGGCCGAGGCGGTGGCGGCGTAGAGGGGTGCCAGGCTGGCGCCCGGCCATCTACGGGAGGAATTTTTCCATGATATTGGCCAGGGATTCCGTGTCACGGAGAGACGCGAACGGATGGGTGGAGGCGTAGGGGATCAGGCGCAGGGCTTCAGGCAGGTAGGGGTTCAGCGGATCATCGTTGGCGCAGATCGCCAAAACAGGTTGCGTCAGCAGGGGAAGACGCGGGCGGGGATCATAGCGGAAGGATGCGTCGTAGCCCAGGTGATAGGTGGTAAGGCTTTTCAGCACCTCCAGAACGAGGGCGTGGAGCGCGGCGGGAGGGGGTAGGCCCAGGCTGCGCGCGTTCTGCGTGGTGGGGGCGAACCAGGGAAAGAACAAGACCTGATCGCGGCAGAACTGAAAGGCGCGGGTGAGGTAGGCGCCGGAGAGATCGGCTTCCATGCGGGGGGTGTAGTGCTGAAGATAGTCTTCCACCTGCTCGCGCGAAAAGAGGCCGATCCCATCGAGGATGATACGGCGCACGCGGGTGGGCGCGGCAATCGCGAGTTCGGCTGCCACATTCGCGCCGGTATGCGATCCGTAGACATCCACCAGGGGAATATCCAGCGCATCGAGAAAATCCACATCGGCGCGGGCGTAATCGGCAATTTCCGGCTGAGCGAGTGGTAGCGCGGGGCTATCGCCATTGCCGGGGCGGTCGGGAGCAATGATGCGGCGGCCGGGTGAGAGGAGATCGCCGAGCCTGTCTAGTTGGCGGGCTGATCCCGGCGAACCGTGCAGCAACAACACAGGCACGCCACCGCTTCCCGCGTGGCGGTAATGCACCTGGCGGCCGGGCAGATCGGCAAAAGCGCGCAGCATGGCGGGTGTTCCTAGCGGTTCAGTTCAATGAGTTCGTACCAGGTCTGCATGTAGCCGCCGACGCCGCCTTGCAGAAAAATCGAATCCTCATCAGCCGTGACCCAGAGATGATATTCCGGATGCGCACCCTTGTCGGTTGCCATGCCGCCGCGCGCATCGCTGAAGCAGAAATGCCGCGCGGCGAAAGTGCCTGCGGCCACCGTGATGATTTCCTCGCCGATATAGGCGAGCTGGATGGTGGAATCGGCAATCAGCGGCGGCGTGGCGCCGCGGTGATCCGGCGAGGGCAGAAAACTGCGGAAATCACGCTGGTGCGGACCGCGGCTGAGGTCCATTCGCCGCGTCATGTACGCATCCGCGACAATCGGATGGGTGCCGAAGCCATCATACTCGCCGATGATCGGCACGGATTGGGAAACGCGGCCGATGCTGGGGCCATAGCTTTCGCACTCGATCCGATCGGGCATCATGCGAAACCAACCCGATCCCATGAAGCGATCGCCGATGGTGAGGCGGATGAAGCAATCCATCGGGCGATCATCGGCGTCGATGGAATACACCACGTCACGCAATACGGTCGGTTCCGGTTCCTCGATTTCGCACAGGGCGCGCAAGGTACGCTTGCCGTCGGTGTGCACGGTGTAGGTGAAATGCTCGCGGCCACGAATTTGGTTGAGGCGCTCGGGCTTTTTGGAGGTGTAGCTGATGAGGCCGGAGATGGTGCGGTGGTGCATGGGAGAGCTTTCAGAAAGAGAAAGGTCTTCTTTTTTGAAAAAAAGAAGCAAAAAACTTTTGGCTGTTAGCCTTCACCGCGTTCCCGACACGCCAGAAACAGACGTAACTGAACAGGTAAAAGTTTTTTGGTTCTTTTTTTCAAAAAAGAACATCCTTCCCTACTGCGGCTTCCAAAGACCAAGAAACGCCGCCCCCAGAACCAGCACCCAGATCGCCAGCACCACAACGCGCGCCCGGGCAATCGCATCGGCAATCACAACGTCCGTGGCCGGGGTTGGTCCGCTTGTCAACATCATGCGGATGGCGGGGATCATGGGCACAAGCTGATGCCGCACCAGCAGGCCGGCGGCGACGCAGGCAGCGAGCAACAGCATTTTCAGCGCGATGAACAGCGGCAGCGCCACCAGCCTGGCCGCACCCAAGCCGCCCATCACCGCGAGAAGCGCCAGCATGGCCCAGCGAATAACGGTATCGGCACGGCGCACGATTGCGCCCCCGCCATGCCGCAGATGCACGACCCAGGCGAGGGCAAGCCAGACGAGATGGCCGATCCAGACCGCCACGAGCGCCGCCGGCGGCAGCAAAAGCCAGGATGTGGCACAGGCCAGGGTGAGGCCGGTGGGCAAGGCCAGGATCAGGGCGGTGCCGGGCGCCATGTCCACTGCGTTGAGGATTTTTAGCGCCAGCGCGCGTTCGGCCACACCGCGCGCCGGATCGACCAGGAAAAAGCTGCTATAGAACGCGCCGAGGTCGCCGCCGAGCCAGTAGACCAGGATCAGGATGTGAAGCAGCGTCGCCAGCGCGATAACCATGGCTCAGCTTGCCTGCAGTTCCACGATTTCGCCGGCTGCACCGCGCAGTATGGACGTGGCGGGAACGGGATCGACCGCGAAGGAGACGATAGCCATGCCGGCCGGCAGATGGCCGGGCACAACTGGGCGTGGGCCGGTGCAGGGTGGATACTGATCCAGCTCGATCCTGGTGCCGCCGGGCAATTTCAGGATTGCCAGCTTGTGGCGGGCTTCCGGCGGCAGCCCGTTCGCCCGGTTGATCACGCCGATGGGCACCTCCACGGCGGCAGAGATTTCATTGGGGAAATGCGCGCCGTAAAAGCCGGCGATGGCATCAATATCGGCACCGCCCACCACCACGATGAATATCTGGCCGACCGGGCCGCTTGCCTGCGCCAGCGTGGCATCCGCCCCCACATCGGTCAAATAAAGGCATTCGCCGGCCGGTCCGAGCACCTGCATGGCCCTGATCCATTCGAACCCTTTCAGATTGGCGGGCGGCCCGATGATGCGGAACGGGGAGTCCGCCAGGCGCGCGGCCAGCGCATCGGTATCGCGCACCGTGATCTCGGTGGCGTTCCAGCCATGGGTGGTGAAGGGCCGGCAGGTGCCGGCCGCCGCATCCTCGATGAAGCGCAGCGATGTGGCCTGCCCGATTTCCGGCACTAAAGTGAGGGTGCGGCAGCCGGCGCAGGCGGGGGCGGACCAGGCCTGCGCCTGCGCGGGATCGATGCTGCCGCGCGCCGCCACGCGCATGCCGAGATATTGCGTGTAGGCGTGTTCGATCGGGTCCAGCGCCGGCACCACGGTGGTTACGGTGCGGATCGATCCCAGCATGCGGCATTTTCTCCCTATGCCCCCGCGTGTTGCGCCGGCGCAGGCCATGCCTATCATGGACAAGCCGCGGCGTAAGCCTTGGCGATAGGCTGCCTCCACATCTCGGACAGGCTTCGCATGACTGGATTTGCCCACACGCCGGCTTGCGCCCGTTTGTCCATCGGATGACGGGCCGATCGCGCGGGGAATTCGCCAGTGGATGGACGCTGCTGTTCTCCGCGACACTGGGCGTGGGGCTTGGCCTCTCGCCGCTGCCCTTTTACACCTCCGGCGTTTTCATCGCGCCGCTGACGCAGGCTTTCGGCTGGAGCACCGCGCAGGTGCTCTCCGCGCTGATCGGCACCACGCTGGGCGCTTCGGCCGCCGCGCCGTTTGCGGGATATGTGTCCGACCGGTTCGGGGTGCGGCGTGTGGCGTTGGCTTCCTGCGTGCTGTATGGGCTGTCCTGGTTTTTGCTGACATTCACGAACGGATCGTTGCTGCTGTTCGATGCGAGCTGGGCGGTGGTGGGTGTGGCGGGCGCGGGCACGCTGCCACTGACCTGGACGCGGCCGATCAGCCGGCATTTCGTGATCAATCGCGGCCTGGCGCTGGGCATCGCGCTATTTGCCACAGGCCTGTTCGGGGCGTTCGCCAAGCTATACGCGCGGTTCCTGATCGCGCATGTGGGGTGGCGGGGCGCGTATGCAGGGATAGGGCTGCTGCCGCTGTGCATCAGCCTGCCGGTGGCGGTGTGGTTTTTCCATGATAGCGGGGAGGCGGTACCGGAAAGCGCGCGGCCGCCGGAAGCGGGCATGGCCTTGGGCCGGGCGCTGAAGGATAGGCGGTTTTGGACATTGGCGGCGACGCTGGTGTGCAGCGCGTTCGCACTGGGCGGCCCGATCCCGAATCTGGAGCGCCTTCTGGGCTCGCGCGGTTTCGCGCCTGGCATGGCGGTGGTGCTCGCCAGCTTCATTGGCTACGGCGTGGTGGTGGGGCGCGTGGGCGGCGGGTGGCTGCTGGATCGGGTATGGGCGCCGCTGGTGGGGTTTGTATTGCTGGCGGCGCCGGCGCTGGCGCTGATAGCGCTGGCCGCGCCAGGTGCCGCGGGGTTCGTGCCCATGGCGGGGGCGGTCGCGCTATTGGGGGTCTCGGTAGGCTCGGAATACGATCTGATCGCGTTCATGACGGCGCGGTATTTCGGCATGCGGAGCTACAGCGCGATCTATGGGATTTTATACGGGTTTTTCTCGCTGGGGTCGGGATTTGCGCCCACGATCTTCGGGCATAGCTTCGATGTTTATGGAACCTACGCCCATGTGCTGCATGCGGCGGCTGGGATGACGGTGGTGGGGGCGGTGTTGTTGCTGACGATGGGGCGGTATCGGAGGCAGTAAGAAAAGGTCTTCTTTTTTGAAAAAAAGAAGCAAAAAACTTCTGTTCGTTGGCACCCACCTCGCCGGCAGCGTGCGCAAAGGGATAAAAGTTTTTTGGTTCTTTTTTTCAAAAAAGAACATCTTTGTAGGCGGATGGCGGGCGTGATGGGCTGCGAACAGCCCATTCCACAAAGCGGATTTTAGAACGAACGGTGGAGCTTGAGGTCCCAGATCCCGGGGATGCTGTAGTATTTTACGAATAGCAGCGAGGTTTCGTATTTCTGGTTGGTGCAGTTCTCGCATTCGGCGGTGAGCGCCCACGGCGACTGATGGAACTGGAAGTGAACCCCCACATCAAGCAGGTAATGCGGCGGCGAGATTCCGGCGAGCGAGCCTTCGGTATCCACGTGGCTGGTGCCGGAGAATTGCACGGCCACGATCGGCTGGATATGCAAGTTGCGGTAGTCGGTGTCGTACACGCTGCGCAACGTGAAGGTAACGGGTGGAAAGTTTTCCGGCGGCGCCAGCTTGCCGCCGGCGTTTATGATGCCTTGGGCGCAATCGCCCAGATCCGCGGCGTTGCCGGTGGCAAGCCCGGCCAGGCAGGTTTTTTGCTGCGTCAGGGTATTGGCGCTGGGGTCCACGTAATGGCCCTGCTCCAGGCCCAGATTGCCGGCCAAGGTCAGGTCTGGCACGGGCTTGTAAGCGACATCGGCCTCGAACCCGTAGGCATGCATGCCGGCGGCGTTCTCAGTCACGAAATTGGCGGTTCCCGGTCCGAGCGTGATCAGCTGGTAGTTGTGCACGTCGTTATAGAAAACGTCGGCATTGATCTGCAGCTTTTCGTCCGGCGTGCGATAGCGCTCGCCGGCCTCGTAGGTCCACAGCGTCTCCGGGCCGAAGGCAGTCACCGTATCGGCTGCGGCGGTAAGTGAATTCCAGCCGCCGCCCTGGAAGCCGCGGGTGGCGGAGGCGAAGGCCATCAATTGCGGATCGATATGGTATTCCAGCGCGAAGCGCGGGGTAAGCTGGTCGGTGCTGAGCTTGGTACGGTTGCCGGCGGCCAGAACGTCGGCGGTATCGTAGGTGGGGCCGAGGGCCAGCGCGCCATCATCGTAGCCGGCGCCATTGACGTTGTATCGTTTGTCCTCGTGGGTCAGGCGCGCGCCCACGGTGAAGATCAACGGATCGATGATCTTGTAGTCGCCCTGGGCATACACCGCCTTGGACTGGGTGGTGTTGTGGAAATGCTCGGCGGGCGCAAGCTCAAAGCCGAAGACCGATTTCGGGCCCGCGGGGATGGCCAGCGTTTCGATGAAGTCGGTCGAGTTTTCCTCGTAGAGATAGAAGCCGCCGACGGTGTAGGTGAAGGCGTCACCAAACAGCTTGCCGTTCCATTTCAGCTCCTGCGAGTACTGCATATCCGAGGAGTTGAGCACGATGCCGAACTGGCCAAGCTCGTTCTCGTCGTAGGGCTGGACAGGACCCGATGCCGAGGGGAACGGGAAGTCGTTGGCGCTGATCTGGCTCTGGTCGCGGAAGCCGCTGATGATGTTGAGTTTTCCGGCGTCGGTATCCACCTGGATGTTGGACATCGCGCCGCCGGACTTGAAATCCTCTCCATTGCCGAGATTGGCGAAATTCTGTTTCAGAATCTTGTCGAAATCGGCGATCGCGGCCGCCCCACCGATGACGGCAACCGGCGAACTCGTATCGCCGAAGCCGGAATAGGAGATGCGCGAGCCGTTGTCGGGGGTATTCTGATCGGAATTATAGGTGGTTTTCGATACGTCGGCGGAGAGGTTCCAGGTGACGTTTTCCAGATTGTGGGGTGCTACCGTCACGTCCTCGCGCACGCCCCAGTCGCCATGCGCGTTCAGTTTCTCGCTGGTTGCGATATCCTTCACGTAGCCGTCGTCGCGTATGCCGTAGAAGGTGGTTTTGGTGAGCAGATCGGGGGTGATGGGAATGTTGATGGCGCCGCGGCCGAACACGCGGTTATAGGCGCCGTAGCCGGCATCCAGGTAGCCGCCGAAATCCTGCGTGGGTTTGGCAAGCGTGATAACGATGGCACCGCCAGTGGAGTTGCGGCCGAACAGCGTGCCTTGCGGGCCGCGCAGCACCTGGATCTGGCTGACATCGTACAGGCCGAAATTGGATCCGCTTTCGCGGCCGATATAGATGTCGTCCACATAGGTGCCGACTTGCGGATCGAACGTGGGGAAGGATTCCGTTTGCCCCAGGCCGCGCAGGAAGTATACGTTGCCGGATCCGGTGCCGACCACGTTGTTGGCGAACATATTGGGCACAAGGCGCGGGATGTCGGCCGTCTCGTTCACCTGCTGCTGGGCGATATCCTTGGCCGAGAGGGCGGTCACCGCGATGGGCACGTTTTGCAGGTTCTGGCTGCGCCGCTGGGCGGTGACGGTCACTTCCTCCAGCGCGCCGCTGTTCGCGGGCGGCGGGGAGGGCGCCGGCGTTGGGGGTGTCTGCGCCAATGCCTGGGCGCAGATCAAAAGCGTGGAAACGCTACAAAAAACTCTTATGCCGGCCACACGCATGCGCATCAACCCCACCTAATCGTCCGGACATATGGGTCGGCTCGTCGTTACGGTGTCAATAGCTGCGGCACAGTTTATCCGCATGGCGGATGCTGCCCGTTGCAGGAATGTCGCGCCGCCCAAGCCCACATTGCGGACACGGCGTTGAACGACCTCACATGACCAGGCATGCCGCACTACAGAGTTAACGGATGAAAGTGTCGGTCAGCAGATCCGTCGGGCGGGCCTTTGCGGTGCTGGAGGCGTTCCAGCAGACGCGGCGGCCTGCCTCCGCCACCGAAATCAGCCGCACCCTGAACGCGCCACATTCCAGCATCGTGGCTGTGCTCTATAATCTTCAGGATCTTGGCTATCTCAGCCTGGATCCGCACAGCATGTTGTTCTTCCCCACGCCCAAGCTGCTGGCCTTAGGCGGATGGCTGAAGCCGCAGAGCCCCGAACCGGCGCGGGTGGGCAGGATGGTGGAAATACTGGTGCGGGATACGGGGCATACCGCGGCGCTGTGCTCCCGCGTTTCGCTATTCGTGAACACATTGGCGGCATTGCCGGGCGGCTACCCCACGGTGACCGGGCCGCCCAGAACGCTCGGTGGCGCGCTGGTGAACGCGGTGCCCGGCCTGGTGATTTTGGCGCAGATGGAGGCCGACGAGCTTCGCTGCCTGATACGCGATACCGGCGCATGGATGCGGGAGGCGGGGACAGCGCGGGGGATCGATGTGGCCGCGACGCTGGAGCGGGTGGAAGCGGTGCGGCGCGCCGGGTCCGTGTCCGGCCCGCATCCGGCGTGCCGCGGCACGGAGATCATCGCCTACCCGGCGGGGCAGGGCGTGGGGGGGGCGACGGCCCTGGCCGCCTATATTCCCGCCCAGCTTTCCCTTGCCCGCAAGATGGAGCTGCGCCAGGCCATGGAGCGCCTCACCCGCCATGCGGTGGCGGCCAAGGCTGCCGAGCCGCAGTGGCCGGCAACCGGCGCCATGGCCAGCTCGGCTGGGCTAAATCGGGTGCATCTGCGTATATCAGGCGCCAGTCCCCCGCTTTCCCCCCATTAAGGAGCATTCCGATGCCGGACGATCTGTCCAACATCGCGCCCGGTCTGCCGGCGCTGCATGCGCGTCTTTCGGCCATCGTCGGGCCGGAGAACCTGCGCGACGATGCCGAGAGCCTGGCGCTGCATGGCGCGGATATCTGGGCGCGCGGGCCGGGCCAAATCGCGCTGGTCGTGGCGCCAGCCGGGCTGGATGAGCTGCGGCGCAGCCTGGCGGCGTGCCATGATGCGGGGTTCGATGTGGCGCCGCGCGGCGCGGGCATGAGCTACACCGGCGGCTACGTGCCGGCCGGACCAAATACAGTCAGCCTGGATATGTCGCGCATGAACCGGATCCTGGCGATCCGGGAAGACGACATGATGGTGACGGTGCAGGCCGGGTGCACGTGGGTGGCACTGAACGCGGCGCTCGCCAAGCAGGGGCTGCGCACGCCATTCTGGGGGCCCATGTCGGGGCTGGTCTCCACCATCGGGGGCGGGCTTTCGCAGCTCAACGCCATGTTCGGGGCGGGGCACTATGGTACCTCCAGCCAGAGCGTGGTGTCGCTGACGGTGGTGCTGGCCGATGGACGTGTTCTGCGCACCGGCGCGCGGCGGCCCGATCCGGCGGGCGCTGAGGGGGGCTTGCCGTTCTATCGGCATTACGGGCCGGATCTGGCCGGGCTGTTCTGCGGCGATTGCGGCGTGTTCGGCGTGAAAGCGGAGATCACGCTGCGGCTGATGCGCGCGCCGGCGCATGAGGGGTTCGCCTCGTTCTCGTTCCCCAGCGGCGAGGCGATGCTGCGGGCGCTCGCCGAGGTGGCGCGGGCCGGGCTGGCCAGCGAGAGCTGCGCCTTCGATCCGGGGCTGACGCGGGTGCGCATGAAGCGGGCCTCGCTAGCCGGGGATGTGAAAACGCTCGGCGCGGTGGCAGCGCGGCAGACATCCTGGGTGGCCGGCGCGCTGGCGGCGTGGCGGGTGGTGAAGGGGGGGCGGAATTTCATTCCCGAGGATGGCTACCCCCTGCATCTGGTGTTCGAAGGGCGCTCGGCCGCCGGGGTGGCGCAAGATGTGGCCCAGGCGCGGCGCATCGCGCTGGCCGAGGGGGGGCAGGCGATCGAGGACACCATCGCCCGGGTGATCCGCGCGCAGCCCTTCCCGCCGCTGAACAGCGTGTTGGGGCCGGCCGGCGAGCGCTGGGCGCCGATCCATGGCCATGTGGCGCTCAGCCAGGCACCGGCGTTGTTCGGCGCGATCGAGGCGGTGTTCGCGGGGCTGGCCGAGCGGTTTGCAGCGGCGGGGATCAGCACGGGATACCTGTTCACCCATCTGGAAACCAACGCCATCACCGTGGAGCCGGTATTTTATTGGCCGGAGGAACGTTTCCCCGTGCATGACCGGGCCGTGGAGCCGGCGCATATGGCGCGGCTGCCCACGCTTGCCGCCAACCCTGAGGGCACCGCGCTGGTGCGGGAGGCTCGGCGGCAGGTGATGGCGGTGTTCGTGCGGTTCGGCTGCGCGCATTTCCAGATCGGGCGAACCTATCCGTACCGGGAGAGCCTGGATCCGGCCGCCTGGGCGCTGGTGGAAACCCTCAAAGCCGCGCTCGATCCCGATGGCAGCCTCAATCCGGGCGTGCTGGGACTGGACCGGGTGACGGGCGCCCGCGAATGAGCAGGGCGGCGCCCCGCGCCATCCGACTGGAACGTTTCGGCGAGAGTTTCCGCGATGCCACCGAAATCGTCGCGCTGGAGCCGCGCGCGCCTGGGCCGGGCGAGATCGCGGTGCGGAATCTCTGGTGCGGCGTGAACGGGATTTTTGACACCCAGATTGCCCGCAACGCCGTGGATTACGTGAAAATCCGGCCGCCGACGTTCACGGGGGTAGAGGCGATCGGGGTCGTGGAAGCGGTGGGCGCGGGCGTGACGGCGTTCGTGGTGGGCGATGCGGCGGTCACCACGCGCTTCACCGGCGGGTATCGGGAGGCCAATGTGGGTCCGGCGGCGCAGTTCACCCGCGTACCCTCGCCCGATCGGGTCTGGCTGGCACTGGCCTCCACCGGAGTTTCCGCGCTGCTGGCGCTGGAGCATGTGGGGCAGGTGCGCGAGGGCGAAACGGTAGCCGTATCCGCCGCGGCGGGCGGATTGGGGCACCTGATCGTGCAACTCGCCAAGCTGCGCGGCTGCCGGGTTGTGGCGGTGTGCGGTGGCGTGGAGAAGGCCGCCTTCGTGCGGGGTCTGGGGGCGGACCGGGTGATCGATTATCGCGCCGAGGATGTGGCCTCCGTTCTGGCAGCGGAATACCCCAACGCGCTGGATGTGGCGATCGATACGGTCGGCGGCGCGATCTTCGATGCGTTTGTGGACAATCTCGCCGTGCACGGCCGCCTTGTGGCCGGCGGGGCCGCGCAGGATCTGGAAGGCCGGCCGGAAGTCGTGACGGCGCCGCGCATCGTGCACAAGCTCTACTACAAGGCCGCCTCCGTGCGCGGGTTCATGAACGGCCTGCTGCCGCAGTTATGGCCGGCCGCGCGGGAAAAACTGTTCGCGCTGCACGATGCGGGAGCGGTGAAGGTGACGTTCGATAGCGTGGCGTTTGTGGGGTTGGAGCAGGTTTATGATGCGGTGGAGCGGTTGTTGTCGGGGGGGTCGATGGGGAAGGTGGTGGTGAAGTTAGAAAAGGAAGGCCTTCTTTTTTGAAAAAAAGAAGCAAAAAACTTTTAACATTTGGTGCGAGGCTCGCCGGCAGCGGGCACAAAGGAATAAAAGTTTTTTGGTTCTTTTTTTCAAAAAAGAACATCTTCCTACGGCACGGGCACCCCCTGCATCAGCTTGAGGAAATCATCCTGCGGCGTCAGGACCAGGCGGGATTTCCCGGAGGCAAACGCATCCTTGTAGGCCTGCAGGGTGCGCCAGGTGGCGAAGAAGCCGGGGTCGCGCTGATAGGCGTCGGCGTAGATGGCGATGGCCTGGGCCTCGCCCTCGCCGCGCAGCCGGTCGGCATCCGCATGCGCCTGGGCGATCAGAACCGTGCGCTGGCGGTCGGCATCGGCGCGGATACGGGCCGATGCCTCGGCCCCCTCGGCGCGGGCCTGGGCCGCGACGCGCTTACGCTCGGATTGCATGCGCTGAAGGATCGCCTCGGTGTTCTCCTCCGGCAGGTCGGCGCGGCGGATGCGCACATCCACGATGGACACGCCAAACCCCTTCATCTCGTTGTTCACCTGCACCCGGATGGCGCCCATGATCCGGTCACGTTGTGCTGACAACACATCGAGCAGGGTCTCGCCGCCCAGAACACGGCGCAGGCTGGAGGTGACGACGGAATTCAACCGCGCGCGGATGCCATCCTCGGTGGGACCGACCGACTGATAATATTGCAGCGGGTTGGTGATCAGATACCGCGTGAAACTGTCCACGATCAGGCGGCGCTGGTCGCCCAGGATCACTTCCTCCTGGGGGGCTTCGTAATCCAGCAGCCGGCGATCGAACGGGATGGCGGTCTGCACGAAGGGAATCTTGAAGTGCAGCCCGGGATCCTCGATCACGCGCACGGGCTGTCCGAGCTGCGTGATCAGCACGATCTCGGTTTGTGTCACGGTGAAGAAACTCAGATCCGTGACAAACAGAACCACCATCAGCGCGATGCCGCCTGCAATGAGGGAGGATTTCATTTCTGGTCTCCCTGCACGGTGCCCGCGGGCTGGCCGAGATTGAGCATGGGCAGAATGCCGCGAAGCTTGTCATCCACCACGATGGCCGGCGCGTTCTTCAACACATCCTGCATCGTTTCGATGTACAAGCGCTTGAGGGTCACATCCTTGGCCTGTGTGTAGGCGGCATACACACTGAGAAAACGCTGCGCCTCGCCAGTAGCGGCCGAAATGGAGGCCTGCTTGGCGCCCGCCGCTTGGGCGAGGATGGCAGCCGAATCGCCGCGGGCGCGGGGCACGATATCGTTTTCGTAGGATTGGGCTTCGTTGCGCGCGGTGTCGGCATCGGTATTGGCGCGCTGCACATCGCGGAAGGATTCGATCACATCGGCGGGCGGATCCACCTTCTGAAGCTGCACCTGGGTAATTTCCACGCCGGTGCGGTACTGGTCCAGGATCGCCTGGGTGCCCGTCGTCACCGCCTGTTCGATGGCGGCCCGCCCGCCGGTGAGGGCGGATTGAATGTTGGTGCGGCCGATCACCTGGCGCAGCACGCTCTCGGCCGCCGACTTCACGGTATAACCGGGATTGCGGGTATTGAAGGCGTAAGCCGGGGCATCGCTGATGCGCCAGAAGACGGATGCGTTGATGTCGACGATATTCTCGTCGCCCGTGAGCATCAGGCTTTCCTCGGCGAGATCGCGTGCGGGCAAGCCGCGCGGGGGTTCGCTGCGGCCTTCTGGGCTGGTGGGGGTAATCTCCTGGTCGTCCAGGGCCGAGCTGCGGAAGCCGATTTCCACGCGGTTGATGCGCGTCACCGGCAGCAGCAGCACGGATTCGACCGGCCACGGAACGTGATAGTTCAAGCCGGGCGGGGTGTTGCGGACATACGCGCCGAAGCGCAGCACCAGGCCCTGCTCATCGGGCTCCACGCGGTAGAAGCCGGTGGCCAGCCAGATGGCGCCCACCGCGATCGCGCCGAGGATGACGCCGCGAAAGGCGGAGCCGCCGCCGAAGAAGCGGGCGAAGAGGATGCGGAGCTGGGCGATGATGCGTTCGAACTCAGGCGGCAGTCCGCCGCCCAAGGGGGGCGTGGGGGGTGGGCGGCGCGCGCCGTTGCCGCCGATGTTCCAGGGATTTTGGTCGGAGGGCATGCGGGCTGCTCCAGGAGGGCGTGACCGGCCGCACCGGCGCTGAGACGCGGGCGCATTGGAAGGACGGCAGGTCTTCGCCATATGCGGTGGCAGCGGGGTATGCACCGCGCGCAGGGGTTTGCAAAGCGATGGCGGA
>PKZM01000019.1 GCA_003133065.1 Acetobacteraceae bacterium
AGGCAGCACACCGCCGTGCGCTGCTTGCCGTATTGATCGGTTCCGGTCGGCAGCGTGATTTCGCTGCACAGATTGGAGGTTTTCACCTCCAGCCCGGCGAATTTGTGGTGATCCGGCCGCGCGTTGTTCACGTGGTCGGAGAACACGAGATACGGCTCGCCCGTCTCCACGCGCGCGATCAGGATGCGAATCCACAAAGATCGTGCGGAAATCTGCCGCACGATGCTGTTGTCCTTCGGCGAGCGGAGCGACCACATCTCGTCGGCTTCCACCGCGCGCATGAAATCGTCCGGCACCAGGATGCCGTGATGCAGGTTGGGCGCCTTGCGGTTGGGATCCCCGCCGGTCGGCCGGCGGATTTCGATGAATTCCTCGATCTCCGGGTGGGCCACCGGCAGATACACGGCGGCCGAGCCACGGCGCAGCGAGCCCTGGCTGATGGCAAGGGTAAGACTGTCCATCACCCGGATGAACGGGATCACGCCGCTGGTTTTGCCGTTCTGGCCAACCTTCTCGCCAATAGAGCGCAGATTGCCCCAATAGCTGCCGATGCCGCCGCCCTTGCTGGCCAGCCAGACATTCTCGTTCCAGAGGCCGACGATGCCGTCCAGGCTATCCGAGGCCTCGTTGAGGAAGCAGGAGATCGGCAGGCCGCGCTGGGTGCCGCCGTTGGAGAGCACGGGGGTGGCCGGCATCAGCCAGAGGCGGCTGATGTAGTCGTAGAGACGCTGCGCGTGGGCGGCATCGTCACCGTAGAAGCTGGCGACGCGGGCAAACAGATCCTGGTAGCTTTCGCCGGGCAGCAGATAGCGGTCATCCAGCGTGGCGCGGCCGAAATCGGTGAGCAGTGCGTCGCGTGAGCGATCGACGCGGACCAGGTGGCGGCCCCTCATCTGGACGGCGTCGTCTAGCAAGGCGATCTCTCCCGGGTCACGAATCGTCATGCCATCCATCCTGAACTGCCCTTTGTTCGCGTCAAGCTGCGTCGCGGTTAACGGCGCCCGTCTAACCACCATATGTGGTTTAGATGCCAACGCGCCACAACTATATGCGGGATAAAGGTGGAAATCGCCGGCTGCCTGGGGCGCAGCAAGCGGGGCGATTTGCCGCTTTCTACCGCGCCACGCATGGCGTAAATGGCCCGGCCCGGCCCGGTTTCCAACCGCGCCGGCGCCCGCACCCTGCATCCGAGGACAACTGACCATGACCAGCTTCGAGGGCCGCACCGCCGACTACCCGATCGAAAAAATCTTCCTGGAGCGCTGGTCGCCCCGCGCCTTCACCGACGACTCGATCGACGAGGCGACGCTGATGACGATCTTCGAGGCGGCGCGCTGGGCGCCCAGCAGCTATAACTCGCAGCCCTGGCGCTTTCTGTATGCCCTGCGCGGCACGCCGCATTTCGCCAAGTTCCTGGGCCTGCTGGTGCCGGCCAACCAGGTGTGGGCGGCAAAGGCCGCGGCGCTGGTGATTGCCGTTTCCAAGACCACGATGTCGCCGCGGGGCACGGAAATGCCCAGCCACAGCCATTCCTTCGATGCCGGCGCAGCCTGGCAGAATATGGGGCTACAGGCGACGGTGCTGGGGTGGCACACGCACGGAATGACGGGGCTGGACATTCCCCGCGCGGCCGCCGAGCTGGGCGTGCCGGAGGGGTATCGGGTGGAAGCCGCGATCGCCATCGGCAAGCAGGGCGACAAGGCAAGCCTGCCCGAAGGGTATCAGGGCATGGAAGCGCCGAACGGCCGCAATCCGGTGAGCAGCTTTGTGTTCGAGGGGGATTTTCCGCCGGCGTGAGGGGAAGCAAGGCCTTTTTTTGAAAAAAAGAAGCAAAAAACTTTTACCTATGGTGCGCGCCTCGCCGGCAACGTACCCAAAGTGTCAAAAGTTTTTTGGTTCTTTTTTTCAAAAAAGAACATCCTTTCTCCCTCACTTCAGCTGCGTCCATCGGTTCAGCCAGGCCAGCACCGTGGTTTGCCAGAGTTCGGAATTCTGCGGCTTCAGAACCCAGTGGTTCTCATCCGGAAAGGTCAGGAATTCACTGGGGATGCCGCGGCGCTGAAGCGCGGTGAAGGCCGCGATGCCCTGATCCAGGGGGATGCGGTAATCGCGGGCGCTGTGGATCACCAGCATCGGCACGCGCCAATCGGCCACGTGAAGCGCGGGGTTGAAGCGATCGTAATTCTGGGGCTTTTCCCAGGGGGTGGCGTGGCCGTTTTCCCATTCCGAGAACCAGAGCTCTTCGGTTTCATAACCCATCAAGCGGTTGTCGAACACGCCGTCATGATCCACTAGGCATTTCCAGGGCGCGTTCCACATCCCGGCCATCCAGTAGACCATATAGCCGCCATAGGAAGCGCCGAGCGCGCAGGCGCGGCTGCCGTCCAGGTACTTGTATTTTTCCAGAGCGGCGGCCCACCCGGCTTGCAGGTCGGCCAGCGGCCTGTCGCCCCAGTGCCCGCTGATCGAATCGGTAAACGCCTGGCCGTAGCCGGTGGACCCATGGAAATCGATGAACACGGCGGCGTAGCCAGCGGCCGCGTAGGTCTGCGGGTTCCAGCGGTAGCTCCAGCTATCGCCGAAACTGCCTTGCGGGCCGCCATGGATCAGGAAGGCCACGGGATATGTCTTGCCGGGCATGAAGCCTGCCGGCTTCATCACGAAGCCATGCACGGGTTCCTTGTTCCAGCCGGTGAAGGTGAACGGTTCGTAGGCGCCGAGCGTGAGGCCGCTCAGGGTGGCGTCATTGGCGTGGGTGATCTGCCGCGCGGGGCTGGCGAGCGTGTAGAGCTGGCTGGGGCCGGATAGGCTGTCGCGCGCGAAGACGAGCGTGTTGCCGGCGCTGTCGATGTCGGAGACATGGCCTGTCTGCGTCAGCGCGGTTGCATGGCCGCCCGCCAGTGCAAACAGCTTTTGATAGCCGCCTTCTTCGGCCGTGACGTACAGCGTGCGGCCGTCGGCCGACCAGGCCATGGCATCGGCGGAGCGATCCCAGCCAGGCGCTATCGCGTGGGTGGCGCCGGTTGCCACATCGCGCAGCATGATCGCGAAACGGTCGGCTTCGAACCCCGGGCGGTGCATCGCCTTGTAGGCGAGGGTTTTGCCATCCGGCGAGAAGAGCGGGGCGGCATCCCAGGCGGGGTTGTTGGCGGTCATATCCTGCGGTGGCGCGTGCCCATCCAGGGCCACCTGGAACAGATCGAAATTGGTGCTCCAGGGCTCGGTGCGGCCGGCCTGGCGGGCGGAGAACACAACCGTGCGCGAGTCTGGCGAGATGGCGTAGTCGGCCTCGTCACCGAAGGGTTTGCTGGGGCAATCGCCATCGAAGCCCTGCATCAAAGGGGTGGGGGCGCCGGTGGCGACGCCGGATGTATCCAGGTTGATGAGCCAGAGCTGGTTGCGTGTGCCGTCCGCCCATTCATCCCAGTGGCGCACGAACAGCTTGTCGTAGAGCACGCCGGTGGCTTTGTCAGCGTGGCGCGCATC
Source organism: Acetobacteraceae bacterium (assembly GCA_003133065.1). GTDB lineage: Bacteria > Pseudomonadota > Alphaproteobacteria > Acetobacterales > Acetobacteraceae > BOG-908. Next base: position 3,487 of record PKZM01000019.1, read on the forward strand.
CAGGCGCTGCTGCGTGCAGGCCAGGGTCGGGCAATCTGGGAAAACGGCGAGGGAGGCGACGATGTGCCTTCCATCCGGTGCCACGCGAAACGTGCCGACATCCAGCGGCAGATGCGTGATCTGTACGGGCGGGGCGGCGGAGAGGTCGGTGCGCCAGATCTGCATGCCGCCAGCGCGCGCGGAGAGGAAGTAGATGCTGTGGCCGCCGGGCGACCAGCGTGGGTTTGTAGCGCCACCATCGGAGGCGGCCAGCCGGTGTGCATCGCCTGTGCGGCAGGTGGGGCATACAATCCAGATGGCATGCACGCCCTTGTTGGCGGCGTAATCGGTGCTGCGGAGATCGTAGACGATCTGCTTGCCGTCCGGTGAGACATGCGGATCGGAAATCCGGTCCAGCGTGACCAGGTCGTGCGGGGTGAGGGTACGCGCGGCGGCCGGTGCGCAGGCCAGGGCCAGTGCCGCCAGGATCCGAATCATGCAAAAACTTCCCGTCGATCGAGGCGTAAAAAAGGAAGGCGTTCTTTTTTGAAAAAAAGAACCAAAAAACTTTTACCTGTTGCGTAGGTTTCCGGCGAGTCGTGGCTCTATAGTCAAAAGTTTTTTGCTTCTTTTTTTCAAAAAAGAAGACCTTCCTTACTCCGCCCGCTGCGGCATCCCTGTCGGCACCACCGTCTTGGCAATGGAACTATCCAGCGCCTCGTACTCGGCATACCGGATGGTCGCATAAAGCTCAGCGCGAGTTTGCATGCGATCGATCACGCCGTGCGCGCCGCCATCGCGGGCGATCGCCGCATACAGCCCCTCCTGCGCGCGGGCGGCGACACGTAACGAACTCACCGGCCAGATCACCATGCGGTAGCCCATCTGTTCGAACTCGGAGGCGGTGAAGAAGGGCGTGCGGCCGAATTCCGTCATGTTCGCGAGCAGGGGCACGCCGGGCATGCGCATGGCGAACTCGCGGAACATCTCCGCCGTATGAAGGGCTTCGGGGAAAATCGCATCAGCGCCGGCTTCCACATAGAGCTTCGCGCGTGCCACGGCGCCATCGATCCCTTCGCTTGCCGCGGCATCGGTGCGGGCCATGACGAACAGGTGGCGGCGTGCGCGTACGGCGGCGGCCACCTTGGCGGCCATATCGCGCGGATCGGCCAGCCTCTTGTCGTTGAGATGGCCGCATTTTTTGGGCAGCAATTGGTCTTCCAGATGCACCGCGGCGGCGCCGGCATCCTCGAACGCGCGCACCATGTGCATCACGTTCAGGGCTTCGCCGTAGCCGGTGTCGCCGTCCACCAGAACCGGCAGGCCGGCGGCGCGCGCGACCTGGCGGATGAAGAAGCACACATCCTCGATGGTGATCACGCCCAGGTCCGGCAGGCCCATGGAGGCGGACATCGCGGCGCCGGAGAGATACAGGCCGGGAAAACCCGCATCGCGGGCCTGCAATGCGGCCAGGCCGTTATGGGCGCCCGGCAGCCGCACAATTCCCGGCTGCGACAGAAGTGCACGAAACCGCACGCCCGCCGGCGCATCCGGCAGCTCGGCGCCGACGAGATATGTCATGCGCCCGCTCCATGTCGCTGTGTCAGCGGCACGAATGTGAGGTCCTCCGGCCCGATGTAATTCGCGGTCGGGCGGATGATCTTGCCGTCCTGCCGCTGTTCGATCACATGCGCCGCCCAGCCGCTGGTGCGCGAGATCACGAACAGCGGCGTGAACATCTCCGTCGGTACACCCATCATCTTATAGGCAACCGCGCTGAACCAATCGAGATTGGGGAACATTTTTTTCAAGTCCCACATCACGCTTTCCAAGCGTTCGGCCACCGCGAACAAGGCGGTATTACCGGCATCCTCGCTCAGCCGTTTGGCCACCGCCTTGATCACCACGTTGCGCGGGTCGCTGACGGTGTAAACGGGGTGGCCGAAGCCGATCACCACCTGTTTTTCCGCCACGCGGCGGCGGATATCCGCCTCGGCCTCGTCGGGCGTCCCGTAGCGTTGCTGGATATCCAGCGCTACCTCGTTGGCGCCGCCATGCTTGGGGCCGCGCAGCGCGCCGATGCCGCCCGTGATGGCGGAATACATGTCCGATCCCGTGCCAGCCACCACGCGCGCGGTGAAGGTGGACGCATTGAACTCATGCTCGGCATAGAGCACCAGGCTGGTGTTCATGGCGCGCACATGCAGCGCGCTCGGCGGCGTGCCATGCAGAAGATGCAGGAAATGCGCGGCGACGCTGTCATCGTCGGTTTCCACCTCGATCCGCCGGCCGTTATGCGAATAATGCCACCAGTAGAGCAGGATCGAACCAAGGCTCGCCATCAGCCGGTCGGCGATATCGCGCGCGCCGGAGAGGTTGTGATCCTCCTTCTCCGGCAGCAGGCAGCCCAGCGTGCTCACCGCCGTGCGCATCACATCCATGGGGTGCGCGGCGGCGGGGATCTGCTCCAGCACAGTGCGCAACCCGGCGGGGATGCCGCGGAGCGCGCGCAGTTTTCCGGTGTAGGCGCGCAGTTCCGCCTCCGTGGGCAGCCGCTCATGCACCAGCAGATGCGCGATCTCCTCGAACGTGCACGCCTCCGCCACATCGAGAATATCGTAGCCGCGATAATGCAGATCGTTGCCGGTGCGCCCCACGGTGCACAGGGCCGTATTGCCCGCCACGACGCCGGATAATGCCACGCTCTTCTTGGGTTTTGGCGTAACCGGTGTTTCGCTCATGCTCTTACGTCCCAAAAGTTCTTTGCTTCTTTCTTTCAAGAAGGAAGCCCGCCGCGGAGCGGCAGAGAAAAGAGTCTTCTTCTTTTTTGAAAAAAAGAAGCAAAAAACTTTTACCTGTGGTAGCCGTCCCTCTTAGAAAAGTCCGGCCTGACCCACGGCGAGATCCGGCACCGAGAGGGTCAAGCCAGTCAACTCGGCGGCGCTCAAGGAGGGNNATCACCGTGCCATCCTTCAGCGTGATGATCACCCGGCCGCCGAATGCCTTCACCGCCGGATCGGCGGAATGATAGCGTTGCGTCCAGCGTTTGTCCTCGATGGTGCGGATCTTCTTCCACAGCCGCACCGTATCGGGCCGGCGCGCGCGCTCCGGCGCGTAGCTGTGCACGTGGTGCCAGGCGCCATCCTGCAGCGCCACTGCCACGATATACATGATGGAGTGATCCAGCGTCTCGCGGCTCGCCTCTGGATCGAATTTCTGCGGATCGTTGGCGCCGGTGCCGATCACGTAATGCGTGTGGTGGCTGGTTTCGATCAGCACATCCTCCACATCGTTCCAATCCGCGATCTGCTTGCCCATGCGGAACGCCAGATCGATCAGCGCCTGGCTCTGGTACTCGGCCGAATGTTCCTTGGTGTAGGTGTCCAGGATCGCGCGCTTGGCTTCGCCCGGCTCGGGTAGCGGCACCTGGTAATGGGCGGTCTTGCCGTCCAGCATCCAGGCGATCACGCTGTCCTCGCCTTCATAGATCGGGCTCGGCGCGCCCTCGCCACGCATGGCGCGGTCCACGGCCTCGATCGCCAGCTTGCCGGCATGGCTGGGGGCGAAGGCCTTCCAACTGCTGATCTCGCCTTTGCGGCTCTGGCGCGTGGCTGTCGTCACATGCAGCGCCTGCTGCACGGCCTGGTAGATCACCGCCGTATCCAGCCCCAGAAGCGTGCCAATGCCCGCGGCAACGGAGGGGCCGAGATGCGCCACGTGATCGATCTTGTGCGCGTGCAGGCAGATAGCCTTCACCAGATCCACCTGAATCTCGTACCCCGTGGCGACCGCGCGGATCAGTGCGGCGCCATCGCGGCCGGTCTGCTGGGCGGTTGCCAGGATCGGGGGGATATTGTCGCCCGGGTGGCTGTATTCGGCGGCGAGGAACGTGTCGTGGTAGTCCAGCTCGCGTACCGCCGTGCCGTTGGCCCAGGCCGCCCATTCCGCATGTACGCGCACATCCGGCCCGCAGCCGAACAGCGTGGCGCCCCCCGGCCGCGCATGGGCCAGCGCCTGGTCGCGCGCGGAGATGATGGGGTGCCGGTTGATCGAGGCGATGGCCACCGAGGCGTTGTCGATCATCCGGTTGATGATCATCTCCGCCACCTCGGGCAGCACCTCCACGGGGTCCGCCGCCACGGCGGCGATCTTCCACGCGAGCTGATCTTCCCGCGCCAGCCGGTCGGCCTCCGGGTGAACTCTTACGTCGTGCAGCTTCATGGTCGTCTCCTGGCGGGATTTGCCGCCTCCCTGCCCCGGAGCAGGTGCTGCGTCAAATCCGATAGCCAGCGCGGCCGGGGGTGGGAAGGCCTTACTTGACTTCTTCCATCTCCGGCGCAATCGCAGCATGATTCAGTAGCGCCACCAGCGTCACCCCCCCGATCGTATTCCCCAGAAGCGTCGGCACCAGAAATTTTCCTAAATAATCCCCGAACGGCGCCAGACCAGCGAGCACCGCGAAGGCCGTCTCAACTGTTCCTGCGATGATGTGCGTCAGCCGGGCGAGGGAGACCACGTAGGTGATCAGCAGCACCGTCAGCAGGCGGGATGATCGGGCGCTGGGCAGCAGCCACACCATCATGGCGATCAGCCAACCGGCGAACACCGCTTTGCACAGCGTCGGCCCGAACGGGTACGACATTTGCTCCAACCCCAGGCTGCCCATGGCGGCGAGCGTGTCCGGCCGGAACACACCGGGCAGCTGTAGCAAGAGAGCAAAAACCCAGGCGCCGGCGGCGTTGGCCAGCAGCACCACGCCCCATAGCCGCAGAAGGGCCAGGATCGTCTGCCGGTCACGCCGCATCAGAACCGGCAGCACGGCCGTCAGCGTGCTTTCGGTGAAGAGTTGCTGCCGTCCCAGGATGACGATGATAAAGCCCACGCTATAGCCGAAACTATCCACCAGATGGCGCCACGGCGCATCCGGCAGCCCGGCGCGCAGCAGCGATTGGGCCACCAGCGAGAACCCCATGGACAGGCCGGCGGCCAGGCCGGACCAGATCAGCGACATGGTCTTGCGGGAGAGCTCGGTCTCGCCTTCCTCACGGATGATTTCGTGGATGACCAGCGGCCGCAGCGCGGCGTGGCTGGCGGCCTGGCCCTTCTCCTCCTCGTCCAGATGCGGTGAATCGGAACCGGCTTTCTGATCGGACACGGGCGTTCGCTCCAGCTTGGCCCTAGCCAACGCGGCAGGCGCGTGGCCGTTCACCCGGGCGTGTGCGGTGGTGCAGGTGGTCACGACGACTGCCCGTGCCGCCGCCCTTGCCTTGTGCGCCGCCAGACCCGACAAGCCGCACGTGGCACCGCTTCTCGCACTTCAGGATATCCATCTCACCCTTGGGGGGGCGCCGTTGCTGGATGGTGCCGAGCTCAGTTTGGGCGCCGGCGAGCGCATCTGCCTGGTGGGCCGGAACGGATCGGGCAAATCCACGCTGCTGAAAATCGCCGCCGGGCTGCTGCCGGGCTTCGATGGCACGCGCTTTCTGCAACCCGGCGCCACCATCCGCTACATGCACCAGGAGCCCGATTTCGGCGATGCCGCCACCGTGCTCGCCTATGTGGAAGCCGGCCTTGGCCCGGGCGACGACCCCTACCGCGCGCATGCTCTGCTGGAGCAGGTGGGGCTGACGGGCGAGGAAGCGCCATCGCGGCTTTCCGGCGGCCAGGCACGCCGCGCGGCGCTGGTGCGGGCCCTGGCGCCGCAGCCCGACCTGCTGCTGCTGGATGAGCCGACCAACCATCTGGACCTGCCGGCCATCGAGTGGCTGGAGGCGGAGCTGGCCAGCCTGCGCGCCGGAATCGTGCTGATCAGCCATGACCGTCGGATGCTGGAGACCGTATCGCGCAGCATCGTCTGGCTCGATCGCGGCCGCACGCGGCGGGTGGAGCGCGGCTTCGCCAGCTTCGAATCCTGGCGCGATGAGGTGCTGGCGGAGGAGGAGCGCGACCAGCACAAGCTGGGCCGGCAGATCGCCCGTGAAGAGGACTGGATGCGCTACGGCGTGACGGCGCGGCGCAAGCGCAATGTGCGCCGGGTGGCGGAGCTGGCGGGCTTGCGCGCCGCGAAACGCGACTTCGTGCGCCCCACCGGCGGCGTGCGCATGGCGGCCAGCGAGGCGGAGGGATCGGGCAAACTCGTGGCCGTCGCCGAGGGCGTGTTCAAGAGCTATGGCGATCTGACGGTGATCCGCGATTTTTCGGCTCGCATCCTGCGCGGCGATCGGGTGGGGATTGTCGGGCCGAACGGGGCGGGCAAATCCACGTTGCTCAAACTGCTCACCGGCGTGATCCAGCCGGACCACGGCCGCATCCGCCTGGGCACCAACATTGCCGCCGTGACGCTGGACCAGACGCGCGAAAGCCTGGATCCGGCGGCGACGCTGTCGGAAACGCTGACCGGCGGTTCGGGCGACCAGGTGCTGGTGAACGGGCAGAAGCGCCACGTGATCGGCTACATGAAGGATTTTCTGTTCCGGCCGGAGCAGGCGCGCACCGCGGTGGGCGTGCTATCGGGTGGGGAGCGCGGCCGCCTGATGCTGGCGGTGGCGCTGGCGCGGCCGAGCAACCTGATGATCCTGGACGAGCCGACCAACGATCTGGATCTGGAAACGCTTGATTTGCTGCAGGATATGCTGGCCGATTACCAGGGCACCGTGCTGCTGGTGAGCCATGACCGCGACTTTCTCGATCGCGTGGTGACCTCCACCATCGCGTCGGAAGGGGAGGGGCGCTGGATCGAATATGCCGGCGGCTATTCGGACATGCTGGTGCAGCGCGGCCCCGCGCCGGCCGCCAAGATTGATCAGCGCCGGCGCGCGCCGGAGGCGGAAAAGCCGCGGGCGCCGAAGAAGCTCTCCTTCAAGCAGTTGCACGAGCTGGAAAAGCTGCTGCCGGATACGATTGCGAAGCTGCAGGCGGATATCGTGCGCTACCAGAGGGTGCTGACGGATCCGAATTTGTTCACGCGCGATCCNNGGTGGCTGGAGCTGGAGATGCTAAGGGCGTCGTAAGAGAAAGGAAGAGTCTTCTTTTTTGAAAAAAAGAAGCAAAAAACTTTTATCCCTTTGCGCACGCTGCCGGCGAGGTACACGCCAAGAGTCAAAAGTTTTTTGCTTCTTTTTTTCAAAAAAGAAGACCCTTCCTTAAGGCTTTGTCGAATCCAGGGCCAAATTCAACTCCAGCACATTTACCCGCGGCGCGCCGATAAACCCCAGCGCCGGAGCTTGTGTTTTCTGCGTGACAAGCGCGCGCACCAACTCGGGCGACATCCCACGGGCATGGGCGACGCGTGCCACCTGGCCGGCGGCGTTTTCGGGAGAGATATCGGGGTCCAGGCCGGAGGCTGAGGTGGTGAGCGCATCACCCGGCACGGGTTTGGTGCCTGCGGGTGTCAGGGCGGCGGTGACGCGATCGATCAGGGCCTTGGATGTAGGGCCGAGATTGGAGGCGCCGGATTCGCCGGCATCGTAGGGTGTGGCAATTTGCTTTGTGGAATCCTTCGGGTCTGTGCCCATCAGCGCTGATGGCCGGCCCCAGAAATATTTTTCGGCGGTGAAATTCTGGCCGATCAGGGCGGAGCCGATCACCTGGCCATGGGCTTCGACCAGGCTGCCGCCGGCCTGATAGGGGAAGGCGAGTTTGCCGAATGCCACGAAGCCGAGCGGAAAGACGATGCCGGTGAGACCGGTGAAGATCGCGATCATCACCAGCGCGGGGCGCAATTGGGCGAGCATTGCTGAAACTCTCCTTAGGCAAAGATGTGCAGTGTGGTCAGCACCAGGTCGATTGCCTTGATGCCGGCGAACGGGGCCACGATGCCGCCCAGGCCATAGATGAGCAGGTTGCGTTGCAGCAGGGCGGCGGCCCCCACGGCGCGGAATTTCACGCCCCGCAGCGCCAGCGGCACCAGGGCCACGATGATCAGCGCGTTGAAGATCACCGCGGACATGATGGCACTTTGTGGCGTACTGAGATGCATGATGTTCAGCGCGCCGAGTTCCGGATAGGTCGCCACGAAGATCGCGGGCAGGATGGCGAAGTATTTGGAGATGTCGTTGGCGATGCTGAAGGTGGTGAGCGATCCGCGGGTGATCAGCAATTGCTTGCCGATTTCCACGATCTCGATCAGTTTCGTGGGGTCGCTGTCCAGATCGACCATGTTGCCGGCCTCGCGGGCTGCCTGCGTGCCGGTTTGCATGGCCACGCCCACATCCGCCTGGGCCAGTGCCGGCGCATCGTTGGTGCCGTCGCCGCACATGGCGACGAGGCGGCCCTCGGCCTGGGTTTTGCGGATGTAATTGAGTTTGTCCTGCGGGGTGGCTTCGGCGATGTAATCATCCACGCCGGCTTCGGTGGCGATGGCGGCGGCGGTGATGCGGTTGTCGCCGGTGACCATCACGGTGCGGATGCCCATGCGGCGGAGTTCGGCGAAGCGTTCGCGGATGCCGGGTTTGACGATATCCTTCAGTTCGATCACGCCCATCAGCCGGCCATCTTCCAGCACCGCCAGCGGCGTGCTGCCGGCGCGGGCGACGCGTTCCACGGCCTGGGTGAAGGCTGTCGGCGGTGTCGTGCCGAGGTGCTTGAGGATGCTGTCCACCGCGCCCTTGCGCCAGGCGCGGCCGCCGGCATCGAGGCCGGAGACGCGGGTGTTGGCCGTGAAGGGAACCACGGCCGCATCCGCCGGCGTTTCCAGCGTGATGCCATGGCGATCCTTCACGAAGGCGATGATGGAGCGCCCTTCGGGGGTTTCGTCGCCCAGGCTGGCGCTGGCGGCGGCTTCGGCGAGGTCGCGTTCGCTGACGCCAGGCACCGGATACAGGGCGGCGGCCATGCGGTTGCCGAAGGTGATGGTGCCGGTTTTATCCAGCANNCCATGCCGGCGATGCCGATGGCGGAGAGCAGGCCGCCGATGGTGGTGGGGATCAGGGTGACGAGCAATGCTGCGAGCACGGGGATGCCCAGCGGCGTGTTGGAGTATTTGGCAAACCCCACCAGCGTGACGACGGCGATGAGGAAGATGATGGTCAGGCCGGCGAGCAGGATATCGAGCGCGATTTCGTTGGGTGTTTTGCGGCGTTCGGCGCCTTCAACCAGCTTGATCATGCGATCGATAAACGTGTTGCCGGGGTCGGCGGTGATGCGGATGACGAGCCAGTCGGAGACGACTTGCGTGCCGCCGGTGACGGCCGATCGGTCTCCGCCCGCTTCGCGGATGACGGGCGCGGATTCGCCGGTGATGGCGGATTCGTTCACGCTGGCCACACCTTCGACGATCTCGCCATCCGAGGGGATCAGGTCGTTGAGTTCGACGAGCACCAGGTCACCGGCGCGCAGATCGGGGGCGGGCGTGAGTTTGATATTGGCGCGGTCGCGCGGGTTTGGCAGGAGTTTGGCCATGGTATCGGTGCGGGCGCGGCGCAGGCTCTCCGCGCGGGCGCGGCCGCGGCCTTCGGCGACGGCTTCGGCGAAAGTGGCGAACAGCACGGTGAGCCAGAGCCAGATGGCGACGGCGAGCGCGAAGGCGGCCGGGGCGTGGGTGATCAGCGCCTCGATACCGATGAAGGTGGTGAGGGCGGCTACGACTTCGGTGACGAAGATCACCGGATTGCGCATCAACTGGAGCGGATTGAGCTTGACGAAGCTATCCCCGATGGCCCGTGCAATGATGGTTCGGTCGAAGAGCGCGATCGTATCAGCCTTAGCGGTTGCCATTTTAGTGCGCCTTAAGAGGTAAAAGTTCTTTGCTTCTTTCTTTCAAGAAAGAAGAGTCTTTCTTCTTTTTCTGAAGAAAAAGAAGCAAAAGGACTTTTATGCGTTAGAAGGTCTTGCCCGACAGCATCGCGAAATGTTCGGCCATAGGCCCAAGGGCGTCCGCGGGCATGAATTGCAGTCCGCCGAGGATGATGATCACGCCGATCAGCAGGCCCACGAACAGAGGGCCGGTGGTGGGGAAGGTGCCCGCACTTGGCGGCAGTTTTGGTTTCGCGGCGAGCGATCCGGCGATGGCCAGCACCGGCACCATGAAGGCGAAGCGGCCGAAGATCATGGCCAAGCCCAAGCCATAGTCCAGCAACGGCGTGTCCGCGGTCAGGCCCGCCATGGCGCTGCCGTTGTTTTCCGTGGCCGATGACCAGGCATAGAGCATTTCGGAGAGGCCGTGTGGCCCGGCATTGCTCAGCGATGAGAGTCCGTTGGGCAACACCAGGCAAAGTCCGGCACCGCCGAGGATGAACAGGGTCAGGATCAGCACCGCCAGCATGGCGAGTTTGATCTCTTTCGCCTGCACCTTCTTGCCGAGATATTCGGGCG
>PKZM01000169.1 GCA_003133065.1 Acetobacteraceae bacterium
CTGAAGGACACCGGCACCGGCGATACCCTCGCCAGCGCCGAGGACCCCGTGATCCTGGAGCGTATGGCTTTCCCCGTTCCGGTGATCGACATCTCCGTCGAGCCGAAAACCAAGGACGGCGTCGAGAAAATGACGCTCGGCCTGCAGAAGCTCGCCGGCGAGGACCCCAGCCTGCGGCTAAAAACCGACCAGGAAACCGGCCAGACCATTCTCTCCGGCATGGGCGAGCTGCATCTGGAAATCATCATCGACCGTCTGCGCCGCGAGTATGGCGTGGAGGCGAATGTGGGCGCCCCGCAGGTTGCGTACCGCGAGACGATCACCAAGACCCACACCGAAACCTACACGCACAAGAAGCAGTCAGGCGGCTCCGGCCAGTACGCCGAAGTGAAAATCGTGTTCGAGCCGCTGGAGCGTAATGCCGGCATCGAGTTCGAGAACAAGGTCGTCGGTGGCTCTGTGCCGAAGGAATACATCCCCGCCGTTGAAAAGGGCATCAAGGTGCAGGCGGATACCGGTGTGCTCGCCGGCTTTCAGACGGTAGATTTCCGGTATTCGTTGGTCGACGGCAAATACCACGACGTGGACTCCTCCGCGCTCGCCTTCGAAATCGCCGCCAAGGCCTGCTTCCGCGAAGGCATGAAGAAGGCCGGCCCGGTGATCCTGGAGCCGATCATGGACGTGGAATGCACCACACCGCAGGACCACGTGGGCGACGTGGTGGGCGATCTCAACCGCCGCCGCGGCATGATCCAGAACCAGGAAAGCTCAGGCTCAACCGTGATCGTGCGCGCCCATGTGCCGTTGAAGGAAATGTTCGGCTACATTTCGCATCTTCGGTCCATGACGAAGGGCCGTGCATCCTTCACGATGCAGTTCCATCACTATGATCCGGTGCCGCGGAATGTGGCGGATGAGATCATGGCGAAGAGCGCGTAGGAAGGAAGTCTCTTCTTTTTTGAAAAAAAGAAGCAAAAAACTTTTGCTTATTTAGGCGCGCGTTGGCCCCACCACACGCCTAAACAGGCAAAAGTTTTTTGGTTCTTTTTTTCAAAAAAGAACTCTTCCTTCCTTAATCCCTCCCCCCCGACGCAATCTGCGTATAAACCCGCTCGGCAAACTCATCCAGCCTTTCGGATTTCTGCGCCTGCGTCGGCAGGGTCTTGTCCGCTGCCACGACCGGGCAGTATCCCAGCATCAGGCTGTTGATGATGTCGGCCTGCGCGGCTTTTGGCGCCCCTGCGCGGATTTTTTCGATCAGGGCATCGGCGTTCTGCAGCACATTCTCTTCGTTCGTGCTCGCGAGAATAGTCTGCACGGCTGGCTCCGCGATCACCTTGGCCGTCGCTGCATCGGCAATCTTCGGGCAGCCATTCGGTGCGTTCATCGCCAGCGTCGTCCGGGTCTCGCGGCGGAGTTCCCCCACCAGCCCGCCGCCCGCCACCGCGGGGGCCGCATTGCCCCAACTCGAGCGGATGTAGTTTGTCGCATCCGCCACTTCCTGGTCGCTCATGCGCACGCCAATCGCAGGCATCGGCGAATACGTGGTCTGCGCATTGATCCCGCCCAGTATCACCCTGATCACGGTCTCGGGCCCTTGCGCCATCACCGCGCCGTTGCCGGCGAGATTTGGCACAGAGTTGCCCAAACCCTGGCCATGCTCGCCATGGCAGGAGGCGCAATAGTTCAGATAGGCTTCTCCGTTTGCCGCCACCTGCACGCTGCCGGAGGCTGGCCTCACCTGGGTGAAGTTCTCCTTCGGCGGCGTGGATTTCAGATAAAGAACGATATCGTGCAGATCGCTATCCGTCAGTTTCCCCAGGCTTTCATGCATGGTCTGCGACATCGGGCCAGCGACCACGCCCATTCCCGGCGCCGTGCCCGTCTTGAGATACTGGAAGACCGTTGCGTCGGAATATCGTCCGATGCCCTCTTTGGGATCGGATGTGATGTTCGGCGCATACCATTTGTCGATCGGGCCGCCTTCCAAGGCCTGCGCTGCCGCGGAATCACCCAGCATATTCCGGCCATTATGGCACTCGCCGCAATGTTCCAGCCCCTGCACCAGGTAGGCGCCCCGGTTCCATTGCGGCGATTCCCTGGGGTTGTCCTGGTAGGTGCCTACCTTCAGGAACAGCGCATCCCAGCCGATCAGTGCCGAACGAATGTTGAAGGGAAACTCCAGCTTGTTCGGCTTGCGGGGCGCGTGCACCGGCGGTAGCGAGAACAGGTAGGCCTTGATGGCCAACACATCATCGCGCTTCACTTTCGTGAACCAGGGGAACGGCATCACCGGATAAAGACGCTCGCCTTTCATCCCAATGCCATTGTGGAACACCTTGTAGAACTGGTCATCGGTGATGTTGCCGATGCCTGTCTCCTTGTCCGGCGTGATGTTGGGCGTGGAAATCGGGCCGAACGGCGTATCCATATACAGCCCGCCGGCATATGGTGTGCCGCCGGGAGCGGTGTGGCACGCGTCGCAGTCGCCGGCAGTGGCGAGGTATTTGCCTTTGGCGACCAGGGCGGCGGAGGCGGCCGGCTGCCTGTGGCCCGCTTGGGCATCGGCATGAGCATAGGTCGTCAGGCTCACCCCCACGACGCAGGCAGACAGCGCCAGTGCCGCCCTGCCAGAAACTCTCCAAGCCTTGTGGGGCCAAGCTGTCGGCATTCGGAAACTCCGCAGGTTCACGTCTGATGTCTGGGCCGGCCGCCACGGTGGATCTGCAGGCATGGATGTCACGGCTGCACACGACCGTATCTAGATCGCCACATCCTCCAGGCGCCTTACCGAGGCGTCCATTGCAACTGCCGTCCAGGACCTCGGTTGCCACGGTTCGGAATCATTTTTCCTGAACACTTTTTCCGGCGCGGCGTTGCGGAAATCCGTGCGACACCGTTTCCGCTCGGGCATGGTGCACCGGTAGAGTGGGGGTTAAAAGGCGGCGTGAATCTCAGCCAGGAAAAATGGGTGGCCCGCAGCACCGGGGCCTTCGTGTGGGTGGAGCATGGCGCTTATGTCGCGCTTGGCATCCTGCTGTCGCTCGCCGCCTTGCTCGCGCTCGGCGGCGCTGCTGCTGTGCTGGTCGAGGGTCTCGCCGAGTGGAGCAGCACCCATGAGATCTACCTGATCATCGATCGGCTTCTCTTCGTGCTCATGCTCATCGAGATCTTGCACACCGTACGCGCGTCCATGGGCACCGGCGAACTGAACGCCCAACCTTTTCTCGTTGTGGGCCTGATCGCGTCCATTCGCCGGGTTCTGCTGATCACGCTGCAATCCTCGGAGGAAGCCCGCGAACCCACAATGTCCGATGCCGCAAGCCGGATGTTTCAGGCCTCCATGATCGAACTGGGCGTGCTGACCGTGCTGATTCTCGTTATGGTGGTGTCGCTGTGGATCCTCCGGCGCCCGCGCAGGCCGGTTGGAAGCGAGGAAGGCCAAACCCGATGACGCTTCTGCTCAACTTGATCTGGGTGGTTTTTGGCGGCTTCGTCATGGCCGTCGCCTGGTTTTTCGTGGGCCTGATCGCCGCCGTCAGCATCATAGGCATCCCCTGGGCCCGTGCCTGTTTCAACATCGCCAGCTTTTCCCTCTGGCCGTTTGGGCGGGAGGCTGTGAATCGCCGCGACCTGACCGGTCGGGAAGACCTTGGAACCGGTCCCTTGGGCTTCATCGGCAACATCATCTGGCTTGTGGTCTTCGGCGTCTGGCTCGCCATCGGCCATCTCGTTGCCGCTTTGGCCTGCGCCGTCACCCTCATCGGCATCCCCTTCGCCTTGCAGCATCTGAAGCTGGTCGAAATCAGCCTGATGCCGATCGGCATGGCCATCGTCGACAAGCAACCGCGTTTCCGTCAGGGCTGGGGCTGACCCAAGCTGACGAACCGGGCGCCATGGCCCGGACCTAAACGGGCAAAAGTTTTTTGGTTTTTTTTCAAAAAAGAACTCTTCCTAACCTGACCCTCTCCGCAATCAAAAAATCCCCCCCATCCACCTGCGTAAACACCGCCACCTCTTCCACCTGCCGCACCATCGCTGCCGCCGCGGCAAAATGCGCCTCTGCCAGGGGCCGTATGTGCGTCATCTCGCGCTGCGAAAGCCGGCGGCTCAGCGTCATGTGAAACCGCCAGTGCTGCAACACATGCGGATACCCCCAGCGCAGCAGAAGCGCTTCCTCCTCCGCCGAAAGTCCTGCCGACCGCCGTTTGGCCAACTCCGATTCCGTGGGTGCCATCCGGTGCATGTCGGTCGCCTGTACGCATGCATCGGCAAGCGCGTGCAAGGCAGGGCAGGGAGCACGCTCCCGCAGTGCAAGAAACCCCGCCATATCGACAACCTGCAACGGCGGCAGTGCGAACGGCGACATGCCGGCCGCCAGATGCCGCAGGCTGGCAAGAAAATCCTCCCAACCCGTCGCAAGGCGCATCGGCGGCCGCAGCGTCGCATGAAAGCCATAGACCCGGGCCGCCGCGGTCAGCTCTGCCAGTCCATCCAGGGGTGGCTGTGGAACAGCCACCCCATGCTCGGCGTCCCGCCCAAGCCAGCTATTGCCCGCTATCGAGAGCGGATCGCCCAAGGCGGGCGCCCAGTAGACCGCGGCGCGCAGGCTGGGCGGCTGCGGCATCAGGCAACGCGGGTCCCGGCGCACCATACCTGCCGGATCACCGGCAATCCCTGATGCACGCGCACGCGCACCAGATCAGCGCGCTGTCCCGCCGCGATGCGCCCGCGATCGTCAAAGCCTGCGACGTGGGCGGGGGCGGCGCTGATCAGCGCAATGGCCGCCGGAAGCGCCAGGCCCAGCGTTTCGGCCGCCGCGAACGCTGCATGCACCAGGCTCACCGGCACGTAATCCGAGGCAAGCGCGTCCACCAATCCTGCCGCCAACAGCTCTGCCACCGCCACGTTGCCGCTATGCGAGCTGCCGCGCACCAGATTGGGCGCACCCGCGATCACCGCCATACCGCCCGCCCGCGCCGCCCGCGCGGCCGCAAGGTTCACCGGGAACTCGCTCACCTTGATGCCATCCGCCAAATTCTCCGCGATATCCGCGGCTGTCCTATCGTCGTGGCTGGCCAGAATGGGCTTTGCCACATCCGCGCCGGCCGTTGTCCGCAGCAGTGCCAGCAACGCAAGCCGGTTTGGCCCCCGCAAGCGTGCGCGCTGCGCCCGCAGCTCATCGATCCTGTGCTGGATGCTTGCCTTGTCCTCACCACCTCGCTCCCGCATCAGCCTATAGCGGTCGAGATCGCCGTACTGGCCAGAACCGGGCGTATGGTCCATCAGGCTCACCATGCGCAGCAATTTGTGCCCTGCCCAGGCTTGCATTTGCGCCGGCATCCCCTCGGCTGGCAGTTCGCAGCGCAGATGCAGGAAGTGGTCGCATTTCAAAAGTCCGCTCGGCACCAGGGCCTCGAGGTCGGCGATGCCGTCGGCGCAGGTGCGTCCGCGGTCTTCATCGAACCCCAAATCACCCACGCAGAGTGCATCGAACACAGTCGTCACGCCGGCCGCGGCGCATTGCGCATCATGCGCCAGCAGGGCTGCCCGGCTGGGCCAGCGTGCATTCATCCGCGGCTGGACCTGCCGCTCCAGATTATCCGTATGCAGATCGACTGCGCCGGGGATCAGGATGTCTCCCTCAAGGTCCAGCGCCCCGGCGCCGGCCGATCTGCCAGACTGCACCTCGGCGATCCGCCCGTCTTGCACCACGACGCACCCGCGCAGCAGCTGATCCGGCAGCACCACCGTGGCATTCGACAAGATAAGCTGCATCGTCTCGCTCGCTCGGCTATGCCGGCGGGCCGGCCCGGAAAATGCCCACCCATACCGGGCAGGCACCGGAGATCTGGCTCCCGAAGTAGGACTCGAACCTACGACCGAGCGATTAACAGTCGCTTGCTCTACCAGCTGAGCTATTCGGGATCAGGACGGCACCCTATACCCCCCACCGCCCGGCCGGTAAACCCCTGACAGTTGGCAGTTGTCAGCTTTCAGTGGTCAGAAACGCGGCGCCTTTCTGACCACTGAAAGCTGAAAACTGGCAACTGAATGCGGGTGGCCGGACTCGAACCGGCAAGGGCTTTCGGCCCGGCGAATTTTGAGTTCGCTGTGGTTACCATTTCACCACACCCGCCCGGAGGCTGCCTGATATAGCCGGGCAGGGAGTTCGGCTGCAAGGCGCGAACGCCGCCAGGCGCCCACCCCGGCGGTGCCGGCAGCGCATGCCAGCAATAAAAGTTCTTTGCTTCTTTCTTTCAAGAAAGAAGAGTCTTCTTTTCTGAAGAAAAGAAGCAAAAGACTTTTATATTTATGCGCCACCTTGAACTTGCGTTTCCGCTCTGCCTGTCTCAATCCAACGGCAGTGGCACCATCACGCCGCCTTTATTCCACAGTGCGCTCAACCCGCGCCCCAGGTCGAACGCGGTGCCTTCCCCGACTGTCCGGTCATAGATCTCGGCGTAATTGCCCACCGCACCGATAACCTGGCGCGACCAATCATGCGCCAGACCCAACCCTTGCGCCGTGGCGAAATCCGTACCCACCAGCCGCTGCAGCCGGGCGTCTTCCCCCGCTACCATCCTTGCGGCAGCCGCGCGCGTCATCCCCAGGAACTCCGCCTGCAGCAACACGCTGATCGTGTAATCGACAATAGCCGAAAGCCGCGGGTTCTTGCCGTTCACCGCGACGGTGACCGGACTGACCTGCAGCAGATCGGGCAAAAACACATAGTCGCGCGCATTATGAAAGCTGGATCGTGCTTCCGCGAGTTTCGAAATGAACGCGGCCGTCACCTGGCAATGGCGGTCCATGATCGCCGCATCCATCTCGCCTTCCTCCTGAAATCCGAAGGGGAGGGGTTTGATCCCCCGCGAGAAGAGGTACGGCAACACCATGTGATCATTGTCGGTATCCTCGATATAGCAGAGCTTGTGGCCAGTAATGTCCGCCAGGCTGTGCACGCCTTCGGCACGATGCACCATGAATCCTAGCGCATCCTCAAAGATCGGCAGGCTGAAATGCACGCCGTTCTTGGCGGCCTGCAAGGCGCTCGGCGTCACCCCCACCACAATATCGGCGCGCCCTTGCCGCACCGCTGTCAGACCGTCTTCCTCGGCATTATAGGATTGCAGATCCACGCGATCAGCCTGCCCGAACAGGGCTACCGCCACGGCGCGGCATATCTCACTATCCAGACTTACCAGGCTGCCATGCAGATCCTGCTTGTTCCAGTCGAGCGGCTCTGTAATCACCCCGCATTTCAAGCGGTCCGCGGCGGGACGGGGCTGGGCCGGCGTCCCAGCATGGGACGGTGTGCGCAGAACAGGCATTACTGCGACGGCAAGGGCTAGCGCCCAGCGTAACGATCTCGTCATCATAGCCCCAATCAAACTCATCCTCATGGCACGGAACCAGGCGGACAAAAGCAGACGGGCGGAGGCATAGCCTCCGCCCGTCTCGTCTTGCAAATCTGGGTTCAGGATCAGGGGATCCATTCTCCCGACTGCACGACGCCGCCATAGATCGTCTGTTCGGTCGCAGGCACGCCGGGCGCGATGGTGGGCCGGGGATTCCACAGGGTAACGTTTGTGAAGGTGAGGCCGCCGAAGCTCATCGAAGCCACCACAGGCGGCGGATCGATTTCGCGGCCTGCGCCGTAACCGCTCGTATAGTCGGTCGGCACGATGCCCAGCGTGGAACAGCCCTTGCCCGCATAATGCGGAAGAGACAGCACGGTCGCACTGGGGATCATAACCGCGCTGGCGGGAAGTGGCGCGGCGCGGCCGGCGAGCCGATCATTATCGAATGCTTCGAACAGATTGCCCACATCCGCCCCGTCATTCGGTCCCAGCTTGGCCTGCGGCGTGCCATCCGGGCTGGTAAACCCGGACCCAACCCTGCCGGCTTGCACCTCCGCTGCATGTTCATCCGGCAAGCTGCTCAGCGGCGTCAAGCCAAACAGCGCATTGATGAATTTCACGACGGAGCCATGCTCGCTATAGACATGGCTGACCGTGTGCGCCGAACTGTAAGGCGAGAGCACGATTGTCGGGATACGCGGGCCACCCGACAGCGGCAGGCCGTCAGGACCCCAGCTGCGGATGGCGCTCGGCGCATGGTCATAAAACCCGTCGCTTTCGTCATAGCTGATGATGATCGCGCTATATTTCCAATAAGGGCTGCTGGCGATCGCATTCACCGTGTCAGCGACCATGGCTTCGGAAATCTGACTATCCGAATAGCTGCCATGGTCGTCATTGCCGCTGAACTCGGTGCGCGCGGCCGGGCTCGGATCGGCCGACGCCAACCCATCCAAGTTATAGTATCCGCCGCGGATATAGTACACGCCGCCGGCACCCGCCAGTTTGTGGTTGGCGATGTCCGTATAGAACGCGGACAGGCCATGCATCTTCGAGACTTCAGCCGGGTTGTCGCCGAGATAGCCGAAATACTGAGGTCCGTTGTGGTGCACGATATAGGATGCATGCGGCGTTGCCGCCGGAAATCCATCCACAACCACCGTCCCGTCAAACGGCTCAGGCCCGAAGCCAAGCTGATACCAGCCCCACGCGACCGACGGGTTCTTCGCAGATATCGTTTTGATATCCTGCTGCACATCAGAAAGGTCCAGAAGCGGATGGGCATCCTTCGCGGTGATCGCATTCACATCCGTGCCCATGAACGATAGCGGCAAGGAGGCGTATGTCAGCGGGATCTGCGGCGCCGCATATGCGGTCAATGCACCGTCCAGCGCCACCACAGCAGCGCTTGTGTAGCTTGCCACCGCCGGATCATTGGCGGCAGGCGCCACGCACCCCAGATTGTTGTAGGTGCCAGCGGTCACCGTGCTGGCCGCGGCGCAGGTCGCGAAACCTGCTTCATCCGGCCCCTCAGGCGGCTTGCCGGCATAAACATCTGCCGTGCTGCCGGGGAAAGGCTGGCTATCGGTCTCGTTCGGGACCGCATATGGGGCGGAAGTGCCCGCATAAAGTCCGGTCGTTGTCGGATGCTTCACCCATTGTGTCGCGCCGCTCTGGGCTGAGATCATCGCAATCGCGTTCGGCGTGGACGGCCCAATGATCGTCTGGTGCAAATTGTCGAACAGCGTTCCGATATCGGCATAGTGCCACAGGAACGGAATGGAATCGCAATCGCGGTGCGATATCGCCACCAGGCCCTTTTGATAGCTCGCCAATGAAGGTGCGCTCGTTGGCGCCACGCCATTCGTCACCGGATAGGTGGCGTTGGATCCCTTGACGATGGTGGAGGTTGCCGAACTCGGCCCTGGATACTCGAGCCCCTCCTGATCCAGCGCATAGCCATCATTGAGGGCCACACTCAAATTGGCGTCCTGCAAGTGCAGATCACTGATATAGCCAGTATGCGAATGGTCCACCGAGTAACTGCTCTCGGGGTAAAGCTGTACAGCGTTGCCGTTCACGTCCGTAATGGTGCGCGGGGAGAGAAACGGGTGCACCGTGGAATACGTGCCGTCCGGATTGCGAATGTTTTGATTGTAGCTGGCCGTTGCGATCGCCGGCACTGCCGCCGGGTCTGTAGAGCTGGCACCCGGATATGTGCTAAAGATGCCGTTGGCACCGGGATAGGTGCCGAAATAGCCATCGAAGCTACGGTTTTCCTGAAAGATCACGAACACGTACTTGATCTTGCTTTGCAGCAGGGCCAACTTCTTCGCGGCCGTCAGTACTGTCTCGTCTTTCAGAATACGGGCATACTGCTCGCCCACGCTGCCCTTGCTGGTCGCCAGCGTCAGCGCCGGCTCAGCGGCACTCGCTGCGGTATTGATCAGCATCCCTGCCAGCGCCAGCGAAGCGCTGCCGGATTTCCAAAACTGCTTGCGTGTCATGCTTGGCACAACCCTCGTCATCCCGATAGGCGCAAGCCGCGCCCGAGCCCACTTATCCTGCGAAGGCCGGAGGCCGCCTCAGAATGGAGGCGTCATTACGCGCGGTGCCGGGATTACACCACGCCACTTGTGTTACCGTTCAGCGAAATAAATCGGCGTTGGGCACGGCAGCATGCGTTGTCATCGACATGTCATGAAACTGGCATAAATTCTTAACGTGAGCGTGCCGTGTTCTCTGTCTCGGCCAGCTCCGAAAGCACGCTCACAACGGCATCACACAGCACCGCAATCTCCTGCTGCGATGCAGTAAATGCCGGCGTGAGATAAACGATGTTCCGGAATGGCCGTACCCATACGCCGCGGGCCACAAGTGCCGCCTTCAGCGCATCGAGATTGCCGATCTGCGTCAGTTCTACCACGCCGATCGCTCCACGCACACGGACATCGCGCACCCAAGCCAGGTCACGCGCTGCCGCCAGGCCCTCGGCCAGCAGCCCCGATATCTGGGCCACCTGCTGTAAGCGCGGCGCCTGCTCAAACAGGTCCAGCGACGCATTTGCCGCCGCGCAGGCCAATGGATTCGCCATATAGGTCGGTCCGTGCATCAGTGCATGTGCCGGATCGTCCGAGAGAAACGCGTCAAATATATGGGTCCGCGCCACGGCGGCCGATAGCGCCATGGTCCCTCCGGTCAGCGCCTTGGAGAGGGTGATGATATCCGGCACCACACCCGCCTGCTCGCAGGCAAACATGGTCCCCGTGCGTCCGAACCCTGTGAAAATTTCATCAAGGATCAGTGGCAGACCATGCAAATCGGCCAGCATCCGCAGCCGGCGTAACACCTCGGCATCATGGAACACCATCCCCCCGGCGCCTTGCACCAGCGGTTCCACCAGGATCCCCGACAGACCCTTTGCCTCGCGTGCCAGGAACTGCTCCAGCTGTCGCGTGCTCTCGGCGTCGCGTGGCAACGCCATGATCGCGTGCTCGGCCAGCAGGCCGTGATAGAGCGTGTGCATCCCTTCCTCGGGGTCGCACACCGCCATCGTTGCCAGCGTGTCGCCGTGGTAGCCGCCGGTGAATGCCAGAAACCGTCGCCGTGTGCGCACACCTTGGTTCAGCCAGTATTGTGCGGCCATTTTCATTGCCACTTCCACGGCAACCGACCCGCTATCGGCAAAGAACACATGGTTCAGATCGCCCGGCAGCAGCGCAGCAAGCCTTGCCGCCAGGTCTTGCGCCGGCGCGTGTGTCAGCCCGCCGAACATGACATGCGGCATGCGCCCCAGCTGTTCAGTCACGGCCGCCCGAATATGCGGATGGTTATACCCGTGGCACGCCGTCCACCACGAGGCGATGCCGTCCACCAGCACGCGCCCATCCTGGAGCGTAATGCGACATCCCTCCGTCCGCGCCGCCTGTAGCGGCAAGGGCGCAGTCCGCATCTGCGTATACGGCCTCCACAGATGATCCATTAGGCGCGCGCCATGTGTAAAAGTTTTTTGCTTCTTTTTTTCAAAAAAGAAGACCTTTCTTTTTGGTCTTTTTTGAAAAAAGAAACAAAAATCTATTACCTATGGCGTGTCGGATACAAGGCCAAGCCGCGCGAGGAGGCGGGCGTCGGAAGCGGCTTCGGGATTGGGCGTCGTCAGCAGGCGCGGTCCGTAGAAGATCGAGTTGGCGCCGGCCAGAAAACACAATGCCTGCGCCTCGTCGCTCATTGCCTCCCGCCCCGCGGAAAGCCGCACGTACGAATGCGGCATGGTGATGCGGGCCGCCGCCACCACACGCACGAAATCAATCGCATCGATTGGCGCCGCTTTCGCCAGCTTCGTTCCCTCCACCCGCACCAGCGCATTGATCGGCACGCTCTCCGGCGCTTTCGGCAGGCTCGCCAGCGTGGCGATCAGCCCGGCGCGATCCGCCGCATCCTCGCCCATGCCCACAATGCCCCCGCAGCATACGGCAATCCCGGCGTCGCGCACATGCGCCAGCGTATCCAGCCGCTCCTGATAGGTGCGCGTGGTGATGATCTCGCCATAATATTCCGGAGACGTATCGAGGTTATGATTGTAGTAATCCAGCCCCGACTCTCGCAGGCGCCCAGCCTGTGGGCCGGTCAGCATCCCCAGCGTCACGCATGTCTCCATGCCCAGCGCGCGCACGCCCTCCACCATGGCGCACACCGTATCGAGGTCCCGATCCTTGGGAGACCGCCAGGCAGCACCCATACAGAACCGGCTGGCTCCGGCGTCCCGCGCCGCCCGCGCCTCGGCGATCACCGCCTCCACCGCCATCAACTTGCTCGCCTGCACCCCGGCCTCATAGGACGAGCTTTGCGGGCAATACGCGCAATCCTCCGGGCATCCGCCCGTCTTGATCGACAGCAGGGTGGAAATCTGCACGCGCTTCGGATCGAAATGCGCCCGGTGTACCTCGGCCGCCCGGAATACGAGATCGGTAAACGGCAAGTCCATCAGTGCCCGAACGGCCTCAGCGGTCCAGGCGGGTGCGGGAAGGGCAGGGAGGATGGCATTCATCCCCCCACGTTAGATCAACCGTCGGCTCCCATCCACCCTGTCGTAGGATTGAGCCCGGCGACTCCGGCAACCGCAAGAAAAGATGTTCTTTTTTGAAAAAAAGAACCAAAAAACTTTTACCTATTGCGTATGCTGCCGGCGAGGTTCGCACAAACAGGCAAAAGTTTTTTGCTTCTTTTTTTCAAAAAAGAAGACTTTCTTGCCTTATATTGGCACCCCCGCCAAATTCCTGCTCGTCCTGATCGTCTGCAACGTTTGCACCCGCGCCACATGTGCCGCTTCCGTCAACTTTCGCGTCAGTTCGTTCTCCTGCGCCGTATCCCGCGCCACCAGCCGCAGTAAAAAATCGCCGCCGCCGCGAATCATGTGGCACTCCCGCACTTCCGGCCACGCCCCCACCATCTGCTCAAAGCCGGTCAGCGCTGCCTCCTTCTGGCTCTCCAGCCCCACGATCACGAAAAACGTCACTTCCCAGCCCAGCCGCTGCGGATCGGTATCGGCATGGTAGCCGCGGATGATCCCCGCCTCCTCCAACCGCCTGACCCGGCGCAGGCATGGCGGCGCGGAGATCCCGGCGCGGCGCGCCAGTTCCACGTTCGTCATCCTCCCGTCCGTCTGTAACTCGGCCAGGATAAGGCGATCGATCGCGTCGATCTCCGGGAGTGTGGTGCTGTCAGCTTTCATCATACTGCACTTTTTTGGGCTTGGCCGCGCGGCGTCAATGGCATCTTACCATTGTCCCGGGGCTGAGCCGCCAGGGGATAGGCGCATTCCTTTCCGGTTTCGCCTAAAATCCATCCGCGCGTTCAATCGAAACGGTATCGTTTCCCGCCAGCCTTGCCAGCGCCGCCGCGGCCCCCGATATCGGGCGATCACGGGCCGGATTGGCCCGCTCCTCACCGGGTGCCCCATGCCGCAAACCCACCACACGCGCGTTCTCGTCATCGGCGCCGGCCCTGCCGGCTATACCGCCGCCATCTACGCCGCCCGCGCCAGCCTCGCCCCCATGCTCGTCGCCGGCCTCCAGCCCGGCGGCCAATTGATGATCACCACGGATGTGGAGAACTACCCCGGCTTCGCTCAGGCCATCCAAGGCCCCTGGCTGATGGAGCA
>PKZM01000001.1 GCA_003133065.1 Acetobacteraceae bacterium
TGAGGCAGCGCGATCATGCTAACGTATGCTGAAAGGTCTTCTATGCCAGGTTTGTCGAGGCGGTGCATCAGCTCCATGGCTGTGCCGGCAGCACTGATCATGGCGGTAGCCATCTCCGCCCGCGCTCAAACCCCAACACCCGTGCCGCCCTCCCAGCCCGGTGGAAACACGGCCATCGAATCCATCGTGGTGACGGCGGAGAAGCGGCCCGGCAATATCCAAAAGACCCCCCTTGCGCTGAGCACCGTCTCTGCGCGGGCGCTGGATTTGAGTTTCGTCACCCAGGTTTCCGGCCTGAACGGCCTGGTCCCCAGCCTGGAGATCACCCAGGCTT
Source organism: Acetobacteraceae bacterium (assembly GCA_003133065.1). Classification (GTDB taxonomy): domain Bacteria; phylum Pseudomonadota; class Alphaproteobacteria; order Acetobacterales; family Acetobacteraceae; genus BOG-908. The sequence goes on from PKZM01000001.1 coordinate 335, forward strand.
CCGGCTTCGAAAACCTCGTCAGTATCCGCGGCGTGGGATCGGAGACCCCTGAGAACGCGCTGACCACCGTGCCCGGCGTTTCCGAGTTCATTGACGGGGTGTATATCGCGAACACCGTCTCTCTGGATCAGACGCTGTTCGATATCGACCATATCGAGGTGCTGCNNGAGGTGCTGCGTGGGCCACAGGGTGCGCTGTATGGGCAAAGCTCCATCGGCGGTGCGATCAACATCCTCACCAAACAGCCGGTGCTGAACCAGATCAGCGGCGGGGCCGATGTGAGTGGCGGCACCTATGACCTGACGCGGGAACGCGGCGATATCAACATCCCTGTTGGGGAGACAATTGCGGTACGGGCGGCGATCGAGAAATTCGACGATGAGGGATTTACGCGGGATAGCGCCATTCCGAATTTCCGGCTGGATCAGACGCACGATATCAACGGCAAGATCGCGATTCTGTGGAAACCGGCGGACAATTTCAGTGCGACGCTGACCGGCCAATGGTACAGCGCGCGCGAAAACGGGTCTGCGCAGAAGAACATCCTCGATCCCGATCCCAGCCCGCGTGTGGTGGACCAGGATTACCCCTCGCTCTTCGCGCTGCGCACGCAGCTTTACCATCTGAACCTGCAGTACGATGCACCGTGGTTCACGATCAAGTCGGTGAGTGCTTACCAGGGGCTTAATAATACGATCCAGGAAGATAGCTCGCGCCTGGCGTTTGCGATTCTACATGCCTATGACGACGTGGGCGCCTGGAATACCAAGGTCGCCAATTACAACGAGGATTTCGAGATTCAGTCGCTGACGGGCTCGGTGGTGGATTGGACGGCGGGCGCGTTTGTTCTGAACCAGGCGAGCCAGCAGCTAGTGGCCGAATTCGAATGCGCCCCCTCCGCCTATGTGGAGCGTTGCAGCCCGCCGACAGCTTCCGAGCTGACCGTGCAACCGACGATCGAGAGCGACCCTCCCGGCAATCTCGATTACGGCAACGATGAACATGTGGAGCGCCGTTCCTATGCCGGCTTCGCGCAGGCGACCACTCATATCCTGCCGGATCTGCGGGCGACGCTCGGTGGCCGATACAATATCGATACCTATACGCAGGACTCGTTCAGCTTTTCCGCCTTTGGCGATGGTACGGTTCGGCACGCCTACACCGACCACGTTCCCACCGGCCGATTCGACCTCGATTGGGATGTGACGGCGGATGACATGCTCTATGCCAGTGTGGCGCGCGGCTACAAGCCGGGTGGGGTTAACGGCACGTACGGCCAGTATATCGTACCCGCTACATTCAGCCCGGAGACCAACACCGCCTTCGAGCTCGGCTCCAAGAATAGTCTGCTCGATCATGCGCTGCGGCTGAACCTTGCCGCCTATTACTATTTTTATCGCAACATGCAGTATATCGAAACCGATCCTGTTCCGTTCGATGGCGGCATGGCGAACATCCCCTCCATCCATGCCTATGGGCTGGAGGCAGAGGCAAACTATGCCACGATGCAAGAGCACCTGCATATCAATGCCAGCCTGGCACTGGAAAACGCAGCCGTGATCGGTACATACCGCACGATCGATTCGACACTCGCCCATGCGATCGAAGGCGAGACAACGCCGCCCTGTGCCTATGGCGGCGGATACAATACGGCCTGCGATGCGCTCGTTGTTGCTGGCGCTGCGAACATCCGTGGAAACACACCCCCCGACATGCCGAAAGTTTCCGGCTCGATCAACGCGTCCTACATCTTCGATATTCCGACGGGCACGCTGACCCCGCGCGCCGAGTATGTGTATCGGGGCGCCGAATGGGCACGCGTGTTCGATGTACCCAACCTCGATCGAGTGAAAGCGTATGGGGTTGTCAACCTCAACCTGACCTACGTGCCGACTGGCACACGCTGGACAGTTTCTCTGACTGCCACCAACCTGTTCAATGTGGACGGGATCAATTCAAAATACACGGACCCGTATGGTACTGGGCAGACGAGTATCCAATATATTTCGCCCCTGCAGGTTATCGGGAGCCTGGGGTATCGCTTCTAATGCCGTGAGCGTTTCATTTTGCGGAGATTCCGTGGCACACGGTTTGTCGCAGCAAACAATCTCTTCGTGATAAGCTTCGTGCTCTTCGTGTCTTCGTGGTTCACTCCTTTTCTGCGTCAGCCGAGCCAGGCGTAGGCGG
>PKZM01000158.1 GCA_003133065.1 Acetobacteraceae bacterium
CGGTGAGGGGGTATCTAGGCCCCTCAACCCCCCGTGTCAACTCAATGACGACCAACAATCCGCACCCGCCAAGACCCGCGGCGATTGACGCCTCATCCACGCCACCGCACATCACCCCCCATGATCGCCCCCTTCGTCACCCCCACCGAAAAGACACCCACGGCGGCCATCGACGCCATACGCGACGAGCTGGAGGTGTTCGATGACTGGATGGACCGCTACCAGTTCATCATCGAGCTCGGACGAAAACTGCCATCCTTCCCGGCCGACTGGATGAACGATGCGCACCGTGTGCCCGGCTGCCAAAGCCAGGTATGGATGGAATCCCGCCTCCAGGATGGCCGGCTCTATCTCGCCGGCGCGTCAGACGCCGCCATCGTCTCCGGCCTCGTCGCCCTTCTTCTGCGCGTCTACTCCGGCCGCACCCAGGCCGAAATCGCCGCCACCGACCCGATCTTCCTCAAGGATCTCGGCCTCATCGCCGCCCTCTCCAGCAACCGCGGCAACGGCGTCGCCAGCATGGCCCAGGCTATCCGCACCGCAAGCGCAAATAGTTAACACCTTCGGAAAGCCCCGCGCTCATACCATCCGCGCGACCGCCGCACGATCTGCACCACCGAGAGCATCACAGGCACTTCGACCAGTACGCCCACGACCGTCGAAAGAGCCGCGCCAGAGCGGAACCCGAACAAGGCGATGGCGGTTGCTACGGCCAGCTCGAAGAAGTTGCTGGCCCCTATCAGCGCCGAGGGTCCGGCCACGCACCAGGCGACGCCCAGGCGGCGGTTGAGCCAGTAGGCCAGGCCTGCGTTGAAATAGACCTGGATCAGGATCGGCACCGCCAGCAGGGCAATCACGGCAGGCTGGCGCATGATCTGCTCGCCCTGAAGGCCGAACAGCAGCACGAGCGTCAGAAGCAGCGCCGACAGCGATAGCGGGCCAAGAGTGCGCAAGGTGCGGCCAAGCGCCGGCAGACCACCAGATGCCAGGAGTGCGCGCCGCCAGAGTTGAGCGGCGATGACCGGCACGACGATGTAGAGCATCACGGACAGTATCAGCGTGTCCCAAGGCACCGTTATCGAGGAAAGGCCAAGTAATAGCGCCACCAGGGGCGCAAAAGCCACGATCATGATCACGTCGTTAAGCGCCACCTGTGACAGCGTAAAATGCGGCTCACCATCCACCAGGTTCGACCAGACGAACACCATGGCAGTGCAGGGCGCCACCGCCAGGAGGATCAGGCCGGCGATATAGCCCTCGATCATGCCGGCCGGCAGCAGCGGCCGGAACAGGTGCGCGATGAAAAGCCAGCTGAGCACCGCCATCGAGAACGGCTTGACCAGCCAGTTGATGCCGACCGTGGCGGCAATCCCGCGCCAGTGGCTTTTGACCTGGCCGAGCGCCGCCAGATCGATCTTGAGCAGCATGGGAATGACCATCAGCCAGACCAGCACGGCCACGGGCAAATTGATTTGGGAAACGGTCGCCGTGCCGAGCGCGTGAAACACGCCAGGCNNCGCTTCGCCCTCTCCAACGGCGATAGCTTCGCTGCTCATGGAGTGGCCTTCTCGATGCGGCGGCCGGCGGTATCGATCACCGCCTCGCCGTCTTCCTTGGTGAACGGCCCGCGCTGCGGGTCCGGCAGGATATGCAGCACGGTCTCGCACGGGCGGCACAGCGCCACGCCCAGGGGTGTCACGACGATCGGCCGGTTGATAAGGATCGGGTGCGCCAGCATCGCCTCGATCAGCTCGTCGTTGGTCAGGGCGGCATTATCCAACTTCAGATCGTCGTAGGGCGTGCCCTTCCGGCGCAGCAGCTCGCGCACCGGAACCCCCATGCGATCGATCAGGCTCACCAGCTCGCCGCGCGAAGGCGGGGTTTTCAGATACTCGATGATGCGCGGCTCCTCGCCGGTGTTCCTGATCAGGCCAAGAACATTGCGCGACGTGCCGCAGGCCGGGTTATGGTAGATCGTGACGGTCATTCCACTGCCTGTTGCTTGGGGCCACAGCACGCGCCGGCCGGCGTGGCCGATGGCACCAGGCCGCCCGAAGCCGTGCGGATCGCGCCGAGATCGGCGCCGTCGCCGTAGACCGTGCTTGCCCCGGATGTCAGAAAGGTTTCCCAGGAGAGGCCGTCAGGATCGGTGATCCAGGCTTTTTCCGACTTGGCATAGCAGCAGGTGGTAGCGCCCTCTTCCAGCACCGGCCGGTCGGCCTTTTGCAGACGGCCATAAACGTCCTGCAGCTCGTCCGGCGTTTCGACCTGGATGCCGAAATGGTCGAGGCCGGCGACACCGCCCCGCGCTGAGATGGAGAAATTGACGCGCGGATCATCCAGCATCCATTTCGCATAATCGGGCTTCACCACGGCCGGCTCCGCTGCAAAAAGCGTGCTGTAGAAACGCACGGATTGAGATACGTCCTCCACCGACACGTGAACATGCAAACGCTTCATTGGCGTGGGTTTCCTTCCTTGGCGGCGACGAGGGTGGCGGAATCGCAGATGCCGACGCCACAGGCCGAAGCGTCGCCCTGGCAGCAATTCGCTGTCAGGTAGGCCAGCAGATCGTTCATGGCCGGATATTCGGCCATGTAGATCAGGGANNGACAGCGTGGCCGAAGGCAGCCCCAAGCGCTCCCCAATCCGGCCGGCCGGCATCCCTTCAGGGCCGGTTTGCACGAGCAGCCGAAACACATCGAGGCGGGTTTCGTGGGCGAGGGCCGCAAGGGCGAGAATGGCGTTAATCTTCTCCATATTTCCACCTTAATGGAGATATGGAGAAAAACAAGGGCGGAGCGTTGGTGCATGAGCTATAGGTCTTTGCCTCTTTCTCTCAGGAAAGAAGCCTCGCGCAGCGGGAAAAGCAAAAGAGTCTTCTTTTCCGAAGAAAAGAAGCAAAAGACTTTTGTTTATGGAGACTAGACCTCATGTCCGTCCTTGGGGCGGGTCGCCCCAAAGAGGGGCATGAGGTCTAGTTCAGGCGGGCAACGCCGCGCTCNNGCTGCCTGCCAACGCTCCCGCCGCTCCGCCAGCCGCATGGTCAGCGCCCGGTCGATCGCTTCCGCCAACTCATCCGGATCATGCGGATTTACCAGTAGCGCGGAACTCAACTGCCCTGCGGCACCGGCGAACCTGCTCAGCACCAGCACCCCGGGATCCTGCGGATCCTGCGCCGCCACATATTCCTTGGCCACCAGGTTCATCCCGTCGCGCAGCGGGGTCACCAGTCCAACCCGCGCCTCGCGCATATACCCCGCCAGAGTCGCGCGGGCGCCGCCGCGCGCCACCACGCGCGCCGGCGTCCAGTCCGGCTCGCCCCACTCGCTGTTCATCGCCCCGGCCTCGGCATCCAGGGCCTGCCGCAAATCCTGATACGCCACCACGTCGGTGCGCGATTCCGCGGCAATCTGCAGCAGTGTCACCCGCCGGCGCCAATCCGGCCGGGTTTCCAGCAGCCGCCTGAACCCGGCCAGCCGCTGGATCAAGCCTTTCGTCGGGTCCAGCCGATCTATCCCCAGCACCAGGCGCTGCCCAGCCAAGCTGCGGCGCAACCGTTCCGTAGGACCCGACCGCCAGGAGGCCGCAGCGGTCGCGGCAAAGTCCTGCGCCTCGATCTCCACGGGAAACACCCCCAGCCGCACACGCCGCCCGCCGAACTGCACCACCGCGGAGGATAGGCGGGCCGCGCCAGCCAGGCTCTCGGCGGCCGCCGCGAAATTCTCCATGTCCTGCGCGGTCTGAAATCCCAGCAGATCGGCCGCGAGCAGATCCTTGATCAGGCTGCCCGCCTCCGGCACACGCGCCAGCATATCGGCGGCCGGAAACGGCACATGCAGAAAAAACCCGATCGGCGCCACCACACCACGCGCCCGCAACAGTGCCGGCATCGCCATCAGATGATAATCATGCACCCAGATCAGGTCTGTCGGCCGCAGCA
>PKZM01000223.1 GCA_003133065.1 Acetobacteraceae bacterium
TTCTTGGATGGCAATGTTGACGACCAGCACGGCACCGGGCAAATCTGGTAGCCCATGGCCTTGTGATGGGCCATATCGGGGAACACGGCGATGATGCTGCGCGCGGAGCTGTTTGGCCTGGTGCTGCTGGCGGCGTTACCTTCTCACGCGGCACCTTCTCACGCGCTGGGGGCCGATGGGGGCGTGGGGCATGTGACGGGCATTGGCGGGGTGTTCGTTACCAGCAAGAACCCGAAGGCGCTCGCGGCCTGGTATCACGACATGCTTGGGATGAAGGTGGAGAGCTGGGGCGGCGCGGTGTTGAGCTATGACGCGCCGTTGCATCCGCCCAAAGCCGCGTGGATGGCGTTGCGGAGCGGCAGCGCGTATATGGCGCCCTCCCCGCGCCCGTTCATGCTGGATTTCGCGGTGGACGATCTCGATGCGGTTGTTGCCCGGCTTGCCGCCCACGGCGTGACCATTCTCAAGCGCGACGATAGCGATCCGAGCGGCAAGTTCGCCTGGATTGTGGATCCGGACGGCACGAAGATCGAGCTATGGCAGCCGAAGAGACCGTAGGGTTTGAACACCGAAGCGGGCGCCATCTGCCGGCTCGGTCCGCGACAGCACAGTCAAAAGTCTTTTGCTTCTTTTCTTCAGAAAAGAAGACTTTCTTGCTTTTTCTCATGTAAGCGGCAGGCCAACGTAATTTTCTGCCAGCGTTGTGCTGCCCGCCACGGAGCCGGTGACGTAGTCCAGCTCCGCGAGCTGAACGCGGCGGTCGAAATCGCCATGGTCCATGCGGTGCAGCATGGTCGTCATCCACCAGGAGAAACGCTGCGTTTTCCAGATGCGGCGCAGACATATCTTCGAATATTCCTCCAACCCCTCCGACCCGCGGCCGGCGAAGAAACGCTCCAGCGCGCGGCTGAGAACGACCACATCGCCGATCGCGCTGTTCATGCCCTTCGCCCCCGTGGGCGGCACGATGTGGGCGGCATCGCCCACCAGGAACAGGCGGCCGCATTGCATCGGCTCGGCGACGAAACTGCGCATCGGCGTCACGCTCTTTTGGGTGATTTTGCCGGTGTGCAGCGCGAAGCCCTCGTGGGCCAGGCGCACCTCCAATTCGCTCCAGATCCGGTCATCGGACCACAGCGCCACATCCTCGTCCGGCGCGCATTGCAGATACATGCGGCTGACGGTGGGCGAGCGCATGGAGAGGAGCGCGAAGCCGTTTTCATGGTTCGCGTAGATCAGCTCCTCGGCCGAGGGGGCGGCATCGGCCAGGATGCCGAGCCAGCCGAAGGGGTAGATGCGATCGAAGATCTTCAGGTGGCCGGCCGGCATGGCGGGGCGGCAGATGCCGTGGAACCCATCGCAGCCGGCGATGACGTCACAGTCCAGGCGATGCGCCACGCCGGCGGACGTGTAGGTGATCGCCGGCGATCCGGACTGCACTCCCTCCACCGCGACATCCTCGGCACCGAACACCAGCTCGCCCCCGGCTTCCAGACGGGCAGCCACCAGATCGCGCACCACCTCGTGCTGGCCGTAAACGGTCACGTGCTTGCCGGTGAGGGCAGCGAAATCGATCCGGTGCGGCTGGCCGGCGAACAGGAGTTGCGTGCCTTCGTGCGGCAGACCCAAGGCATTCAGGCGGGCACCCAGGCCGGTGCTGCGCAGAAGCTCCGCCACATCGTGCTCCAGCACGCCGGCGCGGATTCGGTTCTCGATATAGGCGCGGCTACGCTGCTCGATGACCACGCTGTCGATGCCGGCGAGATGCAGCATATGGGAGAGCATCAAACCCGACGGTCCGGCGCCGACGATGCCGACACGGGTGCGGGCGGATTTGGCGGACATGGTGCACTCCCGGGGGGTTTTCGGGGAACACATCATGAATAGGTTGATATGTCAACGAAGGAAGGAAGGGTTCTTTTCACTCAGCCGTGCGACTGGTCGAAGGAAAGCGGCTTAACAGGTCAGGGGCTGCGACAACGGCCGAGCAACTCGGGAAAATCGGGGACTGGAGACCTTGAGAGCAGCAGGGCATGCCAGGAGCCGACAGGATGCCTGAGGCGTGTAGCGGGCCTCCAAAGAGCAGCAACAAACCGATCCCGATTTCACACCGCTTCGCACCACAAAGAGGCTGACAGGTGAGGATAGACGGGATAGACCGGGCTTCCTTCCCAGGAGGTCTTCCATGCGCGATGCCTTCACCATGCGGTTCCGGCCCGAGGTCGCCGAGTTCGTGCAGACGCAAGCGCGCGCCGGGAATCGCAGCGTGACCAACTTCGTCGAAACGCTGCTGCTGAGGGAAAAGGCCCGCTTCGAGGAAAGCCAGCGCCAGCTTACCGTGCAGGCAGTCGCCGACTTGCTGCGGCATGAACGGCACGACCTGGTGCGCGACGTGGACGAGACTGACGCCGAGCATGCTGCACGTAGCGAGCTGTTCGGGGCGCTGCTCGACCACGCCCGGCACGGGTGACGGCTCCGGCGCTTCAGCAGGGCGATTTCGTTTGGTGCGCCTTCCCCGAAAGGGAGGCCCCATTGCGCCCGGGACCGCTGCATGTCGCCTACACGCTTGCCGTGGCGGCTGTGGTCGGCGGCCATGGCGTGATGGCTGCCTACACCACCAGCCAGCCTTGGGCTGGGGCGCTGCCCCAGGGCGTGATCGCCTTCGACAGTGCAGAGGCGGCTGGTCTCGGTCAGGCACGCGCCTTCGTGCTGGACCTACGCCGGCTGGCTTATCTGCCACTCACGACAGCCTGGTTCCCGCGCGTCGCGGAGGAAGGTGCCGGCGTGCTTGGCCGCGCGCCGAAGGCGTTGCGGGATCGGGTGAACGCGATGACGACCGAGTTGGCGAAGCGGCGGCCTGAGACCTTGAGCCGAAGCGGGCCACTTTGGNNGACCGACGACTTGACCAAGCTTGCGCGGAATGCCGAAGGCCCATCCGTGCGAAAACGCACGCTAAGGTTGGCATCGCAACCCGAACGGCCCCATCGCAAACTCACCAAACGGCCCTGCGGTACGCATAAGCATACAAATAAGGAACGGATTTTCGCCGACAAACGCTGCCGTCGTGTCGCGTGAAAAGCATCACCGGTGCATTGGTGCATATGGATACCTCCGGCATGTCCGTTTCCTCTGGCGTTGGTCTGGCGCTCGCCTGAGCGCGCTGCCGGCGAGGTGTGCGCCAACAGTGAACCGACACTTCCCATATGTTTGGCCCGTCCGGGCATCTCGAGTGAACGATAACCCGGCGCCAGGCTGCGATCAACATCGGCGGTCCCGTGATGACGCTTTTTACCCGCATTACCGCGTTACGCTCGACGGCGCAGAGCTTGGCGCAGCTTGGAAGAAGACCAGCAAGCATGTTTTGCTGCCGGCTGCCGGGGGTGTCACCGCGAAAACGGTGGCTGCGTTAAACTCGCCACCACTGACGGTGGTGCCATACAGAGTGCCGCCCGGGGCGGCTATGAGGCCACCAACCGGTGTGCACCCGTCGAGTGTTCCTTGCTGGAATAGATGAAGTTGCGAAAATATCCAGGGCTTGCCCTGCTGCGGGGGCGGCTTCAGCCGAAATACGCTGCCACAGCCTTTTTTACGGAAGTAATCAGTTGTTGTACCATACAGTGCGCCTTTGCCATCAATGATAAGCGGGGAGTAAGGTGCCCCGCCTTATTTGTTAAAGTTATGCAACACGGATTCCGTGGGCGCGCTGGCTTGCGCACAATGCGAACCCGTACACACTACTATTGCAGACAGTCTAGCCAGGCACATTATTCTGATAGTCACGTTCCTTCCGCAGGATATATCTGAATACCAAACTCTCTTTTTGCGTGGACGCCTTGCTCATGCCGCACAGGATCAACGCGATCTGGTATAAACATACGCTGAGGCCGGCGTTCAAGCAGGGCGCGGCGCGCTTATTTGTTGATCGCGTTCGGGCGTTTAACGGCGCTTTGGATTCCGGGGATGGCGACGGAGGAAACAACGGCGCCGGTTTGGTAGTCTATGGTGATAAACTGGCCCAGGCCGTGATCGGCGACGTAGACCTGCGTGTTCGTTGCGTTCAACTTGATGTCGGTCGGGTTCATGAGCCCTGCCCCGATTGTGCGGGTGACGCTCGAATAGGGCGGCGCCGAGACGCTGATCGTGCCGGAACCCGATATTGAGGAGAGCAGGTTGTCATGCGTGTCGATTGCCACCGCTGCTCCGCCCACACCATTCAAGACATGCTCCGTTCCCATAGGAGCGGCGCACTCGACGACCTGATTATCGCTAGCGTAGACTACGTTGCCTTTTGAATCGACTGCAACAGACTCAATGTTTGCCCGCTGCGAGGCCCCTGAGCATACTACATGGGGCTCAGGATTACCCGCTGGCCACATAACCACGGAAGGCATGGAATAGCCGCCGTTTTGTTGACCATAGTTTATGCTCGTCCCACCATATACGTTCCCGTGTTTATCCGTCGTCACGCTCACTATGCCGGTGGCAGTCACCAGACCTGCTCCATGCAACAATGTTGACGTTGGCGTTGAGGCGCCAGGCGCGTAGATGACGATGTCGCCTGAATCAATGTCGACGCCAGTCGGCGTATATCCCAAATCCGCGACATAGAGATTGCCTTTGGCATCGAGGGTTACGCTGTAAGGGCAAATGATTCCGTTCGTGATCGTTCCCAACTGCTTATAGGTTTTGGGATTGAGCAGCTCCACGCTGGGGTTGGCGCAAAATTGGTCGGCGGTCACGAAAAGATCGTTACCCACGGTTGCGGGCCCTTTGGTGGGCCGGCCGGCCGCCGCGCCCGGTTGCGCCTGCGGTGTTCCGTTCTTCGCCCAGACATGTCCGGCGGGGATTGCGGTCAACGAAATTGCCGTCAATACGGTTATCAGACACGAAAACTGGGCTGTGCGCATAAAAACCTCCTGCCGCCAGCGGAAGTCCCCGCATGGGCCCCTGGCCATGGGACCCTGGATTGATATCCTGGCGTAAAGGGCACTAGCATATTGGCGGGGGGAAAAACGGTCAAGGTTCAGTCCAGGCAGCACACTGCCGTATTCATGCAGCGGCGGGTACCACTTGCGGCCCGCGTTGCACGGGCACGGGGAGGTGAAAAGTTTTTTGCTTCTTTTTTTCAAAAAAGAAGACTTACTTTCTTAAGACTTTCAACGCCACCCGCGTCAGCCACGGCATTGTCGTCGGCCGCCGCAAGCGGCGATCGTAACCGGCAAACCGCCGGTCGTTTTCCTCCAGGCATAGCGCCATCAATTGCCGCAGGGACACATCGCCATCGCCCACGGCCTTGGCGCCTTTGACGGTGAAATTATGGTCCTGCGGGGGGCCGCCATCCATGCCGCGGGCCATGCCGATTCGTTCCCAGCCCAGGAATACCCACACGGCGGCCACGCGCAGTTCGAACACGATGCGCCGCCACCACGGCATGGTGGCGCGCTGGGCGGCCACCCAGTTGGCGAAGAGCAGGATGTGGCGGCATTCCTCCTGGATCACCGGCTCGAATGTTTCCACCAGTTCGGGCGGAAAGAAGCCGGATCGCTTGGCCATGGCGAACAGGCCGAAGGCGAAGAAGCTGTCGATGCACTCGCTGAAGCCGGTGACGAGATAGGCCCATTCCGGGTAGCGGGGGCGGGGATAGGGCGGCTCCTCGCCCAGATCGATGCCGTAGGCGGCCACCAGGTTGGAGAGCACGGTCTTGTGGCGCCCCTCCTCCCAGCCGTTCAGCGCCACGGCGCCGCGCCAGTCGGGATCGGTGATGCTATCGGCATAGGAGAGCATGCGGATGCGGGCATGGCCTTCGGTATGCACGGCGATATCCCAGATCGGCAGGGTGACGAGCCGGTCGCGTTCCGCCTGCCCCAGAACGGGCCAATCGATGATCGTGGGCTTGTAAGGGTTGAAGGTGTCGCGAAACATCCGGGCGCAGGCGCGCTTATGCGCGTCGGAACCCGGACGCAGCGGGCCGGACTCGTCGCTGACCCAGTGGCGGGAGGCATAATCGGCCCTGGCGAGGGCATCGGGGTCCGGCAGCAGACCCAGGGTCATGCCGCCGGGCGGGGCGGGCAGGTCTTCGGTCAGAAGATCAGTGTCGTATTGCATACGCTTGCATCCACTGCGCTTTCATCGGGCCAACGGAATCGGGGGCATGGACGAACAGCTAGGTCATTCGGGCCAGAAGTTAACGCCCGGGGCCGAAAACGTTTTCAACACCCCTGATGCGCCACGGGCGCGCTTGCTCCGGCGGCGCGGCGGAGGGATGAAGGCTGTTGGATCGCCGCCAGCAGGGAAACCCGTCTCATGCCCACTTATCGCTCCCGCACCACCACCCATGGCCGCAACATGGCCGGCGCGCGCGGGCTGTGGCGGGCCACCGGGATGAAGGACGGGGATTTCGGCAAGCCCATCATCGCGGTGGTGAATTCCTTCACGCAATTCGTGCCGGGGCATGTGCATCTGAAGGATCTGGGCCAATTGGTGGCGCGGGAGATCGAGGCGGCGGGCGGGGTGGCGAAGGAGTTCAACACCATCGCGGTGGATGACGGCATCGCCATGGGGCACGATGGCATGCTGTATAGCCTGCCATCGCGCGAGCTGATCGCCGATAGCGTGGAATACATGGTAAATGCCCATTGCGCCGATGCGATGGTGTGCATCTCCAATTGCGACAAGATCACGCCCGGCATGCTGATGGCGGCGCTGCGGATCAATATCCCCGCCGTGTTCGTCTCCGGCGGGCCGATGGAGGCCGGCAAGGTTGTGGTCGGCGGCAAGGCGCGGGCGGTGGATCTGATCGATGCGATGGTGGCGGCGGCCGATAGCACGATGACGGATGCGGAGGTGGAGGTGGTGGAGCGCTCCGCCTGCCCCACCTGCGGGTCCTGCTCGGGGATGTTCACGGCGAATTCNNCTGTTCCAGGAGGCGGGGCATCTGATCGTGGATCTGGCCCAGCGGTATTACGAGCATGGGGATGCGAGCGTGCTGCCGCGCAATGTCGCCAGCCGCCAGGCGTTCGAGAATGCGATGTCGCTGGATATCGCGATGGGGGGATCCACCAACACGGTGCTGCATCTGCTGGCGGCGGCGCATGAGGCGGAGGTGGATTTCACCATGGCGGATATCGACCGGCTTTCCCGCCGCGTGCCGGTGCTGTGCAAGGTGGCGCCGAGTGTGCCGGATGTGCACATGGAGGATGTGCACCGGGCCGGGGGGATCATGCGGATTCTGGGCGAGCTGGAGCGGGCGGGGCTGCTGCACACGGATGTGCCGATGGTGCACGCCGAAAGCCTGGCCGCGGCCCTGGAGCGCTGGGATGTGCGGCGCGAGGCGGGCGATGGGGCGCGGCGCTTCTACCGTGCGGCGCCGGGCGGGGTGCCGACGCAAGTGGCGTTCAGCCAGGAGCGGCGATTTACGAGCCTCGATACGGATGAAAAGGAGGGGGTGATCCGCAGTGCCGACCACGCCTTCAGCCAGGATGGCGGGCTCGCGGTACTGTATGGGAACATCGCCGAGGATGGGTGCATCGTGAAGACGGCAGGGGTGGACGCCTCCATCCTGCGCTTTGCCGGGCCGGCGCGGATCTTTGAGAGCCAGGATGCAGCGGTTTCGGGGATTCTGGGTGGGAAGGTGGTGCCGGGGGATGTGGTGCTGATCCGGTATGAGGGGCCGAAGGGCGGGCCGGG
>PKZM01000080.1 GCA_003133065.1 Acetobacteraceae bacterium
GCCATCTGCTTGCCGGGCATCGAATCCAGGCTGAACCGCGCCGCCACCTCCGCAATCCGGCCCGATCCCTTGGTGATCACCATGAAATTCACCACCAGCAGGATGGCGAACAGGATCAGACCGATCACCACATCCCCGCCCATCAGGAATCCGCCGAACGCCGCCACCACATGGCCAGCCGCCAGCGGACCCTCATTGCCATGGCTCAGAATCAGCCGCGTGGTCGCCACGTTCAGGGACAGCCGCAGCAACGTGGTCAGCAGCAGCAATTGCGGAAAACTGGTGAAATCCAGAGGCCGCTCCAGGAACAGCGCCACCATCAGCACCAGCACCGATGCGGTGATGGAGAGCGACAACCCCAGATCCAGCAACATCGTCGGTAGCGGCAGAACGAGCAGCGACAGCAGGCAGAATACCGCCAGCGCAAGGCCGACATCCGTGCCGGGGGCGTAGCGGCGGAGACGGTCTAGCATGGGAAGTCAAAAAGAAAGGTCTTCTTTTTTGAAAAAAAGAAGCAAAAAACTTTTGACACATGGCGCGCGATTCGCCGGCAGCACACGCAAACGGACAAAAGTTTCTTGGTTCTTTTTTTCAAAAAAGAACACTCTTCCGTCACGCTGCATACGGCGGCACCGCCACCCCCGCCTGCGCATACTCCCGCAGCTTATTCCGCAGCGCGCGTATCGAAATCCCCAATATCACCGCCGCATGCGTACGGTTCCCCAACGTATGCGACAGCGTCTGCAAAATCACCTCGCGCTCCACCTCCTCCATCCGCCGCCCGACAAACCCGCCTGCCGCCGCGACAGGCGCCGCGGGCGCATCCCCGGCCTCGAACGCGTCGGTCCCGATTTCATCCCCGCCCGCCAAAAGCACTGCGCGGTGCATGGTATTTTCCAGTTCTCGCACATTGCCGCGCCACGGCAGCCCCAGCAGAAATGCCTGTGCGGCCGCGGAAATCGGCCGCACGGCCAATCCGTTCACCTCCGCGAAATGCCGCGCATAATGCGCGGCCAGCGCCGGAATATCCGCAGGCCGCGCCCGTAGCGGCGGCAGCGCCAAACTCACCACGTTCAGCCGGAAGAACAGATCCTCGCGAAACCGCTTCGCCTCGATTTCCGCCCGCAGATCCCGGTTGCTTGTCGCCAGGATCCGCACATCGATCCGCACCGGCGCTGTGCCGCCCAGCCGGTCGATCTCGCGCTCCTGGATCGCGCGCAGCAGCTTGGCCTGCAGCCGCACATCCATTTCGCTGATTTCGTCCAGCAGCAGCGTGCCGCCTTGCGCTGCCTCGAACTTTCCCGCCCGCCGCGCGACCGCGCCCGAAAACGCGCCTTTCTCATGGCCGAACAACTCGCTTTCCAGAAGCTGTTCGGGGATCGCCGCGCAATTCAGCGCCACGAACGGGCCGCCGGCACGGCGCGATGCCCGGTGCACGTGCCGCGCCAGCACCTCCTTGCCCGTGCCTGATTCCCCGGTAATCAGCACGGAGGCGTCCGATCGCGCCACCTGCTCCGCCCGCCGTAGCACCGCCAGCATCGCCGGATCACGCACCACCGGCGCGTGCGGCGCGCCGGAGGCCGCGAGCAAAATCGCCGCGATCAGATCCGGATCGGGTGGCAACGGCAGGAATTCGCACGCCCCATCGCGGATCGCCTGCGCCCCCACATCCGCAAGCGGCGATGTGCTCGCCGCTACCACCTGCATGGCGATGCGCTCGGCCGCCAGGCCCCGCACCAGCGCCGCAATCCCGCAGGCCACATCGCACACAACCAAATCCTGCGCCGCATTGCCGCGCAGCAACCCCAGCGCCGCGCGCACATCGTCCGCCTGGCAAACCTTGGCGCCGCGCCCGCGCGCCATCGCCGCCGCCTGGCCCAACGCCCCCGCCAACGACCCAACAATCAGTACCCGCATGCCAGCCTTCAGCCTTCAGCCGTCAGAAAGCACATCAGCCAAATCCTCTTCTGATGACTGAAGGCTGACTGCCGATTACTGCCCCCGATCCGCCTTCACGATCTCCGTCATGGTAATCCCCAGCCGGTTGTCATCCACCATCACCACCTCACCACGCGCCACCAGTCGGTTATTCACATACACGTCGATCGCTTCGCCCAACTTGCGATCCAGCTCCACCACCGCACCGCGTCCCAGCTTCAACAATTGGCTCACCTGCATCGTGGTACGGCCCAGCACCGCGCTCACCGTCACGGGAATGTCGTACACCGCCTCCAGGTCGCGCGCATTGCGCGCCGGCGTCTCGGTGGTGGCGAAGTTGGTGCCGAGTTCGGCAAATTCAGGCTCGGCCACGGCATATCTCCTCAATGCCAGGCAGCGCCAGCGGCGCCAGGGCAGCCCGGATATCGTTCCAAACCGCAGCGCAATCCCGCCTTGCCTGCCCATCCTGCCAGGCCACCTGCGCATCGCCCGGCGCCATCTGCGGGTCCGCTACCACCGACACAAAGCAGCCCTCTGCCGGCAGCATGCCTCCCAGCGTCTGGCGAACATGATCGGCCAGATCGGGGTGCGTGCGCACGCGCAGTTCCGGCTCGCAGCTCAGGCCCGGCAGCAACGCCTCCAGCATGCCCTGCACCTCGCCGGCGGCATGCTGCGCCATCGCCCGCGGCACGGCCGCCTGCAGCAGCGCCAGCGCCGTGCGGGCCGAGTCCTCCGCCGTATGCTCAACAAGTTTCTGCATCGCCCCCCGNNGGCCAGGTCCATCTCCGTATATGCCGGCGGTGCCTCGTGCACCACCGGCTCCGGCGGTGGCGCCGTGCTCTCCGGTGGGGCGTCGAAATCCTCGATGTACAATATCCCGCCCAGTTCCTCCCGGTCGAAGCTGGAAAGATAAGGCGACTCCGAAAGAAAGGATGATGTCGATCCATCCATGTCAGTAAATCATCTCATCATCCTTGGCGCCGCCGATCTCAAGCTCGCCGCTCTGCGAAAGCTCTTTCGCCACCGCCACGATCGAGGCCTGCGCCTCGTCCACATCTCGCAGCTTCACCGGCCCCAGGGCCGCGATATCCTCCATCAACATCTTGCCGGCCCGCTCGGAAAGACACTTCATGAACATATCGCGCAACTTCTCCGAGGCGCCTTTCAGCGCCACCGGCAGTTTTTCCTTGTCCACGCTGCGCAGCAGCACCTGCATGGAGGCCACCGTCAGCCGGCTCAGATCGTCGAAGGTGAACATCAGCGCCTTGATACGCTCCGCCGCGTCGCGGTTGCGTTCCTCCAGCGCCGCCAGGAACCGCATCTCGGACTGCCGGTCGAGATTGTTGAAGATATCGGCCATCATCTCATGGGCATCGCGCCGCGTGCTGCGCGCCAGGTTGGACATGAACTCCGATCGCAGCGTGCGCTCCACCCCATCCAGCACGTCGCGCTGGATGCTTTCCATGCGCAGCATGCGCATCACCACTTCCATGGCAAAACTGTCCGGCAACAGGGAAAGCACGCGCGCCGCATGATCCGCGCGCACCTTGCTCAGCACTACCGCCACCGTCTGCGGATATTCGTTCTTCAGGTAATTCGCCAGCACCGCCTCGTTCACGTTGCCCAGCTTGTCCCACATCGTGCGCCCGGCCGGCCCACGGATCTCCTCCATGATCTGGTTCACGCGATCGCGCGGCAGTGTCTTCTGCAGCAGCCGCTCCGTGCTCTCGAAACTGCCCACCAGCGCGCCGGTGCTGCCCATCCCTTCGGTGAATTGCTGGCAGAGTTGCTCCACCAGATCGGCGCGGATCGATCCCAGCTGCGCCATGGCGCTGGAGACTTCCTTGATTTCGTCCTCGTGCATCATGTTGAAAAGGCGCGCGCAATGCTCCTCGCCCATCGCCAGCATCAGCACGGCCGCCTTCTGCGCGCCGGTATAGGTGGGCTGGAGCTCGGGCGCGCGTGCCATGGCCTAATTCTGCTCCTGCGTCATCCAGCCGCGCATGATGGACAGGCTTGCCTCGGGATATTTCTCCACCATCTCCGCGAGTTTGCGGATAGAGGAAGCTCTGAGCTGGCCATCAATATTGGCCATATGCACCATGCTCTCATCCGCCAGCATCGCAGCCGACCCGCCTTGCCCCATGCCACCCATCCCCCCTGCGGTCCCGCCCGAACCGGCCACCGCCATCGGCATTCCATCCGGCCCCGTCAGCAGCATCTCCGTCCCGCCCAGCAGCCCATTGGGCGAGAGTGCCGAAAGCCGCAGCGCCATCGGCCGCAGCACGAACAGCAGCGCCAGCAGCACCACCACCGCCAGGATCGCCGATTGCCCCAGGCCCAGCAGATCGGATTTCTCGATCCCCAGCCCCAGCAGCCCGGCCGGGGGCAGGGCAGGCGATTCATCGGCCGCGGCAAACCGCATCGACACGACCTCAACCTTGTCCCCGCGCTTCTCGTCGAACCCAATCGCGCTCTGCACCAGGCGCCTGATACTGGCCATCTCGGCATCGCTGCGCGGTGCCCAGGCCATCTTGCCGCCCGCCTGTGGCTGCATCGCGCCATCCACCATGACCGCCAGCGAAATGCGGGCAATCTGCGGCTGCTCGCGCACCAGCGTGCGCACCGTCTTGCCGATTTCGTAATTCGTCGTTTCTTCCTGCTTCTGCTGCTGGCTGCCCGTCTGCGCCTGCCCGGCATCGGCATTGGGCAGATTGTTCTGCACGGAGACGCCCTTGTCCGCCTCGGTGGTCGTATTCTTGTCCGATGTGGTCTGCGTGCTGCGCACGACCTGCTGGTCGGGGTTATAATTTTCCGCCGTCTCGTTCACCCGATCGAAATTCATCTCCACCGCCGCCTCCGCCCGCACATGCCCGGCGCCGATGCTCTGCTCCAGCATCTCCTCCACCGCGCGCGACAGGCGCAATTCCGTGGCGCGATGCAGCTCCTCCCCCGTCTGCACTACCGCATCCTCGCTGGTCGGCTGCCCCGCGCGCGCCAGAAGATTCCCGCGGCTGTCGATGATGGCGATGCCCTGCGGCTTCAGCCCGGGCACCGAGGCGGCCACCAGGTTCAGCACCGCCTGCACGCCCTGGGCATCCAGCCGCGCCGCCCCCGCCATCGTCAGCATCACGCTCGCCTGCGCCGCCTGCACATCGCGCGAAAACGGCTGGCGTTTCGGCAGAACCAGGTGCACGCGCGCCCCGCGCACGCCTTGCAGCATGCGGATGCTGCGCGCGATCTCGCCCTCCATCGCGCGGGTTTCGTTGATATCCTGCTGAAACTGGCTGGATGTCATGGCATCGCCGCGATCGAAGATCTCGTAGCCGATCGATCCGCCGCTCGGCAGCCCTTCCTTGGCCAGCAGCAGCCGCGCCCGCGCCACATCGCCGGCGCCGACCGTAATCCTGTCGCCGCCGCCCAACTCCTGGTGGCCGATATGCGCGTGATCCAGCACATCGGCGATCTGCGATGCCTCGCGCAGATCGAGATCGCCATACAGCAGCGCCTGTGGCTGCGGCCCGCCGCCATGCAGGGCGAGCAGCGCCAGCATGACAAGCATGCCCACGCCGACAGCGCCCAACGCAACCAGACGCGCGGCGCCGAGGGCGGCAAAGCCGTCCAGAACGGGTTTCATGAGTGAACAGCCGGGCACTGCATGGGGGGGACAGTGGGGCCGCGCGGGTTGAGGATACGTAAAAAAGGCCAGGGGCTCTGCCCCCCATGCTTGAAGGGGGGACCCCGCTGGGGTCTGGAGGCCCCAGCCCCCGTTCGTTTCGACCCGGCACGGTTGGGGNNAACAGAGCCCCCCTGGCCTTACTTCGGCGTCACCCCCTGCACCGAACTCAGCCCCACCGACAACGCTCCCATCTGCAACTGCATCCCGCTCGCGCTATTGCTCAGCCCCGTCACCGTACCCACCACGCTGAATGGCACCGCCGACGCGTTGCTCCCGCTCGTGCCGGTCTCCAGCGCGATGCCATACGCCCCGTCCGGCACCTGATTGCCGTTATTGTCCAGCCCGTTCCACGTCCACGTATTCGTCCCGCTCTGCGCGTTGATGGTAGTGTCATAGATCGGCGCGCCCGAACTGTTCACGATGGCGATCTGCACCGGCTCCGCCTGCGGCGCGGCAAACGTCACCGTACCGTTGCTGTTCTGCAGCGCAATCTCGGTCGCCGATACCGTCGCGGCATCCCCCACCACATTGGCCGATTGCAGCACCTCCGTGCCTTGCTGCAGCCCGATCAACTGCGTCAGGCTGGAATTCGTCGCCACCTCCTGCTGCACGCCGGTAAATTCCACCAACTCCTCGGTGAACTGGTTGCTGTCCATCGGCGAGGTCGGATCCTGGTTCTGCAACTGAGTCGTCAGCAAACTCAGAAACTGGGTGAAATTGCTGCCCAGGGCCTGCAGTGCATTGGTACCCGTGGTACTCGCCGCCGAGGCGGAACTCGCCGCGCTCGCCGCATTCGCGGTGTTCACCGCATTGGCATAGGCCGCCTGTTCCGCCGCCTGCTGCAGCGAAATCGCCGAAATCGAACCGCTCATCGCCTGCTCTCCCTCAACCCGTCCGTGGTCATCACGCCGTCACATTCACCCCGGCCCGCACCCAGCTTCCGCCGGCTTCGGCCAGAACCGTTGCCTCGCCCCCCGGCGCCGCGGACCCAGGCTGCATGGCTGCTTGCCCCGCCGCCTGGCGACCCTGCCCGCTGCCCTGCTGGAACCCGCCGGCCGAGCCCTGCGGCGCCCCTTGCCCGCCGCCTCCCCCCGCACCCGACGGCGGCTGACCATCCTGCCCAGCCGCCAGATGCAGGCTCACGCTGCGCTGCTCCGGCAGTCCGGCGCGGTCCAGCGCCTGATGCAGATGCCCCAGATCGGCCTGCAGGCGGCTCAGAGTCTCCGGCCGCTCCACCGCCACGCTCACGCTCGCGGCACCGGCCGTATCCCGGCTGATGCTGATCTGCACATGCCCCAGTTCGGCCGGCTGCAGCCGGATCGTCACGTGGCCGCTGCCGCCCACGCCGATCTGCACCGCCGCCACCGCGTGGCCGAGTTGCGCGGCTGGCGCGACGGGTGCTGCCTGCTCCGCCGGCGCCACCG
>PKZM01000040.1:0-8824 GCA_003133065.1 Acetobacteraceae bacterium
AAAACCGGCCTCGTCGTCACGCTACGGATGCGCCGTGACCGACTGGCGATGTGAGTCAGCGCCGTAGGGTGGGCGGGTGCGCTGTAGTCTGCGGTAGCCTGGGTGAAACCCAGGGTTTCACCCAGGCTACGCTTGCTGCCAGCCGAGAAAGCCATTGCAAAAGTATGTCGAAAAACTATTGCCTAAGGTGCGATATGATTTTATGCACGAATCAACGCCGCTGAGCGCAGCACGCACTTCGTTACCACCAGAAAGCAGTTGCTCATGAACAAGCTCACAGCCGCCGCTATTTTCCTGCTGCTGGCCGGCGCCGCAAAAGCCCAACCGCTCGACGTCGATTTCTCGATTTTTGATTCAAATGGGAATGGCACACTTACGGGTGAGCTCGTTTTCGCAAACTCCGGGACTGACGTGCAGGCCGAAGACGCCTACATCTATACTGCGCCGGCAAGCTTCATTTCTGAAACCGATCTACCCATGTCCTTCACACAGGCGAACTCTTTCGGCGGCTACAACTCATTCGACATTTCTGCATCGGGCATTATTTCATCGGCACTTTTCGCTGTCGCAAACTCTCAAATAGAGCTCGCTTTCAATAGCTCTGTGGGATACTATGAGGCTATTAATGTTTCTGATCACGTCATAGCTAACAACACAATCTCAACGTCCCTGGTCACCGTGCCAGAGCCCTCTTCCGTGGCCATTCTCGGCGCCGCGATGCTTGGCCTTGCCATGCTCCGCCGTCGCCTGCAGGCGTAGTGGTATTTGAGGCAATGCCTGCTTTTGCATTGAGCCTTCTGACACGACTGAGCCGATAGATACCATCCGCGTAGGGTGGTCTGAACGGTGGGCTTAAGCCCACCAAGCCCGGTTCGAACCGCCCCCAAACGATTCACCATCCAGCCCCGGTTGATAACTCCCCACCACACGCGTCTTCGTGGTTGAATCTTTTTTCTTCGTCCAAACCGACGGAAAAATCGGGCGAGAAAGAAAGAGTCTTCTTTCTTGAAAGAAAGAAGCAAAGAACTTTTACCTATTTTAGCCCAGCAAAAACCACAGCCGGAACAACTGCGTCTCGGCCCAGCTCTGCCGCTTCAGCCCAGGATGCGCCAGCGCCCGCAGCCGGCGGCTCCAGCCATCATGCAGCCCAGCCGAGATCAACCCCAGCGCATCGCGCGCCGGCGGCGAAAGCACGCCCTCCTCCGCTTCCAGCGCCGCCATATGCGCGCGGAACGTCCGCATGAACACATGCGGGCCCCGCCGCAGCGCCGCCCAAACCCTGCGAGAGCGAGACAAAGGCACACCCACGGCATTGCGCGCATGCTGGCGATACAAAACCGTCGGCTCATCATCGAACACAACCGTCCCGCCGGACGCGCTCACCAGAAGATACGCCCACCAATCATGCAGCGTGCCCACCGGCTCCCGCGCCTCCGCGATCAAGGATGCCGCTTGCGGGTTCAGCATCACGGTGCAGCCGGTCGCCACATTCTGCGTCATCGATTGCGGAAAACCCGGCCGCCCCAGCACCGGCGCGCTCAACCGGATCGGCGTCAGATCCGCCGCTACCAGGCGCTGCCGGGCACAGTAAAGCCCCGGCACATCCTGCGGAATATCCTCCAGCGCCGCCACTCCGCGCGCCAGCTTCTCCGGCAGCCAAACATCGTCCTGATCGGCAAATGCCACAATCCGACCGCGCGGCGCACGCCGCAGCAACCCCAGAAAACTGGCCGTGATGCCTACATGCCCGGCATTGTCGTTCAGATCCACCACCCGGCCGATGCCCGCGCCGTCGGCAAAATCCCGCATCAACGCCGGCGTCTCATCGACCGACCCATCATCGCGCCAAAATATCTGCCAGTCCCGATGCGACTGCGCGAGCAGGCTCTCCAGTTGCTCGGCCAGAAACGGCGCCCCGTCCCGCGTGGAGAGCAGGATGGCGACGCGGCGCCGTGGTGCCCCCGCGGCGTTCGGGCGCCCCACTAACCGGCCGCCTTCCGGGGCAAATCGGCATCGCGGCAGATCGCGGCCACGGCCTCTGCCAAGCTGCGCCGCCACTGCGGCAGGCGCACGCCGAACACATCCGCGAGCTTGCCGCAATCCAGCCGCGAATCCGGCGGCCTTCGCGCCGGTGTCGGCCAATCAGCGGTCGCAATGGGATCCACGGGCGGCTGGTTCCAGCCCCACTGCCCGGCTTCTTCGAAGATCGCGGTGGCAAGCCCATGCCAGCTCGTCTGCCCATACCCCGCCGCGTGATAAATGCCGCCATAGGCAGCCCCGCCCGCCAGCATCCTGTCCGCAACAGCCAGGGCCGCCGCCGCCAGATCGTCCGCATTGGTCGGGCAGCCGATCTGGTCCGCCACCACCCGCAAGCGCGGCGCGCGGCGGGCGGCGTTCAGCATCGTCAGCACGAAATTCTTGCCCGCCGTTGCATACACCCACGAGGTGCGCAGGATCACCGCGCCGGGATGGGCTGCCAGAACCGCCTGCTCACCCGCCAGCTTGGTAGCCCCATACACGCCGGTGGGACTGGTCGGATCCACCTCGGTATACGGCGCCCCCTTCAATCCATCGAACACATAGTCAGTGGAAACATGGATCAGCCCGGCACCGGCCTTCCGGCAGGCGACTGCCAGCAGGCCGGGTCCGCTGTGGTTGGCGCGGGCGGCCGCCTCGGGCTCAGCTTCGGCGGCATCCACAGCCGTCCAGGCTGCCGCGTTGATCACCAGGGCTGGGCGCACCTGCGCCACCACCGCAGCAATCGTTTCAGGCTGATCGAAGTCGAACGCCGGGCGGCCGACCCGTACCACCGCATCGCCCCGGGCACGAACCAGCGCCGTGGCCAACTGGCCGGCGCCGCCTGTCACCAGGATGCGCGCCGTCACGCCACGAACCAATCCGCGGCCGCGTCCCAACCGGGCAGCACACGGTCCTTGTCCGACAGCACCGCGGCCTCCGGCGCCACTGGCCAGGGCAGCGCCAGCGCCGGATCGGTCCAGATCACGCCACGCTCCGCGCCGCGGTCATACAGCGCCGTCACCTTGTAGATCACCTCGGTATCCGGCTCGATCGTGCAGAACCCATGCAGAAAACCCGGCGGCACCCAAAGCTGGCTGCCATTCTCCGCCGACAGCACCGCAGCCACGTGCTGCCCGAAGCTGGGCGAGCCTACCCGCGCATCCACGGCCACGTCCCAGATGGCGCCGCGAATCACCCGCACCAGCTTGCCCTGAACCCGGGGCTCAATCTGGCAATGCAAGCCGCGTATCGTGCCGGCGGCACGCGAAAAACTCTGATTATCCTGCAGGAAGGGCGCGGTAATCCCGGCATCGGCCAGGCGCGGCATGGAGTAGGTCTCCGAAAAATAGCCGCGATCGTCGCCGTAGCGTGCAGGCGTGATCAGCAACACCTCGGGAATGGCCAACTGCGCGATCTTCACCGCGGTTCCTCCGCCTCAAAACCGTGATGATGCCGAATCGCAACGGAGCAATTCAGACAGCCTACACGGCAAAACACTCAACAGCTACGCACTCATCTCCCCGGCCGCACGGTCCGCCGCCGCAAAGGGTAATGTTACGCGTGAACACCATTTGCCACATCGCGCAACAGCCGGCCGAGTTCCGTCTTGCCCAGCCGGCGTGCATGGGAATGCAGCATATCTGCATCAATGAACCCCATCCGGTACGCCACCTCCTCCGGGCAGCCCACCAGCATGCCCTGCCGGGTCTGGATGGTCTGCACGAAGCTGGCAGCCTGCAGCAGGCTGTCCGGCGTGCCGGCGTCAAGCCATGCACAGCCGCGGCCCAGGCGCTCCACGTGCAGCGATCCCTCCTCCAGATACATCCGGTTCAGGTCGGTGATCTCCAGTTCGCCCCGGGGCGACGGTTTCACGGCACGGGCAAATTCCGTGACCCGGGCGTCATAGAAATAGAGGCCGGTCACGGCCCAGGGGCTGGGTGGCGCCACCGGCTTTTCCAGAATATCCACCACCTCGCCGGTCTCGCCGAACTGCACCACGCCATAGCGTTCCGGATCACGCACCTGATAGGCGAATACGGTCGCCCCCTCCGGGCGCACCGCCGCGGCACGGAAAACGGCCGAAAGATCCTCGCCAAAAATCAGATTGTCGCCCAACACCAGCGCACAGGGCTGGCCGGCCAGCCACTCATCCGCGATCAGGAAGGCCTGGGCGATACCCTCCGGCCGGGCCTGCTCCGCATAGGTAAAATGCAGCCCCAGAGAATGCCCATCACCCAGCAAACGGCGGAACTGCGGCAAATCGGCCGGTGTGGAAATGATCAGGATATCGCGTATGCCCGCCAGCATCAGCACGGTCAGCGGGTAATAGATCATCGGCTTGTCGTATACCGGCAATAGCTGCTTCGAAGATGCCAGCGTGATCGGATGCAGCCGCGTGCCGGACCCACCCGCAAGCACGATACCCTTCATGTTCATACGCACTACCCCTAGCCAAATTCGTTCAGAGTTCGCCCAAACTCTTTAGACAATACAAAGCTTAGCGATGTTCTTTTTTGAAAAAAAGAACCAAAAACTCTTGTTCATTGAGTTTACGTGTGCTTCCCGCCCTGTCGGACCGCCGGCAAGGCGAAAGGACCAAAGGTTTTTTGCTTCTTTTTTTCAAAAAAGAAGGCCCTGCTTTCGTCAGGCGGCATTGGCCCGCCCAAGCCGCTGCCCAGCGTAACTGCCGGTGCGGATGGCCTCCCACCAGGCCCGGTGCTCAAGGTACCAGGCGATGGTGCGGCGCAAACCCCGGCCAAAATCATGCGCCGCGGTCCAGCCCAGCGCACCCTCGGCATGGCTTGGATCGATCTCATAGCGGAAATCATGTCCCGGCCGGTCGGTCACGAAGGTGATCAGCCGCTCGCGCGCACCCGCCGGATCGGGGATGATCTCATCCAGAACCCCGCAGATCGAACGCACCACATCGATATTGCGCTGCGGCTGGCGCGCCCCGATCGCGTAGGTCTCGCCGGGCACGCCGCGCTCCAGCACCCCCAGCAGCGCCTCGGCGTGATCGTCCACATACAGCCAGTCCCGCTGATTCGCGCCATCGCCGTACACCGGCAGCTTCAGGCCAGCGAGCGCATTGAGGATGATCAGCGGGATCAGTTTTTCCGGAAACTGCCAAGGACCGTAATTATTGGTGGTGTTACTCACGATCACCGGCAGCCCGTAGGTATGCATCCAGGCGCGCGCCAGGTGGTCGGAAGCCGCCTTGCTGGCGGAGTACGGACTGCGCGGGTCATACGGCGTGGTTTCGGTGAACGGCGGATCGCCTGGGCCAAGAGCGCCGAACACCTCGTCCGTCGAGACATGGTGAAACCGGAATTTCCCGCGCGCCTCGCCCGAAAGGCCGCTCCAATAGGCGCGCGTCGCCTCCAGCAGTGTGAAACTCCCCACCACATTGGTACGAATGAAATCCCCTGGCCCGTCGATCGAGCGGTCCACATGGCTCTCCGCGGCCAGATGCATCACCGCATCGGGCGCCGCCTCGGCAAAAACCCGCCGCATCGCCTCCGGATCCGCGATGTCCGCCCGCACCAGGCGATGCCGCGCATGCCCATCCCCCTCTTCCAGCGCATCCAGAGAGGCGGCATAGGTCATCTTGTCGACATTCACGATCGTGTGCGCCGTGGTGCGCAGCACATGCCGCACCACGGCTGACCCAATGAAGCCGCACCCGCCGGTCAGGAGTATGCGCATGAAGTTGCCATCACCAAGATGTTATGCTCCGTCTATGCACCGCGCCCGATCGTGGATTCAAGTGCAACCTGCGATCGTGCCGGCCTGATCCTGCACCCGTCATCTTCCCGTTTGTCCCCTTGGCAGACTCCAGCGCAACGGTGAGCCTCCAGCCTGATGAAACGACCCGCCGGCGCACGCCCACTCCAGCTTAGCCTTCTGGCCGGCGGAAAAATCGAGGGCGCTCTGCGTGGCGCCGCGGACACCGCCACGGCCGGCGGTGTGGCGATCGTTCTGGACGGCGTGGTGCATACCACCGCCAAGCTCAACCCGGGGCCGCGGGGCACACGGCACTTCACCGCCAGCCTGCCGCCCAACCTGATCTTCGCGGAGATGGACGTGCTGGCGCTGCCCGGCGGCTTCAGCCTGCTCGGCCTGCCCCGCTCCCTGACCGGCGCCTACGACTTGGCCATCGAACACGCAGAACTGGACGGCACCACCATACGCGGCCGCTTCACCGCCGCCCCGTTCCTCGATCCCGAAATCAGCATCGAATGGTGCGACGGGCTGGCCGTGCATGCCCAATCCGTCGCGGTGCGCGATACCGCCAGCCCCCCGTCCTGGCATTTCAGCCTTCCGGTTCAAAGCCTGCTGCGCCCGCATGAGAGCCTCTCGCTGCACCCCAGAATCGGCGGCCTGCATTTGCCTGAAACGCTGCTCAGCGTCACGCCCGGCGCGCTCGGCCTGCTCGGCTGCCTGGACACCGCCAGCCCGCATCACGCCGAGGGCTGGGCGATCGATCAGAGCACCCCCGGACGCCGTGTGCAGCTTGAGGTGCTGGTCAATGCCCAGGTTGTGGCAACCATCCGCGCCGACCAGCCCCGGCCGGATATCGCCGCTCTCGGAATCTGCGACGGGCAATGCGGTTTTACCGTGCAGTTGCCAAAGCACCCCGACCCGACGGCCCGGCGCCACATCGCCGTGCGCCTTGCGGGGCTCGGCACCGCGCTGGCCGGTAGCCCGCTGATCATCGATCCCGTGCCCGGCCTGTCGGGCAGCTTTGATACCATCCACGGTATGTCGGCCCATGGTTGGGCGCTGAACCGTGCCCGGCTTGACGTCCCGGTACAGGTGGAGGTCATCGGGCCGGGCGGCGAGATCCTGGGCGCCGGCCCTGCCAACCAGTTCCGCGGCGACCTTCTCGATGCCGGCCTCAATGGCGGCCATTGCGCCTTCAAGATCGACATTTCCGCCCATTTCGATCGGCTGCTGGATCAGGACCTGCTGGTACGCATCGCGGGCACCAACCAGATCCTCTCCGGCTCGCCGCAGCGCATATCCATCAATGCCAACATAAGCCGCCTGCGTCAGCGACGCCAAACTTTACGTCCCGGCGTGCTCCCCCGGCTGCGCCGCGCCCTGAACCACCGCGCCGGCACCGCCGGCATCAGCTTCATCATGCCGGTGCACGATACCCCCCGCGCCTGGCTGATCGAGGCGCTGGAAAGCGTGCGCGCACAGTTCTGCGACGCCTGGGAGCTGCTGTGCATCGACGACGCGTCGACAGCGCCCCACGTGGCCGAAATCCTGGCCGGCTACGCCGCCCGAGAGCCGCGCGTGCGCGTGCTACGCTCGCCGCAGAACGTCGGCATCGCGCGCGCGGTCAATTTCGGCCTGCGCGCGGCCACATACCCCTACGTCGCCTTCATGGACCACGATGACCGTCTGGAACCCGATGCCTCCTGGCAACTGATCCGCGCCGCCCGGCAAACGGACGCCGACCTGCTCTACAGCGACGAGGCGCAGACCGCGGAGAACATCGATGCCATCACCGAGCTTCGCCTGCGCCCCGCCTTCAGCCACGACTACTATCTCAGCCACCCGTATTTCGTGCACATCGTCTGCGCCCGCACGGAGATCGCCCGCCGCATCGGCGGCTGGGACGAGCATCTGGCGATCTCGGCCGACGTGGATTTCGTGCTGCGCATGATTGAGGCCGCGGCGATCGTGGCGCACGTGCCCGCTGTACTCTACCGCTGGCGTACCCATGGCGGCAGCACCGGGCATGCAAAGCAGGACCAGGTGATGGCAGCAACGCTCGGCGCGCTGCAACGGCATCTGGACCGGCTGCAGACCGGCGCGGTCGCCAGCGCCGGCGCCTGGTTCAACCAATTCCGAATCGACTGGCCGGCCAGCGATGGCCTGATCCTGATCGTGATTCCCACGAAAAACCGCGTGGAGCTACTGCGCACGGCGGTGCAATCGATCGAACGAACAGCCGAACCGGGCAGCTACCGGCTGGTCGTCATCGACCATGAATCCGACGATACGGAGACCCGCGCCTATCTGGACATCATCGCCACAACTCACGTGGTAATGCCTTACGAAGGCGCGTTCAATTTTTCCCGCATGAACAATCTGGCCGTCGCCCGCCACGGGCAGGATGCTTCCTTCGTGCTGTTCCTCAACAACGATATAGAGGCAACGCAGGATGGCTGGCTTGAGCGCCTCAAGCGCCTGGCCAATCGCCCCGATGTCGGCGCTGTCGGCGCCTTGCTGATGTATGCGAACACGACCGTACAGCATGCCGGGGTCGTGATGGGCTTCAACGATTCCGCCGATCACGCCTTGAAATTCCAGAACGTATACCTGAACCAGGAGGGGCGCCGTAATCTCGGCTATAATTGCGCGCTCACCTCCACGCGGGATTATTCCGCCGTGACCGCCGCCTGCCTGATGTTGCGGCGCGCGGTGTTCGACCAGGTGGGCGGGTTCGACGAGCAATTCGCCATCGGTTTCAACGATACCGATCTGTGTCTGCGCATCCGGCAAGCCGGCTTCCGGATCCTATACGACGGGACAACGATACTCTATCATTACGAGTCCGCCACGCGCAGCCAGACCAAGCAGGTGTTTCACCCCGAGGACACGCGTCTGATGATCACCCGCTGGGGCGAGGCGCTGCGCGCGGGTGATCCCTTCTACAACCCCAATCTCAGCCTCAAGACGCAGGACCATGTGCCGCGCGAGGATGCGACATGCCGGGTGATGAACAGGCCGCGGGCGACACGGATGGAGCTCGCCAGACTGAGAAGAACGTAAGGTCTTCTTTTTTGAAAAA
>PKZM01000040.1:8845-9037 GCA_003133065.1 Acetobacteraceae bacterium
AACATCTTCGCCGGCGGCCAGCACGACCGGATGGACGCGCAGCGCAAGAACGCTGCCTGGGTCGATGAACAACTGGCCGCCCCGAATACCCAATTCGTCCCGCTATGGCGCAGCCGCAGCCTGATTGCCGGCACGCCGGCGGATGCGCCCGCTCCCGCTTTCCTGCCGCCGGACCTCTCTCGCTTCTACCTG
>PKZM01000200.1 GCA_003133065.1 Acetobacteraceae bacterium
ACACCATCGACTGGCTGGTGAAAAACACCCCCGAATCCAACGGCCGCGTCGGCATCCTCGGCATCTCCTACGACGGCTTCACCAGCCTGATGGCGCTGTTCCACCCCCACCCCGCCTTGCGCGCCGCTGTACCGATCAATGCCATGGTGGATGGCTGGATGGGTGACGACTGGTTCCATCACGGCGCCTTCCGGCAAGACAGCCTCACCTACGCCCAAACCCAGCAAGCCACGCGCGGCAGCAGCATCGATTGGTGGTCGGACCATTACGACGATTACGACACCTGGCTCGCCGCCGGCTCCGCCGGCGACATGGCCAAACTCCATGGCCTGGGCAGCATCGGCTTCGCCCAGAAACTCATGGCCCACCCTGCCTACGATGCATTCTGGCAAAACCAGGCGATCGACAAACTCCTCGCCGCCAACCCGCCCACCGTGCCCACCATGCTGGTGCACAGCCTGTGGGACCAGGAGGACATCTACGGCAACATCGCTGTCTATACCGCCATAAAACCCAAAATGCCCGATCCGGCCAACCTGTTCCTGGTCCTCGGCCCCTGGTACCACCATCAGCAACGCCTCGATGGCAGCGCGGTCGGCAACATCGCCTTCGGCAGCGACACAGCCGCCTATTTCCGAACCCACATCCTCCGTAACTTCCTCGATCATTACCTCAAGGATGCTGGCCCGCCCCTCACCATCGCCCCCGTGGAAGCGTTCGAGACCGGCACCAATGAATGGCGCGAGCTGAAAACCTGGCCCTCCGGCTGCACCGAGCATTGCCGCATCGAGCACGTCTCCCTGTACCTGCAGCCCGGCGGCAAACTCGCCCCCGTGCCGCCACCGCCCGCCATTCCCGGCTTCGACAGCTACGTCTCCGACCCCGCCAAACCCGTGCCCTACCTGCCACGCCCCATCCATATCGAGGATGATGGCGCCCCCAGCTGGCAAACCTGGCTCACCAGCGACCAGCGCGACGCCGCCAGCCGCACCGACGTGCTGACCTACACCTCACCGGTGCTGACCGCGCCCCTGCAGATCGCCGGCCAGCCCATCGCCAATCTGGTTGCCTCCACCACCGGCACCGACGGTGATTTCGTGGTGAAACTGATCGACGTCTACCCCGACGAAGTTGGCCGCGATCCCAAACTCGGCGGCTACCAACTGATGATCTCCGCCGACATCATCCGCGCCCGCTACCGCAACGACCCTGCCAAGCCGGAGGCCATGCCCTCGGACCAGAAACAAACCATCAAATTCGCATTGCCCACCGCCAATCACGTCTTTCTCCGCGGCCATCGCGTCATGGTCCAGATCCAGTCCTCCTGGTTCCCCCTCTACGACCGCAACCCACAAACCTTCGTCAAGAACATCTTCTTCGCCAAACCCGCCGACTATCACCGCGCCACCATCAAGGTGTTTGATGGCGGGCAGAACGTGAGTTTTGTGGATGTGCCGGTAGTCAAACGTTAGAAGAAAGAATGTTCTTTTTTGAAAAAAAGAACCAAAAAACTTTTACCGTTTGGCGTACGCTGCCGGGTAGGTGCGCCTAACAGTTAAAAGTTTTTTGCCTCTTTTTTTCAAAAAAGAGGACCTTTTTCTGCCCCCCCACCCGGAGGGGGGCCGAACCGCCGCTTATTTCTTCGCCGCCGTCGTCACAAAAATCCCCGGCCCACTGCGGTTGATGCCGCTCGGCGTGAACGGCCATACGAACAACTCATAATACGTATTGGGCTTCAGTCCCGTAATCGTCACATGGTTCGTCATTGTCAGTTGTGATGTCACGGGCGTTTTGACGGACCCGACAACAACGAAATCCTTGGTGCCCTTGGCCGGCACCCATGCAACCGTAATGCTGGTCGCGGTCACCGCCGTGGCGCGGAATTTCGTCGGCAACGGGGGATTCTGAAACCCGAAATAGGCCGGGTACAGCACCATATCCTGCACAAGATTAGCCGCGTCGAACGATCCCCATCCGGTCACGTTATCGTAGTAGGAACCGGCGTTGAATCCGGCCTGGCCATAATATTCCGGATTGCCGTTGCTGCCATCCTGGATATCGAGGAAATCCGGATAATTCGCCCCACCTCCGCCGCCCAGACCATACAGGGTGGGATTGGCAAACCCGAGTTTGCCCAGGCCGAAGGCTTCAGCGCCCGCATTGGCCAGGCTGTACACGCCGGCCCATAGCGGTGCAGCCACGCTGGTGCCACCCACAACGATCCAGCCGCCATTCAGCTTGGAATACACGGCAACACCCGTCTGCGGGTTGGCAACGGCCGCCACATCCGGCACGTTGCGATACGTGCTGGAACCACCATTGCTTGCAGCATAGGACTGGCCAAAATAGGAAACCTGATAGCTCGGGATAGGCCATACGCTGCTGATGCCACCGCCGGTTGCGCCCAATTGCAGGCCGATGTCGTTCCAGGTCTCCTCGCCCCCATAGGTTTGCCCCGCACCGGTAAACAGCGTGGTGCCGCCCACGGCGGTGACCAGCGGCTGGGATGCGGGATCGGCCACGTTCAGCGCCGGCGGTTCGTCGCCATACGCGCCGCTATCGCCGGCGCTGGCAAACACCGCCTGCCCCTGCGCGGCCAACTGCGTCAGCACCGTGTTTTCCGCGGCAATGGCCGCCGCCCCCTGCAGCGCCTCGTCCTGGCCATAGGAGACGCTGATCGTCTGCACCGCCGCGTCGGTCGCCATGGCGGACAGGCTATCCAGCAGCGCCACCTGGAAACTATCCACATTGTCCTCATACACGATCACATGCTTGGCGGCCGGGTTGGCGGCGAGCACCATGTCGGCATCCAGCACGGCTTCTATTTCCACATCGGGATCAGTGATCGACAGCGTGGAGCCATCCACCCCACGCGCCGTGATCGGCACGGGCGGGATGGCCATCTTGCTCTCATAGGTGGTGATATCGGATGGCGCGAACCCGCCCTGTTCGAACAGGCCGAAGGTTTGGGTTTTCCCCGTGCAGCATTGCGGCTGGATATTATAGATGCTGCGCAGATCGGCTGCGGAAAAGCCGCCCCCGGGGCCACTGCCGGATCGGTCCGGATGCGCAGTCTGCGGCAGCTTGCGCAGCATCGGCTTGAAATGGCTGTAGCTGGAAAGCCCGATCACGCCGCTGATTTTTCCCGCGATATCCGCCGGCAGAACCGGTGCGCGGTCCGCCGCATAATACGTCGTGCCTGATGCTTTCTTATAGGTATTGAAATTCACCCCGAAAGCCGCCTGCACGGCAGCAACCGTGCCGCTCAGCGGCAGCACGGTTCGCGCCGTATAGGCCTCGCCCACGGTCAATGCATGGCCTTGCGCCCAGGCCACCAGGGCGGCGTAATCGGCCGCAGGCGCGCCAAAGCGCGCCGCGTACTCCGCCGGCGACAAGTAATGATGAAACAACGCATTGCCCGGCGTGCCCAGTGCGGCCACAAAAGCGCGCGCGCCGGCCGGATCGCGCCCCGGCAGCGTAACAGCCACGGTGATCGTCTGGCTCGCAGGCGTGGTGCCCAGCAGCGTGGCACCGCGTGGCGCCAGCGCGGCGTCGCTGGGCACGGACACCATATCGCCTGCCAGCGCGCCGGCAGGGGCCGCGTTCAGGCAGGCAAGGGCGGTGGCCACCAGCAGCCCGTTCCGGGCAGTACGTTTCGCAAAGTATTTCGATTGCATAAGGATCTTCGGGCCTCGTCATGGATCACGGGAACACCCACCCGCGCGCATAATTAACCCCGGCCCGCATGCTAACGCTAGCGCGAATCCATTGCCGTATACGGAATTCATATCGCGGTTGCGTAAGCCACGCCAATTCGCGCCTGGCGTGCACCATCGCCAGGCTTTCAGGCCGGTTGAGCGTGATGTAGAAAGAAAGAGGTTCTTTTTTGAAAAAAAGAACCAAAAAACTTTTATCCCTTTGCGCACGCTGCCGGCGAGGTGCGTACCAAGAGTCAAAAGTTTTTTGCTTCTTTTTTTCAAAAAAGAAGGCCTTACTTATCCCCTCGCGCAAGGCCCCGTCGCATGTCCCAGGCATGAAGCCGTCCGCCGATCAGCCCAGAACCGTCAAAAGCGTATGCCCATATTGCGGCGTGGGCTGCGGCATCGTCATGGAGATCGCCGCGAACCGTGTCGTCAAACTCTCCGGCGACAAGACCCACCCCGCCAATTTCGGCCGGCTCTGCACCAAAGGCAGCACCTGCGCCCAGGCCATAGAGGCCCCCGGCCGCATGGACCGCGCCTATATCGCCAAGGCCGAGGGCCGGGACCAGCTTCCGGTGGATATCGATACCGCCATCACCGAAACCGCGCGCCGCCTCTGCGCCATCCGCGATACGCACGGCCCCGATGCGATCGCCCTCTATGTCTCCGGCCAGATGTCGCTGGAAGCCCAATATCTCGCCAACAAGCTGGCAAAGGGCTTCCTGAAAACCCGCCATATCGAATCCAACTCGCGGCTGTGCATGGCCAGCGCCGCCAGCGGCTACAAGCTCTCGCTGGGCGCCGATGGGCCGCCCGGCGCCTACCAGGATTTCGACAAAACCGACCTGTTCCTCGTCATCGGGGCGAATATGGCGGACTGCCACCCGATCCTGTTCCTGCGCATGATGGATCGTGTGAAGGCCGGCGCCCGCCTCATCGTGGTGGATCCCCGCCGCACCGCAACGGCCGAAAAAGCCAGCCTCTTCCTCCAGATCGCGCCAGGCACCGATCTGGCGCTGCTCAACGGCCTGCTGCACCTGATCGTGCAGAACGGCCAAACGGATATGGATTTCATCGCCCGCCACACCGATGGCTGGGCCGCCATGGCCGACTTCCTGCCCGCCTACACGCCCCAATCCGTCGCCGGCATCACCGGACTTGCGCAAGCCGATATCCGCCAGGCCGCCGCGTGGATCGGCAGCGCGCCTTCCTGGATCAGCTGCTGGACCATGGGTCTCAACCAGAGCACCCACGGCACATGGAACACCAATGCGGTCTGCAACCTGCATCTGGCCACGGGCAAAATCTGCAAGCCCGGCAGCGGCCCCTTCTCCCTCACCGGCCAGCCGAACGCCATGGGCGGGCGCGAAATGGGCTATATGGGGCCGGGCCTGCCCGGCCAGCGCAGCAACGACTCGCCGGAAGATCGCCGTTTCGCCGAAACCCTCTGGCAGCTTCCCCCCGGCACCCTGCGCGCGGACTCCGGCGGCGGCGCCGTCGCCATGTTCCAGGATATGCGCGCCGGCCACATCAAGGCCTGCTGGATCATCTGCAGCAACCCGGTTGCCAGCATGCCCAACCGGGCCGAGGCGATCGCCGGCCTGCAGGCCGCCGAACTGGTCATCACCCAGGATTGCTTCCTGGACACCGAGACCAACATGCACGCCGACATCATGCTGCCCGGCGCGCTCTGGGCGGAAGCCGAGGGCGTGATGGTCAACTCCGAACGCAACCTCACCTTGATGGAAAAGGCGGTCGATCCGCCCGGCGATGCCCTGCCGGACTGGCAGATCATCGCCCGAATCGCCTGCGCCATGGGCTACGCCCACGCCTTCACCTACACCGCCGCCGATGCGGTGTTCGAGGAGCTGAAACAGGCCGCCAACCCGCGCACCGGCTACGACATCAGCGGCGCCAGCCACGCCCGCCTGCGCGCCCGGTCACTGCAATGGCCCTGCCCGCCTGATGCCGCGTCCGATCGCAACCCGACCCGCTATGCCGGCGATGCCCAAGGCGCCACCGTGCTGTTCCCCACGCCCACCGGCCGCGCCGCCTTCCTGCCCCGCCCCCACATGCCGCCGGCCGAGCTGCCAGATGAAGCCTATCCCCTCATCCTCTCCACGGGCCGGCTACAGCACCAATGGCACACGCTCACCAAAACCGGCAAAATCGCCACGCTGAACAAGCTCAACCCGGGCCCGTTCATCGAACTCAACCCCCACGATGCGGCCGCGCGGGGCATTGCGGCGCGCGATCGCGTGGAAATCCGCTCCCGCCGCGGCATGGCCATCCTGCCGGCCGCGCTCACCGAGCGCATGCGGCCAGGCACATGCTTCGCGCCCTTCCATTGGAACGATATTTTCGGCGATCATCTCGCCATCAACGCCGTGACAAGCGATGCCGCCGACCCCATTTCCCTGCAGCCGGATTTCAAGTTCAGCGCCGTGTCCCTGGCACGGATTTCCGGCCCAGACGCGGCCGCGCCGGGGCGCGCGCACCCGGCCCTGGCCACGCACCCTGCATCGGGGACTGCCGACGACATGACCCGCATCGAGGCGGCCGCGAGACTCCTGGGCATTGACCCCGCGCCGGCGAAGGCCCTGGACGCTGAGGAAAAACTCTACATGCAGGGGTTCCTCAGCGGGCTGTTGGCCGATACCGCCCGCGCCCCGGGCGCCGTGCCCGTGCTGCCGCCGGCCGCACCCGTTTCACCCCAAACGCGCCTCTGGCTGGATGGCATGCTCGCCGGCCTGTTCTCCCACGCCGCACCATCCGCCGCGTCACGCCCCGCCATCGCCGCGCCGGCCGCCGAGCCGGTCATGGTCCTGTGGGCCTCGCAGATCGGCCGCGCCGAGGGTTTCGCCGCCATCTGCGCCCGCCAGTTGGAACAGCGCGGCCATCCGGTGCGCCTGGTCGGCATGGATGCCATCCAGCCCGCCGAACTGGCCGCCGTGCCGGTCGTGCTGCTTGTCGCCAGCACCTTCGGCGACGGCGATCCGCCCGACACCGCCACCGAATTCTGGCGCGCCTTGAACAGCGATGCCATGGCGCAACTGGAAAACACGCGCTTCTCCGTGCTGGCCTTCGGCGATTCCAGCTACGACCAGTTCTGCGGCTTCGGGCGGAACCTGGATGCGCGGCTGCAAGCGCTCGGCGCCCAGTGCCTGACCGCGCGGGCCGATTGCGAACCCGAGTATGAGGAAACCGCGCGGCTTTGGCTGGATCGCGTGGTCCTCGCCCTGCAACCCGCCTTGCAGACCGCTTCGGCCGAACGCGTCACCACCGCGGGGCCGGCGGCGTCACCCGTCGCGGCGCCGCAAGTCGCGCCGGCACCTGCCTTCGACCGCACCCGCCCGCTGCTCACGCGCCTGGCCGCCAACCGGCTGCTCAATGCCCCAGGCGCGGAGAAGGAAACGCGCCAATTCATCTTCGATCTCGCCGGCACCGGCTTCACCTACGAAGCCGGCGACGCTTTGGGCGTTTGGCCCAAAAACGATCCGGGCCTGGTCGCAGATATGCTCGCGACCCTCAATCTGCCCGAGGCGACAGCCGTCACCGTCCCCGGCCACGGCACCCTGCCCCTGGGCACAGCCCTGCTGAGCCATTACGAAATCGGCAAGACCACGCCGGACATGCTGCGCTTCGTCGCCGAACGCTCCGGCAGCACCTTCCTGATCGATCTGATGCTGGAGGAACGCAAATCCCAGCGCGCGGACTGGCTGTGGGGCCGCCAATTCATCGATCTGCTGCACGGCTTCCCCATCCATGCCAGCGCCGCGGAGCTGCTCGCCGCCCTCAAACCGATGCAGCCGCGGCTCTATTCCATCTCCTCCAGCCCTGCGCTGCATCCGGACGATGTGCACCTCACCGTCGCCACCGTGCGCTACGGCGCTTCCCGCGGCGGCATATGCTCCACCTTCCTCGCCGACCGTGCCGCGGGCACGCAGGTGCCGATTTTCGTGCAGAAATCCCTCCATTTCCGCCCGCCCAAGGATCCCGCGCGCCCGATGATCATGGTCGGCCCCGGCACCGGCGTCGCCCCCTTCCGCGCGTTCCTGCAACACCGCCAGGCCAGCGGCGCCGTTGGAAAGAACTGGCTGTTCTTCGGCGAACAACGCGCCAGCACGGATTTTTACTATCGCGACGAGCTGGAAACCATGCAGCGCCAGGGCTGCCTGCACCGCCTGGATACCGCCTTCTCCCGCGACCAGGCGGACAAGATCTATGTGCAGCACCGCATGATCGAAAACGGCGCCCTGCTCTGGCGCTGGCTGCAGGATGGCGCCCATTTCTACGTCTGCGGCGACGCCACCCGCATGGCCAAGGATGTGGACGCCGCACTGCGCCAGGTGGCGCAGGACCATGGCGCTCTACCCGCCGAGAAGGCCGCCGAATATGTGGCGGCGCTGGCGCGGGAGAAGCGCTATGTGCGGGATGTGTATTGACTTTTGCCTGTCTAGGCGCGCGTTGCCCCAGCCCCCGACTCAACGAACAAAAGTTTTTTGCTTCTTTTTTTCAAAAAAGAAGACCTTCCTTCCTTTTCCAAAAATTGGTGGTTGTGCCGCCTGCGTAAAAAGATGTTCTTTTTTGAAAAAAAGAACCAAAAAACTTTTGCCTGTTTAAGCCGCGCGTTGCCCCAGCACCCAACTCAACGAATAAAAGTTTTTTGCTTCTTTTTTTCAAAAAAGAAGACTTTCTTCCTTCGCCAGCCCCATCACCCGCGCCGCCAGATCCTCCCCCGAAATCGGCTTGCGCAGCAGTGTCGTCAGCCGGTCGGGGATGACCGCCAGCGACGCTTCCGCCCCGGCCTCCGCATAGCCCGTCAGCAGCAAGGCCGGCACGTCCGGCCGCCGCCGGCGCACTTCCTCGATCAGGGAAAGCCCGTTCATGCCGGGCATCGAGAAATCGGTCACCAGCACGTCCATCGCCTGCCCGCCATCCACCAGCGCCAGGGCTGACAGCCCGTCCGAGGCCGTCGTCACCTCAAACGCCCGGTCCTCCAGCTCGCAGGCCAGCGCCTCGCGCACCATGTTGTCGTCATCCACCATCAGCACGCGCAGCGCCGGCTTGGGCGGCAGCTTTGCCCGCGCCGCCACACGAGGCGGCTCCACGGCAGCCACCGCCTGCGGAAACCACAGGCTCACCCGCGTGCCGGCCCCCGGCGTGCTGGCAATGCTGAACCCGCCGCCGGATTGCAGCGCGAAGCCCCGCGCCATGGCCAACCCCAGCCCCGTGCCGTGCCCTGGCCCCTTGGTGGTGAAGAACGGCTCGCTCGCCCGCGCCAGAATCGCCGCATCCATGCCGATCCCGGTATCGGACAGCACCAGCCGCACATAGGCGCCCGCCCGCAAATCCAGCGCATGCGCGCCGGCTTCCGGCCGCATGCCGATCTGCGCGCTGGCCAGCGTTTCCGCGGCCGCGGAAAGAACCAGCGTGCCGCCGCCCGGCATCGCATCGCGGGCATTCACCGACAGGTTCACCAGCACCGTCTCCAACTGCGCCTTATCCGCCAGCAGCAGCGGCAAATCCGCATCCGCCGCCACCTGCACCGAAATCCCGGCCCCCAGCGTGGGGGCCAGCATTTCGCGCAGGCTCTCCAGAAGCCCCCGCGCCGCGATCGGCACCGCCTTCAACTCGCCGCGCCGGGCGAAGGTCAGCAGCCGCCCGGTGATCGCTGCCCCCCGGTCCGCGGCATTGGATGCCATCCCGGCCAGCCGCCGCACCGCCTCGGGCTTGTCCGCACGCCGCTGGATCAGGCTCAAGCCGCCCGTCACGGCCTGAAGCACGTTGTTGAAATCATGCGCGATTCCCCCGGCCAACTGGCCCAGCGCCTCCATCCGCTGCGCCTGGGCCAGCCGGTCCTGCACTTCGATCCGGCTGGCGGTCTCCTGCCGCACCCGCTCCTCCAGCGCCTCGTTCAGGGCCGCCATCGCCGCCATCGCCGCCTGCCGCTCCCGCTGGCTGGCCCGCAGCGCGGAGGCCACAGCATCCACCTCGCGCAGGCCCAGGCTTTCCGGGTGTTGCTCCGCCGTGCCCGACGCCGCCATCCGTTCCAGCGCCCGCATCGGCCCCAGCACGCGCTGCGCCAGCGCGTACGCCACCACCAGGCTGCACATCAGCCCCAACAGCCCCGCCTCGCAGGTTACCCGCAGCGATCGCAGTAGCGGCGCCCGCAGCGCCGCCTCCGGCACCGTCACCGCCACGCTCCAGCCAGAGGGCCGGCTATGGCTCAACGCCACCAGCTCCCCCTCGCCATCCAGCGATTCGCCGGTGAACACCTCCTCCCCGCCGCCCAGCACCGCCTGCAACAGCAACGGCTCCGCCGCCCTGCCCACACTCCCCGGATCATCCGGGCTGCGCGCCACGATATGCCCGGCGCGGTCGAAAATCGTGGCCAGTGCCGAAGGCGGGATATGCTGATTGCCCAGCAGGGCGGCAAAGGCCTGCCATGGCAGCGCCAGGCTCAGCGCATAGGCCACGCTGCCCTGCCGCATCACCGGCACCGCCACGGTAATGAACCCGGTGCGGTCATCGGCGCCCGCGTGCAGGTTGGAGATGAACGGCTCGCCCCCCTCGAACACCGGCGGCCAGGACTCGGTCCGGGCGCTCTGAAGCACGCGTGCGGTCGCGCCTTGCTCGCGTGCATCGATCGCCAGCACGGTCTTGCCCGCCGCATCCATCAGGCTGAGCGTGGAACCGGCCGGCTGAGTCGCGCGGAACAGCAGCGCCAGCTCGCGGAACCCCTCCACGTCGCCATGCTGCAGCACCGGCGAGAGCGCCAGCACCTGCAGGCTGGCCGTGGTGCCGCGCAGCTCCCGCTCCACCGCCGCCGCCAGGTGGCTCGCCAAATCCAGCGTGCGGCGCGAGATCCGCTCGCGGTCGCCGGCATAGCTCGAATATCCGGCCGCCGCCACCACCAGCAGCATCGGCACGATCGCCGCCGCCGCCAGCAGCATCAGCCGCGTGCGCAGTGAATCCGCGCCGCGCCCGGCAGGCTGGGCCTTCACGGCCACGATCCCAACTTGCCGGGCCGAGCCCGAAACAGCCACATCCATGGACACAGAAACCCCAACCCCACCACGCACCTGCGACCAGTATCCATCTAGACGCCCGGCCCGTCGAGGCAGCGATCGTATCGTTAGATTGCAGGCCCGCGCGCACCCGCCGGCAGCCGGCACCTTGTCTGGTATCCGGTATGTGCCATATACCGGATACGCGGCAGAGACGGATCCATGGCGATCGGGGGATGCAAGGACAAGAAAACCGCGCGATTTCTCGCCAGAGAGCCAGTCAGAGAATTCTAGGCCTTTGCCAACGCAGCGGCCAAGGCGCTGACCAGAATTCAGGCGGCCGTCGTGCTGGCCGACCTTCGCTCACCAGCTGGAAACAGGTTCGAAGCTCTGCGGGGCGACAGGACCGGACAGTACAGCATCCGGATCAACGACCAATACCGGGTTTGCTTCACATGGATTCCCCACGCCGCGATACCGCCCCAAACGGACGCCCTGCACGTTGCCGGCGATGCCTATGACGTAGAGATCACCGATGACCACTGACGAATACAGTCCAGCTGATTGAGGAAAGCCCGACGATGCCGCAACCGATCGACAATCTTCCCCCGATCCACCCTGGCGAGTTCCTGCGCGACGAGTTGCACGCTCTGGGCCTGAGCGCCCGGAAATTCGCCCAGACCATCGGCGTGGCCCATAACGCCGTCTCCGGGATCATGAATGGGCAACGCGCGATTACCGCCAGGATGGCGATCAGGCTCGGCCTGGCATTCGGCACCACGCCGAACTACTGGATGAATCTTCAGTCGATCTACGATCTGAAGAAGGCGCAGGCTGACATGCCGGCCGAATCCCTTCGCATTGCCTCATACGCAGCGGCATGAGACCAGCCAGGGCCATCACGCAACCGGCCGGATCTAAGGCATCGNNGTTATTGTCGAACGGGCCCTAAGTGCCCGCGCCGCCGGGCGCGGCCGGAACCTCCGACCGCAACTTGGCAACCGCCCCCGGCGTCACCCGCCCCACGCGCTGGCCGATATGTTCGATCGTATAATTCGCAACGGCGGCAAT
Organism: Acetobacteraceae bacterium; assembly: GCA_003133065.1. GTDB lineage: Bacteria > Pseudomonadota > Alphaproteobacteria > Acetobacterales > Acetobacteraceae > BOG-908. Next base: position 11,783 of record PKZM01000200.1, read on the forward strand.
CTCGGCATCCGTATAGCCGCGGGCAAAACCCGGCATGGCGAAGCTGCCCTGGCCGCTCGTCACCGCGCCGCCCGTCATCAGCATCCGCACAAGGTTGATGCCGGCCGGATCCATCGCCGTCTGGTCGCCGGCCAGCGCCGCATACGGCGTCTCGGTGCCGGTGCCGTCCAGCCGATGGCAACTGGCGCAGGCGCCTTCGTAAATGCGCGCGCCAAGGTCGTCCTCAGCCACATGCACCGGCGGCGGCAGTGGGGTGGTCTGCCGGGCGGGTATCGTTTTCAAATACGCGGCAAGCGCCTGCGCATCCTCCCCCGTCAGATACCGCAGCGAATAGGAAACCGCTTCCGCCATCGGGCCGCTCGCCGGCCCATGCCCATCGGCATGGCCGCTGGAAAGATACGTGGCCAGGTCTGCCTGCGACCACGCGCCGATGCCAGTCTGCGCATCGCTGGTGATATTGTAAGCCATCCAGCCTTGCTGCACCGCACCCGCATAGGCCTGCAATTTTTTCGGCCCTTGCAGAAAATTGCGCGGCGTATGGCATTGCTGGCAGTGGCCGAGCGCCTCGGCCAGATACGCGCCGCGGTTCCACGCCGCATCATGCGTGCTGTCCGGCGCCAGGCGATGATCGGGATTGTACAGCCAGTTCCAGAACACCATCAGCCAGCGGATATTGAACGGAAACCGCATCTGGTTGGCCGGCGGCGCGGCCGCCGACGCCGGCAGCGTCATGACATACGCCTTGATCGCCAGCGCATCTTCGCGGGTCATCAATGTATAGTTCGCATACGGCATCGCCGGATAAAGATGTTTCCCGCCGCGCGCCACACCTTGTTGCAGCGCTCGCACCCATTCGTCATCGGTGTAGCCGCCCACGCCATGTTCGGCATCCGGCGTGATATTGGTGGCATAGATCGTACCGAACGGCGTCTTGAACGCCCGCCCGCCCGAAAGCGTGCCGTCGCTCCCCATATGGCACGCCGCACAATCCGCCATCCGCGCCAGGTACTTGCCATCTGTCGCATGCGCCACCCCGCCGAAAAGGGCCACGCACACGACAAGTAAAAGTTTTTTGCTTCTTTTTTTCAAAAAAGAAGGCCCCGCGCAGCGGCCTGAAGAAAGACTCTTCTTTCTTGAAAGAAAGAAGCAAAGAACTTTTACCTGTTCGCTCATGAGGATTGCAGCGCGCCGTTGCCGAAGGGCAGGCGGCGCAGCCTTTTTCCCGTGGCGGCGTAGATGGCATTGGCCAAGGCGGCAGAGGCTGCTGCGGTGCCGGTCTCGCCGATGCCGCCGGGGTCCTCGTGGCTGTCGATCTGGTGCACCTCGATGCGCGGCGCCTGATCGATGCGCAGCATCCGGTAATTGTTGAAATTGCTTTGCTGCACACGGCCGTTTTCATGGGTGATGTCGCTGTACAGCGCCATGCTCAGCCCGAAGATCAGCCCGCCCTCGATCTGCGCGGTGATCGTATCGGGGTTCACCCGCTGGCCGCAATCGATCGCGACGGTGGCGCGCCGCAGCCGGATTTCGCCGCGCGGCGTCACCTCCACCTCCAGCACATGCGCCAGGAACGAGGAAAACGCATATTGCACCGAAACGCCGCGCCCCACGCCCGCCGGCAGCTTTTCACCCCAGCCGGATTTCTCCGCCGCCAGGTTCAGCACCGCCAGCGCGCGCGGATTCTTCTGCAGCAGCGCACGCCGGTACTCAATCGGATCCTTTCCCGCCGCGGCCGCGCATTCATCCATAAACCCTTCCACCACAAACACGTTGTGCGTGGGCCCCACGCCGCGCCACCAGGCGGTTGTCACCCCCGGCGACTCATGGCGCACATACTCCACCTTCATCGCCGGCAGATCGTAGGGCGTCTGTGTCGCCCCCTCCACCGCATCGGGATCCAACTGCCCTTGCATCCCCGCCGGCAGCCAGCGCGCCATCACCGATGATCCACCCGTCCGGTGCGTCCAGCCCAGGATACGGCCGTCCGCATCCAGCCCCGCCGCCATGCGGTCGTAGTAATACGGCCGGAACAAATCGTGGGTGATATCCTCCTCCCGCGTCCAGATCAGCTTCACGGGATAGGCCAGGGTGCGGGCAATGGCGGCCGCCTGCTCGATACTATCCACATCCAGGCGGCGGCCGAACGCCCCGCCCATCATGTGGTTGTGCACCACCACCTGCTCCGGCTTCAGGCCCGCTTCCTTGGCCACCGCATCCTGCGCGCGCACCGGCACCTGCGTGCCCACCCACAGATCCGCCCCATCCGGCCGGATATGCAGCGTGGTGTTGATCGGCTCCATCGGCGCATGGGACAGGAAGGGCAGCTCGTACACCGCCTCCAGCTTCGTCGCCGCGCCGGCGATCTTGCCGGGCGCATCGCCACTATCCCGCGCCACCGCGCCCGGATGCTGCGTCGCCGCCGCCAGCGCCGCCACCAGGCCGGCGCTGTTCACCTGCGCATTCGGCCCCTCGTCCCAGCGCGGATTGGCCGCCTGCAACCCCTGCTTCGCCGCCCAGAAATGGTCGCCGATCACGGCCACCGCGTTATCCAGCCGCACCACATCGCGCACGCCGGGCACCGCGCGCGCCGCCGCCTCGTCGATGCCGGCCAACCTTCCGCCCAACACCGGGCAGGCGGCGACCGTGCCGATCTTCATGCCCGGGATCTGCACATCGATGCCGAACACCGCGCTGCCATTCACCTTGGATGGCGTATCCAGCCGCTTCTGCACCGTGCCGATCAGCGTCCAGGCCGATTGCGGCTTCAGCGCCACCTTCCCCGGCACCGGCAGGGCACCCGCGGCATCGGCCAATTGCGCATACGGCGTGCTGCGCCCGCTGGCATCGTGATGCACCACGCCCGCCGCGGCGCGGCAGCTCGCCGGCGCCACCTGCCATTGATTGGCCGCCGCCTGCACCAGCATGATGCGCGCCCGCGCACCCGCCTCCCGCAGCCGCGTCCAGTCGCCGATGATGGAGGTCGATCCGCCGGTCGCCTGCTCGCCCAGCGCCGGGCTCGCATAGAGCTTGGCATCGGGCGGCGCCGGGATCAGCGATACCTGGTCCAGACCCACCTCCAGCTCCTCGGCGATCAGCATCGCGGCACTGGTCCATATCCCCTGGCCGCATTCCGTATCCGGCATGATCAGCATCACCGGCCCCGTGGCGCCGATGCGGATGAAGGCGGTCGGCGCCGGCCCGACCACATCGGCATCCCCCGCCCGCGCCCGGCGCGGCACCAGACCCGGCCAGGTAAAGCCAAGCACCAGCCCGCCGGCGCCCAGCCCGGCCATGCGCAACAGATCGCGGCGATGCACCGTCATGCGCTTCAGGCCCCCGCCGCTTCATGAATCGCCGCCCGGATTCGCACATACGTGCCGCAACGGCAGATATTGCCCGCCATCGCCGCATCGATATCCGGGTCCGTCGGCTTGGGCGTCTGCACCAGCAAGGCGGTCGCCGACATGATCTGGCCGGACTGGCAATAGCCGCATTGCACCACCTCGCGATCCAGCCAGGCCTTCTGCACCTTTGCCCCCTCGGGCGTGGCGCCGATCGCCTCGATCGTGGTGATCGCCGCATCGCCCACCCCGCCGGCCGGCAACACGCAGGACCGCACCGCCCGGCCATCCACATGAATGGTGCAGGCGCCGCACTGCGCGATGCCGCACCCGAACTTCGTGCCGGTCAGGCCGAGAACGTCCCGCAATACCCACAGCACGGGCATGTCGGGTTGGATGTCGACGTCATACGAACGGCCATTGATCTTCAAAATCATCAACCGGGCCTTTCATAGAGAAGGAAGAATCTTCTTTTTTGAAAAAAAAAAGCAAAAAACTTTTGCACTTTAGCGGGCGCCGGAAGGCCAGAGGACGACTCGTAAGGTTTGCAGCAGAATCAATAGATCGAACAGGATCGAAAAATTCTTCACGTAATAGAGATCGTAACTCAGCTTGGATCGCGCATCGTCAAGCGAGGCACCGTAGGGGTAGTTGATCTGCGCCCAGCCGGTCAAACCAGCCTTCACCATATGGCGCTCATTGTATAGGGGCAATTCCTCGGCCAGCGTGCTGATGAAACTCGGGCGTTCCGGCCGCGGACCCACCAGCGACATCTCGCCGCGCAGCACATTGAACAATTGCGGCATCTCGTCGATACGCGTCTGGCGCAGAAACTTGCCCACGCGCGTAATCCGTGGATCGCGCGCCTGCGCCCAGACCGCCCCGAATTTCTCCGCATCCGGCCGCATCGTGCGCAGCTTGTAGATGCGGAACAGGGATTCATTCCGCGTCACGCGCTCCTGGCTGTACAGAATGGGGCCGCCATCATCCAGCTTGATGGCAATGGCGGCGCCGATCAGAAACGGCGAGAACAGGATCAGCAGAACCAGGCTCACCGCCACATCCAGCACGCGCTTGAGCGCATTATCCAGCGTGCCGAAATAAAAACCGCTTGAATACAGCATCCAGCCCACATCCACGCGCCTGATATCCACGCGGCGTATCTCGCGCTCCAGAAAGCTCAGATACTGCTCCACGGGAAACCCATCCTTCTTGCAGGCAAGAAGACTGTCCAGCGGCATGCCGCGCCGCTCATCGGGCGCCACCACGATCTCGTCGGGGTTGAAACGGCGCGCGGTGCCCAGCACATCCTTGGTCTCGATGATCGCGATGCCCTCGCCCACCGCAGCCGTCAGACGCGGATCGACCGGGCCAAAGGCCGCGTCCTGCACGAATTCCACCTGGTAGTGCGGGTGCCCGCCCTCGTTGCGCAGCATGCACAGCAGATCCCAGGCCCGCACGCCGGCGCCCACCACCAGCAGACGGCGATGGAAGCTGCCACGCCGCTTCAGCCAGGAAAATATCAGCCGCGCCACCAGGCCCGAGAAGCAGAAAACGATCACCGCCCCGGAGAACAGCCGCACCCGGTTCAGCGGCGACCCGATCCACGGGCTGAACATCACCAGCACCACGGCCGCGCCGACCGCGCCCAGGCTCACCGCCAGCGGCACGCGCGCCATCGAGTCGCGGGTCTGCACGATCGCGTCGCGCCGGTACAGGCCCAGCGCATAGAGCGAAATCAGGTTGGTGAGCGGATAGAGAACCGAAGCCGCCGCGTCGGGCGTGGCACGGAAGCATTCGCTGCCCCAGCAGCCGTAATGCAGCAGAAGCGGCCAGGTCAGCAGCATCATCAACAGATCGAGGCCGAACAGCGCCTTGCCCGTCGTCATCCTGCCAAAACCGTCCACCCGTCTGTCAGCCTCGCCAGGCGCCATCCACCCAACCCGCCGGACACCTGCCTGCATGACGCCGGCGCGGCCGGAATGTTGGGCGGCTGGGAAAGACCTGGTAACACGCCAGCCTCATGCGGCGTCATACAAGTCCGGTCAACCCCATGCGCCCCGTCCACCACCAAAAGTTGTCGCCTCTGGCGCGCGCGCAGCATGGCGTGTCCCGGCCCGAGCCCGCCAGCCCCCCGGCTGCAATGCACACGCGCAGTGCACCGCCAAGGTGCCCCAGGCAAGGCGCTGGGGTACCGGCATTCCTGGTGTGATGGCGTCTTGGAAGGAGAATTCTGCCTGCCCCCCCCCCGGGAATTCCTTGCGCCTCACCGCGCCGCCCGAATACCATGAGATTGCACTGAAATTCGTTGCGCCCGGAATGTTTTTCGCGACGGCGCCGTTTGGGGTTTGAACTATGTTGGATGTGCGTGCGATTTCCACCCTCTCCGCCGTTCTGCTCGCCTGCGCCGCGCTGACCCCGCACCCGGCCAAAGCCGATCCGCTCTATGACCTGACCCTCGGGTCGATACGCGGAACAGTTGCCGACAATGGGACATCCGATGGGGCGTTTACCCAAGCGCCCGGTTTCCTTGCGTTTGGGGATATGATACTGGCCCCTACCGACCCGTGGAACATCTACCTTTCGCCGTCGCTGATAGACCCAACCGCGGTCAGCACCACAACGCTGGACTACACCAGCGGAACCGGCGGCCTCGCGGAACAGCCGATCACCGTCGCCGTCTTCGTGCCCGATCCTAACAATCCCACGACCCCCGCATTCTACACCATGACCGGATCGGTGTCGCTCACCGGAACCTTCACCAACACCGGCACGGGAAGCTCTTTTACTTTCCTAATGCTGTGCGTAGACCCTAATAACGCCAATCTGGTGGATGAATACCAAGCAACCGGTATCGACACGGCCGGGGGTGCTGGAAACGGTATCGACTCATGGGCCGACTCCTTCGTATTCCGGGTCGGGTATAACGAGCCCGCGAACACCAGTGAAGTCATTACAGGCAGAACCAGCGGCGGCAATGCCATGTTGGTGCCGGAGCCGGGCTCGGCCTGCGTCCTCGGCGCCGGACTCGCCGCCTTTCTGGTCACCCGGCGGCGCGGCCGGACAATTTGAGCTTTTCCCTCTCGGGACGCTCCTGTGCATAACAGACCTGTCTGGCTCCCGTAAAAATTGTGTTTCCCGCTGCCAAAGAGCGTGAAATATTTTGTTGCGGGCCCGTGGCGGCCTTGCTACTTTACCCACGCGGTCGTTCGCTCGGAGAACTGTCATGGGAATCGGATTTGGCACGTCCGGGGCGAACTCCAGCCCCGAATCTACCAACATTGCACGCCTGGCAGCGCTCGCTTGCTTCACAACCGTGGCGGCTTCGTCGCTCGCCACACCGGCGAATGCGTCTTACA
>PKZM01000180.1 GCA_003133065.1 Acetobacteraceae bacterium
TTCCGCTCAGCCGCACAGGCCAGTGCCCGCGACGGCCCCGCCGGATGCCTGGGCGGACGTGCGCCCCCAGCCGAAGCGCTGGCGCGGGGGTGGCGGACGGCGCTAGGGTTTTCCGCACTCCGGTGGTTAAGCAATGGATGGACTGACGCTTTTTGGCCTGGTGGCCGTGACGCTGATGCTGGTGTTCTACGCGCTGGAAAACCGGGGGCGGTGGTATGTTTTTGGGTTTGCCTGCGCGTGCGTGCTGGGCTCCGCATATGGGTTCATGCAGGGGGCGTGGCCGTTCGGGCTGGTGGAGGGGGTTTGGTCGCTGGTGGCGCTCAATCGGTGGCGGCTGGCGCCGAAGTAAGGCTGTTCTTTTTTGAAAAAAAGAACCAAAAAACTTTTATTCCTTTACGCGCGCTGCCGGCGAGCCGTGCGCAAACAGTCAAAAGTTTTTTGCTTCTTTTTTTCAAAAAAGAAGACCTTCCTTCCTACGCCTTTATCAAGGCAAGCAGTGTTTCCAGCTGGTCTGCCTCGGCGGCCGGTTTGTCCCAGCGCAAACGGGCAATACGTGGAAACCGCAGGGCCACGCCGGATTTGTGGCGGGTGGAGAACTGGGCGGCGTCGAAGGCCACTTCCAGCACCAGGCCGCGTTCCACCTCNNACGGGCACGAGCTCTCCATCGTCGCGCCATAGTCCAAACGTGTAGTCGCTATAAAAACTGCTGCGTTTGCCGTGGCCGCGCTGGGCGTACATCACCACGGCGTCGATGGTCAGCGGGTCGCGCTTCCATTTCCACCACAGGCCCTTCGGGCGGCCGGGCACGTAGGCGCTGTCGCGCCGCTTCAGCATCAGGCCCTCGATGGAGGCGGCCCGCGCGCCGGCGCGGATGGCGGCGAGCTCGTCCAGCGCGGTGAAGGCGATCAGCTCGGAGAGATCGAGACGCGGCGAGGGGTGGCGGGCGAGCCAGGCTTCCAGCCGCGCGCGGCGTGCGGTGAAGGGCAAAGGGCGCAAATCCTCGGCACCGTCGAACAGGATATCGTACAGGCGCACGTGCAGGGGGTAGTCGCGGAGCATTTTGGCGGTGGTGGTCTTGCGGTTGAGGCGCTGCTGAAGGTCGGCGAANNCCGCGGGAAAAAATGCGCTGGCCGCCCGGGCTGCGGACGAGTTGCACGCGGATGCCATCCCATTTCCATTCGGCGCTGTAGGCAGCTTGGTCCAGCGCGGCGAAATCGGGCGGTTCCAGGGGATGGGCGAGCATGGGCGGGCGAAACACGGGGGCGCCCGCCGCCTCGGGCGGCGGGGTGCGGCCTTCCAGCCAGTCGAACAGGGGGGCGTAGGGCGGGGTCAGGCCGTGCCAGACTTCCTCGATGTCGTCCGGCGCGATGGTTTGGCCGTGATCGGCGGCGAATTCGGCGAGCGCGGTTTTGGCCAGGCGGGCGGAGGCGCCGGCCCGCAGCGCGCCGGTGATGAGTTTGAGCAGCGCGTAGCGGACATTCGGGCCGGAGGTATCGAGCCAGGCGGTGAGCAGCGCGGGCAGTTCGGATTTGGGGCGGGTGCGCAGGGCGGTGACGACCGCGGTGAGGCTGGGGGGCGCGGTTTCGGTGCTGGGCTGCCAGATGAGGGAGACGGTTTCTGCGAGGTCGCCGACGAAATCATAGGAGAGGGCGAAGAGGGTGGGGTCGGCGCGGGATTCGGCGACGCCGCGGATGAGGCTGGCTTTGGCGGCGGCGAAGGTGAGCTCGCCGGTGAGGGCGGCGAGTGCCCAGCCGCGGTCGGGGTCGGATTCGGTGGCGAAAAAACGGCGCAGGAGGGCGATCTTGGCGAGACGGCCGGGGGTGAGGGTGAGACGGTCGAGGAGGGCGGCGAAGGCAATCACCAGGGGGGCTCCGCCCCCCTGGACCCCCGGCTGGGGCCGAAAGGCCCCAGACCCCGGGCTTCGCCCCTACGATCCCCCACCGTACGGGATCGTAACAGACGGGGGTCCAGAGGGGCGAGCCCCCTGGCCTTACCTAAACCGGTCGCGGAACTGCCCAGGGTCATTGTGATAAATAATCTGATAATCCAGCGACAACTCAAAGGTTTGCTGCGGCCACGGCATGTCATCGGTAAACGCAGGCAGCTTGTTGTCGCGGAAAATCGCCATCCAGGCCGAATCAAGGATTCTCGAGCCGGAGGATGACACCAGGCGAAGCGACCGCACCGTGCCATCACGCTCGATCGTGATGGAAATGGCCGCCGTGCCCTCCTCGTTATCCGCCAGCGCACTCGGCGGATAGTATTTATGGGTTTCGATGAACTCGCTGAGCAGCTCCATGTAGTCGGCCGCACCACCGGGGCCGACGACATGGGCCACCGCATCGGTCAGCCGACCGCCACGCACCACCGGGCCGGCCGAGAGATCCAGGCTGCGCGAACCAGGCAGGCCGGCGGAGAGGGATCGCGGCTGACGCGGCGCCAGGCTGAACTCCATGGGATGGGCGAAGGGATTCTTGTCGGCCTTCGGGTTCAGCTGCGTGCCGTAGCGCGGGCGCTGCATCGGCGGGGGNNTGCGGCTGGGAGGCGGCAGCCGGCGGTGGGGTCGGCTGCATCTGTGGGGACTTCACGCCGTTGGGCGTTTCGGTCGCCACGCTGGGGTTGGGGCCGCCATTGGTCTGGGTGTTGCTCGGTTCGAACTCGATGGCGAAGCTGGGCAATTCGTCCGGCTTGGGCGGCGGGATCATCGACTGCGCGACGAGAAACAGCGCCAGCACCATCAGGTGCAGCACGGCCGAGCCAGCCCAGGCCCGGCGCAGCCATAGCGGCTGCGGCCGCGAGCGCGGCATGGGCAGTTGTTTCACGCGGAGTTCACGCACCTGCCGCCACTCTCATGCAGCGGGTTGAAGCGCAAGATGGCGGCGCGGCGGCGTGGTGGAAATAGAGAGGGTACCGGGGTGAAGCGGCGCAGGGTGGTGGGCTGAACCCCACCCTACGGGATGGCCGGGATGGGCGGCGCGGCTTCCGCCTCCGGCTCGGGGCGGGTGAATTCCACAATCAGCATCCAGCCTACCCCTAGCAGCACGGGGCCGAGGAAGATGCCCAGGGCACCGAAGGCCAGCACACCGCCCAGCACGCCCAGAACCGTGAGCACAAAGGGAATCCGCGCGCCACGGGCGATGAAATAGGGACGTATCACGTGATCGGAGCCGGAGACGACGACGGCGCCATAGATGAGGAGGAATACGCCGCGTGCGGTGTGCGACTCGGCCAGCAGCCACAGCCCGGCGGGAATCCAGATCAGCGGGGCGCCGATGGGCAGCACGGCAAGGAAAGCCGCCACCGTGCCGAGCAGAACGACCCGCGGCACGCCGGCGATGCTGAGCCCGAAGGCGGTGAGAAAGCCCTGGATGATGGCGGTGCCGAGAATGCCATACACGGTGCCGCGCACCGCGCGCGTGGTGGCGGCCACCAGATGCGGGCCATACCGGCCGGCGATGCGATGCACGACCAGTTGCAGGCGCGGCCCCAACTGATCACCCGAGTACCAGACGAAGAAGGCCACGAACAGGGCCAGGAAGAACTGCACCAGGCCGCCGGCCACGCCGAGCAGCAGTGACAGGCCACGTTCGGCGAACATGCCGAGATAGGGGCGGAAAAACGCGCTCATGGTGGACAGATCGGCCGCCCACGCATTCCAGGTGTCGGTGAGCGACTGGCCGATAAAGGGAACGTCCAGCAGCCAATGCGGCGCGGGCGGGGTTTCGGCGAGCCAGGCCTCCAGCGAATGGCGCAGGGCCTGCACATCGCTGGCGCCGCCGGGCACGGCCAGGGCCAAAGGCAGCACGATGACGCAGGCGGAGAGCACAACCATGGCAAGTGCCGCGACGGCGCGCGGCAGTTTCAGCGTATGGCGGAGCCAGGCGAAGACCGGCCAGGTGGTGTAGGCCAGGATCACGGCCCAGAGCACGGCCGAGAAAAACGGATGCAGGATGAAGCCGCAGCCCAACGCGATCCCGCCGATCAGCAGGGCCATCAACACGCGTTCGGCGATCATTCGGCCTCCAGCCGGGATTTTGGGGAAAGCGCGTGCGCCGGTGGCGCAGAATCGCCGCAAAAGCCCGATGGAACGCGAGACACGAAAACAAAATCCTGGAAACTGTGTAAAAAAAGGCGCAAAGTTGCTTTTACGGGATGACGTCCGGCAAAAAACCGGATATGTAATACTATCGTATGGCAACTGAGCGGTGAAGCGGGTAGATCAGAGTTTCGCCTGAAAAACCCCTGGCGGCAAGAACATGGGCCAATAAGAACACGGAGAGCAGTGAGCGTGATGCGTTTTACCGAGATCGGCCAGCAATTGCGGGCCTACCGACTGGAATCCGGCCTGCGGGCAGAGGAGATCGCCGCCCGGCTGGGGGTATCACGCGCCGCGCTCTATCGGTACGAGAAGGGCGAGGTGATCAAGCTCGACACGGTGAACCGACTCGCCGAGATGCTGAAAATCTCGCCGCTCTCTCTGCTGGGCATCGGTGTCGAATATTATAATCGTCCGATCGGGTTTTTCGAGCGTCTGCGCCAGGTGGAAGAAACGGCGGACCAGATCCTGCAAGTGAGCTTTCCGCTGGCGTATCTGACATCCTCCGACGAGCTGGATGCGATCGAGGCCGATCTGTTCGCCGAGGCAGCCGCAGAAGCCGGCGCGGAACGGGCCGCGGCGCGCGCCACGGCCGAGCAGGTGCTGAGCATCCTGGCCGAACGCAAGCGGATGTTCCGCATGCGCCGGCCGAGCATTATCGCCATGCTCTCCTCGGGCGCCATCCTGCGCTTTCTCCAGCAGGGGGTGGGCCAGGGGATGGCGCGATCGGAGTCGCTGCGGCAACGCGCCCGCGCGGTGGCGCGCACGGAGATGGAGAATATCGCCAACCTGATGACAGCCGAACCGATGGGGCTGCAATTCGGCATGCTCTCCGGCACTGAACCTTCCGGCCAGTTTCAAATTTTACGCGCGCGGGACCGGGCGATGCTGGCGATCAACCCGTTCCGCACCGATACCATCCCCCACCTGCAGGCGGGCGTGGCGATGATCACCGGCGCGGATGAAGCCGTGGCGGCACACCAGCGCGTGGCGGAGGCGATGTGGCGGGAAGCCATCAAAGGCCCCGCCGCCGCCCAGGAGTTGCGCGGGCTGCTGGCGGCGCACTAGGCGCGAAGGAAGGCCAGGGGGCTCTGCNNGTAAAATCAATGAATTGGGGTGTGGGGCCCACGGCCCCACCGGGGTTCAAGAGCAGAGCCCCTGGCCTTCCTTTCCGCCTGTGGCCACCGGGGCTCCGCCGCGCTATTCGGGGGGGTATGGTAGAGGTGGCTATGGCATTTCCGGTGTCACCGGATGTGGCGATCGAGTCGGCGGAGACCGTGTGGGGCGGGCGGTTTCCCATGCAATTGGTGCGGTTTCGGCAGCGGCGGTTCGATGGGGCAATGTCTGGCCCGCGGAGTTGGGAGTTGCTGCGGCGGGGGCGGGCTGCGGCGATTTTGCCGTATGATCCGGTGACCGACCAGGTGGTGGTGATCGAGCAGTTTCGCTTGCCGGCCTTCGCGGCGGGGTTGAACCCGGTGCTGGTTGAGCTGGCGGCGGGGCTGATCGATGGGGATGACACGGCGGAGGCCACCATCGCGCGCGAATCGCGCGAGGAGATGGGGCTGGAGGTGCGTGACCTGATGCGGATCGGCGATTTTCTGCTGACGCCGGGCGGAAGCGACGAGCTGTGCACGCTGTTCGCCGGCCGTGTGAGCGTGGGGGCGACGGGGCCGGACGGGGTGATCGGGATGGGCGGGCTGGCGAGCGAGCAGGAGGATATACGGGTGCGCGCCCTGCCCGCTGCCCATGTGATCGAGCAGGCGATTGCCGGCGCGTATCCCAATTCCGTGGCGACGATCGGGCTGCTGTGGTTTGCCGCGCGGCGGGACTGGCTGCGGGAGAGATGGGCGGCGTGAACCGGCACAATTGCTGCAAGATCCTGGTGGCACGGTAAGCGTGCCTGGGTCGGGCAATGCTGGAGGTATGTGATGGAAAGGGACGCTTATCTGGCCGGGGTGGCGGAATTGTATGATGGCGAGATTATCGGCGAGGGGCTGTTTTCCACGCTGCTGGGCCAGTGCCCGGCGGAGAAGCGGCATGGCATGGGCCTGCTGCTGCAACTGGAGAGCGAGGCGAAGGTGAAGCTGCGGCCGATGCTGCTGCGGCTGGGCCTGCCGATTGCGGAGAGCGAGGCGATGCGCAAGGCCGGGGTGGAATTTGCCGGCAAGCTGCGCGAGATGGATTGGGCGGATGGCATGCGGATGGTGGCGGAGCTGAGCCGGCCGTATCTGGAGCGCTACAAGGTGCTGGCAGAAGCGGCGGAGCCGGCGGACCGGGAGATGACCGGTTTTATGGTGGCGCATGAACAGGCGGTGGTGGATTTCGCGGAGCTGGAAGCGGCAGGTGATAGCGCGGCGGCGGCGGCGGCGGTGATGCGGTTGCTGGATACGAAATTGTTGGCGTGAGAAGGAAACTGTTCTTTTTTGAAAAAAAGAACCAAAAAACTTTCATCCCTTTGCGCGCGCTGCCGGTGAGTTACACGCCAACGGTCAAAAGTCTTTTGCTTCTTTTCTTCAGAAAAGAAGATTCTTTCTTCCTTTGGGAGCCCGCATGCTGATCACCACCGCCTGGCTCGCCGAGCACCTGGACGATCCCGGCGTGCGCATTCTGGATGCGAGTTTTTATTTGCCGGCGGAGAAGACCGATCCGGGGGCGGTGTTCGCGCAGGGGCATATTCCGGGGGCGCGGTTTTTCGATATCGAGACGATTGCCGATGTGGAGACGGAATTGCCGCATATGGTGCCCAGTGCGGGGCGGTTTGGGCGGCTGGTGAGCGCGCTTGGGGTATCGAGCACGGATTTTGTGGTGTTCTACGATCAGCGGGGGATTTTTTCGGCGCCGCGCGGGTGGTGGATGATGCGGCTGTTCGGGCATGACCATGCGGCCGTGCTGGATGGGGGCTTGCCGAAATGGCAGGCGGAGGGGCGCGCCGTGGAGGTGGGTGCGGCGCCGCCACCGGCCGCGAAGGGGGCGTTCAGGCCGCAATTGCGGGCGGGGCGGCTGCGCGGCATTGGGGACATGATCGACAATCTGGCAACGGGGGCNNCTGCCGGCAAGCGAGTTGCTGACGGCGGACAAGACGATGTTGCCGCCGGCTGCGTTGCGGGCGCGGTTTGAAGCCGCGGGGATCGATGGATCGCGGCCGGTGGTGACGAGTTGCGGCACGGGGGTTTCCGCGGCGGTGCTGACGCTGGGGATGGCGGTGGCGGGTCTGCCCGAGGGCGCGTTGTATGACGGGTCCTGGACCGAATGGGCATTGCAGCCCGATACGCCGAAGGCGCGCGCGTGAGCGCGGACGGCGTGGGCCAGGATGGGCACGGGCTGGCGACGCGGCTTTCCCATGCCGGGCGTGCGGGCAGCAAGGCGCATGGGTTTGTGAACCTGCCGCTGCATCGCGGATCGACGGTGCTGTACGAGAACATGGCGCAGCGGCGGGATTTTATGCGCCGCCGGTTTGAGCAGGCGCTGACCTATGGGCTGAACGGCAGTGCCACGCACCACGCGCTGGAGGATGTGGTGGCGGAGGTGGAGGGCGGCACGCGTTGCCAGATTGTGGGCACCGGCCTGGCGGCGTGCACGACGCCGTTGCTGGCGTATCTGGGTGCGGGCGACCACTGCCTGGTGCCGGACAGCGTATATGGGCCGGTGCGGAGTTTCTGCGACACGATGCTGCGCCGGCTGGGGGTGGCGACCACGTATTATGCGCCGGAGGCCACGCAGGATGAGGTGGCGGGGCTGATCCGCGCGGAGACGAAGGTTTTGTATCTGGAAAGCCCTGGCAGCCATAGTTTCGAGGTGCAGGATGTGCCGGCGCTGTCGCGTGTGGCGCATGCGCGCGGGGTGGCGGTGCTGATGGACAATACCTGGGGCATTGCCGCGTTTCAGCCGTTCGCGCATGGGGTGGATGTTTCGATCCAGGCGCTGACGAAATATGCGGTGGGGCATTCCGACGTGTTGCTCGGATCGATCACCACGCGGGAGGATGCGCATTGGAAGCTGGTGCGCGATGCGGCGCTGGTGTTGGGGCAGTATGCGTCTCCGGATGATTGCTGGCTGACGCTGCGGGGCATGCGCACGATGGCGGTGCGGCTGGAGCGGCAGATGGCATCGGGCCTGGAGGTGGCGAGGTGGTTCGCGGGGCGGCCGGAGGTGGCGCGGGTGCTGCACCCTGCCCTGCCCGGCGCGCCGGGGCATGAGCTGTGGAAGCGGGATTTTTCGGGGGCGGCGAGTTTGTTTGGCGTGGTGTTCCGGCCGGAGGTGAGTGTGGCGGGGACGCATCGTCTGGTGGATGCGTTGCAGCTATTCGGGATTGGGGCATCGTGGGGCGGCTATGAGAGTTTGGCGTTGCCGACGAACGGGATCATTACGCGCACGGCGGGCGGTGGTGAGGCCGGGGCGATGGTGCGTTTCCACATCGGGCTGGAGGATCCGGCCGATTTGATTGCCGATCTGGAGGCGGGTTTCGGTGTATTGAACGAGGCCCAATAGGTAAAAGTCTTTTGCTTCTTTTCTTCAGAAAAGAAGAGTCTTTCTTCTTCCTCGGCGTGCGTGTGCGGTGCGGCTACGGGCAAATTTGCGTCCATTGGGCGTTGCCGATGTTTTGGAACTCTACTGAAATTTTCTTAAGAAAACCGGCGGCGGCGTAAGAGAGGGCGCGTTCGCGGTGAACGCAGATCATGGAGCGGACGACGGCGAATTCAGGTTCGTCGATCGGAACGGCAACGAGCAGACCGGCCTCGATATCGTTTGCCGCGCATAGCGCGGGGCCTATCGTGATGACGCGGCCGGCCAGGGCCATCTTGTGGGTGAGTTCCAGCGTGTTGGCGGTGAGCACCACATCAGCCGAGAGCTTGCGGCCGGCGACCGCGCGTTCGAACAACTGGCGCAGGCCAAAATCGCTGGTGGGCAAGGCTATCGGCACCGCACAGATCTGCGCCAGCGTCAGGCTGGCACAATTGGCCAGAGGGTGGGATCTGGCCATCAGACACATGACGGGTTCGGCATGTTCGGCGACGACGTCGATCTCCGGGCGGTGACGCGCATTGTAGACCACGGCGATATCCGCCTCGTTGCGGATCAGCGCCTCGATCATCCGGTCGCTCGATTCCGAAATCACGGTGAAACGGATCTGCGGGTACTGAACCTGAAATTCCGTGATCACGCGGGGCAGAAAGCCGGATATGATGCCTTCCATGATGCAGAGTTTCACTTCGCCCTGCTGCAAGCCGCGGTAGTCGCGGATGGAGGCCTGCAGGCGATCGAGATCGCGGAACATGCCGACCGTGTAACGCTCCACCAACATGCCCGCCGGCGTCAGCGCCACGCCCACGCTGGTGCGTTCCAGTAACGGGGCGCCCAGGCTATGCTCCAGTTGCACGAGCTGGCGGCTGATGGCGGAAGGCGCCACGTGCAGCCTGTCCGCGGCACGGCGGATGGACCTGGCTTTGACGACCTCGTGGAAATATTTGAAGGCGACGAAATTCATGGCGGGGGTGATGCAATAAGCGCACCACGGCTTATAACCGCGTTCTGATTTTGGCAACAGAGAGGAAGGTCTTCTTTTTTGAAAAAAAGAAGCAAGACACTTTTGGCCCTTGGTGCGGGGTTCGCCGGCAGTGTGGTCTTTGTTTCAGAAAAGACCGTCTTCCTTTTGCAGGAAGGCGCTCGCCACCTGGTTGAACGCCTCCGGTTCGCAGCGTGAGAGGGCGTGGGCGCCGTAGGGCAGCACATGCAGGCGCGCACCGGCAATGCCGGCCGCCAGGGCTTGCGAGGCGTAGGGCGGCGTCAGGATATCGTCGGCGGCGACCAGCACGGTGGTGGGCGCGGTGATGGCCCCCAGATAGGGCGTGCCGTCGAACGCCATGATCGCGCTCAGCCTGGCATCGAGAATGGCGGCGGTGGTGCTGCCCAGCTCGGCCATGGCAATTTCATTTTCCAGCTTCGGCCACGCATCGCGCACGAAGCGTGGCGGATACAGGAAGATTTGCGAGGCCTGATGGTAGGCGAGCGTGCCTTGATGGCGCAGGATGTGCTGACGCACGCTGAGGCACAGCGCCATTTGCGGGCAGAGTGTTGCCCAGCTTGCATAGAGCAACAGGCGCTGCACGCGATCGGGCGCGCGGGCGGCGAAGATCTGGGCCATGGCGCCGCCCGTGGAATGGCCGATCAGGGCGGCGCTGCCGACACCGATGGCATCCATCAGCGCCGTCATGTCATCACAGAGCCGCGCGACGCTATAGGCCCCCTCCGTGCGGGTGCTGCGGCCAGTGCCGCGATGATCGTGAACGATCACCGTGTGGTGGCGCGCCAGGGCAGCGATGTTGGGTTCCCAGTAGGTGGCCACCCCGCCCAGGCCCGCGATCAGCATCACCGGCGGGCCGCTGCCATGGGTTTCGTAATAGATCCGCGCATCCGGCAGCGTGGCGAAGGGCATCAGGCGTCACGTTGGGCAGAAGAGGACGCCAGATCGGACCGGGCGGGAGCCGGGGACCAGTAGCTTGCATCCAGGCCGACAAGCTCGGTTGCCCGGTCGACCCGCAGGCCAAGCAGTTTGTCCAGCAGCGGGATGAAGATGAAACCGGAGATGAGCGATATGGCGGCCACCACGATGACGCCGGTGCACTGCATGGCGAAGGAGATATGCGCGTGCTGGAAGGCATAGGGGCCGGTTTTCAGATCGAAGAACCCGCCGGTGGGAACGCCGGCGCCGACAATGCCGGCCGCAAGCGCCCCGTATATGCCGGGGCCCAGCGCCAATGCGGCGATCTTGGGTTCGTCGATGCCCATGCGGCTGACGCATGTGCCGCAGGCGAGTGTCACGAACGGGGCGAAGAGCGCGATCAACGCCACCTGCCAGATGACCGCGATGTCGAAGAGCGGAGAGCAGGCGACGTAGCCCGATATGGGGCCGAGCAGGGCGTAGATGGGAGTTTTCAGGCGGTAGGCGATGACGGCGCCGCCGATGGTGCCGGCGGCGAACGCCACGAACACATTCATGAAGATCACGCCCAACCCGGATCCGACCATGGATATGCCGAAATATCCCTGTTCCAGCCGAAGATATCCGGAGCCGACCACGAGCATGGGTATACCCACGAGGAGCAGAAAGACCCCGCTGATGAATGCCATGACGTTGGGCGGTGCCGCGCTGCGCCGCAAGCGCGGGCCGAGGCGATGGGCGAGGATAAGCGCCCAGATGCCGACGAAGATATAGAGGGCGAAGACGCCCACGCAATCATGCAGGCCGGCATTGGTTAAAATGCTTGCCGAGCCGTAGGTGAGATAGGTGAGCACAGGCGCCATCACGCCGCCGGCGATGGCAGACAGAATGTAGCAGGGCACGGGCTTCATCCGCTCCACCCCGGCACTGTGCACGAAGCCGGCGGTGACGGCGCCGAACACGCAGAAGAACACCGCGAAAACCTGCTGGGCGTCCGCGCCCGGCACATCTTTCGGGTCGAGACGCTGGGCGAAACTGTTGAGGTTCGGGCCGCCGATCCACCAATCGGCGATCGCCTGGCTGAGCGGATGGGGAATGCCGAGTGCCTGGTAGAATTGCCAGTTCCATACGCCATAGCCGATCAGCAGGAAGCTGAGGCCGCCGATCATGGCGCTGATCAGTTTCTGCGTGACGGTATCGACCACGTTATAGGGCTGAACCGTGCCGGCATCGAGCAGGGTGAGGGCGAACAGATCGAACATGACGCCAATGCAGGCGAAGATGTAGAAGAACGCCGTGACGCCGTTGGCGGTGGAAACCTGGCTGAGATAGAGGGGAGCATTACCCAACGAAAAATCCCTTTTTCCGATCGAACCGAGAACAGCAGGCCTTGGTCTAGAGCATTTTCCGATCGTTTTGACTGAGTGGAGCCGGTCGGAAAATGCTCTAGCTATTTGTTTTGACGAGCATCTTTATCCGACAGGTGACCCCACGTGGTCGGATGATGCTCTATCTCTCCGGCGCCGGCACCGCATTGACAAGGCGCTGGAAGGCCCGGTTCGCGTCTTGCAGCACGTCGCGTTCATTCACCTTGGTCAGTTTGCGGCCCTGCATGACGATCTCGCCGTCGATGATCGTGGTATCGACGCAGGATCCATTGGCGGCATAGACCAGATGGGACATCAGGTGCTTCTTGTCGTGCGGGTTCAGCGGCGTGAACATTTCGCTGTTCAGATCGATCAGGATGATATCGGCGCATTTGCCGGGCGAAAGCTCGCCGGTTTCATGGCCAAGCGCGCGCGCGCCGTTCCGGGTGGCGAGTTTGAGCAGGTCGGGCGCCTGAAGCAGGCTGGGATCGACGCGATTGGCGCGGTGGATCAGGGCGGTGAATTTCATCACCTGGAACATGTCCAGGCTGTTGTTACATTCCGCGGCGTCATGGCCCAGCCCGACATTGATGCCCTGGGCCAGCATTTCCGGCAGCCGCATGATGCCGTTGCCGAGCTTGGCGTTGGATGAGGGATTATGGGAGACGTGGGTCCCGGTTTCCCGCAGCAGGGCGATTTCGGCGTCGGTGGTCCAGACGCAATGGGCGGCGATGCAGTCGGGGCCGAGAATCCCGTGATCATAGGCGACTTCGATGGGACGCCGGCCAAGCTTCTTGATGGAGGTTTCAACCTCGTTCAACGACTCGCTCAGATGAATATGCATGCCGGTGCCCAGCTCGTCGGCCAGCTTGCGGGCGCCGCGCAGCAAGGCGTGCGAGGAAATCGGCAGCCATTCCACGCCGATTCGCACACCGATGCGGCCGCGTGCGGCATTGTTCTTGGCGGCGAAGGCCTCGCGCGCCGTTTGCAGCGTATCGAGGCCGTACTCGTCATCGGCGAGTTCGTTGCTCAGAACCGCGCGTATGCCGATCGCCTCGGCGGCGTCGGCCAGCGCCTCCACATTGCGGTACATGTCGTTGATGGTGGTGACACCGCATTTGATGGACTCGGCGTAGCTGAGAAGCCCCGCGCAATAGGCCTCCGGCGCGGTCATGCCCTTCACCAGGGGATACCAGCAGGTCTCCAGCCATTCCAGCAGGGGCAGATGGTCGTTCCAACCTTTCGCGATGGCGGTGTGATAATGCAGATCGATCAGGCCGGGCATGACGCATTTGCCGGTGGCGTCGATGACATGGACATTTTCCGGGGCATTTTCCGAGGGGTATTTTGTCCGCAACGCCTCGGTGGGGCCGATATCGAGAATGCGGCTGCCCTGGATCACCACGCTGCCGCAGGCGTAGGCATCATCGCGATCGTTCAGTGTCAGGACGAAGCCGTTCTCGATGATGAGCAGATCAGGCATGCGATTTTCTCCAACAGATCCCGGGGCGCACCGCTCAGCGTTCCAGCATGAGCGTGACATCGATTTCAACGAGCAGATCCGGATGGGCAAGACCGGCGACCACGATGAAGGTACTGGCCGGGCGGCGCGCCTGCCCGAAATAGGCGTCGCGGCCGGCATGGATGGCCGGCAGCAGGTCGCGGCTGGTGGCGAAGGTCAGCAGCTTGACGATGTCCTCCCTGCCCGCCCCCAGATCACGCAGCACGGCATCGATATTGCGCCAGACCTGGGCGATCTGCGCGGCGATGTCGTCCACGCCGACGATGGCGCCATCCTTGTCCCAGGCGACCTGGCCGGTGAGGAAAACCGGCGTGCCAGGTTTGACCACCGCGTGATTGTAGAAGGATTGCCTTTGCAGATCGGGCGGATTTATCACCCGGATCACAGCGCTGCCTCGCTTTGCGTCATTTTGCAGGCGGTTGTGATAATGCCCTCCCCGGCCAAGGCGGCAACCACATCGGTGCCGATGATGTGAAGGTCATCGATGAAATCGGGCATGACCGCGATGACACCGTTCAGCTTCGCGCGCCTTACCAGATCGGCGAGCTTGCGGCCGATGGTGCGTGGTGCACCCCTGACCGGCACGCTCATGAAGGGGCTTGCCGCACTTCCCTGGCGCACGAACATATTCGCCGAGGTGTTCTGCTTGAAGCTGCGGTCGGCGGAGTATTCGAAAGACTGGGCATTGAGCGCGACGATATCGGCACCTTCCACGTAGAGATCGACGCGCCGTTGGGCATCCTGATCCGTTTCCCCGGGGATGATCATGAATAGGGCATAGGTCTTGAAGTCCGGGCGGTTCAGTTCGGCCGCCATTTTCTTCGCGCGCAGGCCGGTGTTGACGAAGTCGTCGGAATCGCTGCCGATGAAGAAACCGCCGCTGCAATTCTCCACGGTGAAGCGGAAGCCACGGTCCGACGCGCCGGCGCAGATGATCGGGGGCATGCGCCGGGGTTTGGGGGCGGAGACGCAATCTTCCAGCGTGTAGAATTCGCCGGCATGGTTCACGCGCTCTTCCGTCCAGAGCCGCTTTGCCACGGTGATCCATTCTTCCGCCAGGCGGTAGCGGCCGGCATGGTCCAGATCCCGCCACAGGCCCATCTGGCCCTGATCATAGGGGTTGGAGCCGGCGACCAGGTTCAGGCCGAAGCGCCCGCCGGATATCTGATCGATCACCGCGGCCATCTTGGCGACCACGGCGGGGTGGAAGATCATGGTGTGGACGGTGCCCCACACGCCGATGCGGGTGGTGGCTTCGGCCAGGCCACACATGGTGGTCAATGATTCGAGTGTCTGGTCCCAATGCTGGCTGGGGCCGCCATAGCCGCGCCATTTGGCCATGCTGAGGACGAAATCGAAGCCGAGTTTTTCCGCGAGAACCGTGACCTGCCTATTGAACTGATAGGTCGACGGCGTTTGCGGGCTTTTCGTGGAGGTGATCCAGCCGCCATTACCGACCGGAATGAAGACACCCATTTCGAGCGCGATTTCGTCGCGGTCCATAACAGACACCCCCCTGCGCGCAGCCCAGTGCACGCCGAGTGTGCAATGACGGCGGCTTGGCGGGTAATCGAAACTGCGCACCGCGCCGTTGCCGAAAGGGCAACACATCAGGCGATGTTATGCGAACACCCGCCACCCTGCCGGCACGCCCGGGATTGCACAAACCCAAGGAACAAAAGTTTTTTGGTTCTTTTTTTCAAAAAAGAACATTCTTCCTTCCTTCACCCCTCGAGCATGCCCATGCCCAAGCCCAAGCCCACCTTGCGCCCGCCGCCCGATGCCGCCGCCCTGCGCGCCGCGGCGCTGAGCCACCTCGCCCGCTATGCCGCTACCCAAGCCGGGCTTACCCAGATCCTGATGCGCAGGATCGATCGCTGGGCGCGCGGCGCGGCGGACCTGATCGCGGCCGAAGCGATAGAAGCGGCCCGGGCTGCCGCCCGCGCCGCGGTGCCGGCCATCGTTGCCCGGTTGGCCGAAACCGGTGCGCTCAGCGATGCCGTATTTGCCCAGGCCCGGGCGCGGTCGCTTGCACGGGCCGGGCGGTCCCGCCGCGCCATCGGTGCCCATCTCGCTTCGCGCGGTGTGCCGCAGGCCTTAGCCGCCGAAGCGCTGCCCACGGGAGCCGACCACGAACTCGCGGCCGCGCTGATCCATGCCCGCAAGCGCCGGATCGGGCCGTTCAGCAAAACCCCGCAAACCGCTGAAACCAAACGTCGCACCTTGGCCAGCCTCGCCCGGGCGGGATTCGCACAGTCAACCGCCGCAAAAGCCCTGGGCATGGACCCCACGGAGGCGGATAAAGTGATTAACGAATTCAGGAAGGAAGTTTAAGGAAGCGTTCTTTTTTGAAAAAAAGAACCAAAAAACTTTTGTCTTTTGGGCGCGGGCAAGGGCCCAGCACCCGACACCAAGGGGGTTTTACCTGGCGGGGTGTTGCATGGGCGGCGCGGCTGCGCCATTTGCCGTATGGAGCGCCCATGCGAAGCGGCGCAGGATTGAGGTCAGGCACCGCATAGGCGCGGGCGCGGAGGGTAAGCACATGGGCGGTTTGAGCATCTGGCACTGGCTGATCGTATTGATGGTCGTGCTGCTGCTGTTCGGCACCGGCAAGGTCAGCACATTGATGGGCGACTTCGCCAAAGGCATCAAAGCCTTCAAGAAGAACATGGCCGAGGAAAACGACGTATCCATGGAAGCAACCGAACGCCCCGCCGGATCCATCGCCGCACCGAACGCGCCGGTCAGCCCGGCCGCCACCGTGCCGCCACGCGAAACCACCGCCGCGACCCAGCGGTAAGGCCAGCCACACCCCGCACCCCATGGAACCCATCCCGGCCGCCGCCCAGGACGATATCATCCGGGCCGGCCGGCGGCTGGACCAGCGCGGCTGGGTCCCTGCCACCGCCGGCAATATCTCCGTCCGCTTCGAGAATACCCGCATCGCCATCACGCGCAGCGGCGGCCATAAGGGCTTCCTGGCCCCCGGCTCGATTATCGAGGTGGGGGCGGACGGCACCTGCCTCACGCCAGGGGCGCGCCCCAGCGCGGAAACCCTGCTGCATTGCCAGATCTACCGGCATTTCCCCGAGGCAGGCGCGGTTCTGCATGGCCATTCCATCGCCGGCACCGTGCTCTCCATGATCGAACCCACAGCGGCGATCAGCTTCACGGGGTATGAGTTGTTCAAGGCGTTCGTGCCGCAGCGCACCCACGATACCAGCCTGGCGCTGCCGCTGTTTCCCAACGATCAGGACATGCCGCGCCTGGCCGCTTGCATCGCCCCTCATCTGCACACCATGCCCCTGGGCTACTACATCCGCGGACACGGCAGCTATGTGTGGGCCACCGACATGGACGCGGCCATCGCGCGCTTCGAAGCCCTGGAATTCCTCCTCGACTGCGAGCTGCAGCGCCGCCGCCTCGCCCCGCTGACCCACCAGGAGACCCCGCGATGAGCCGCCTCACCGTTACCCCCGATACCGCCCCCGGCCAGCCCGAGCTGCGCACCGAGGATGCGGCGGTGATCGCGCGCACGCTGCAGGCCATCGGCGTGCGGTTCGAACGCTGGGATCTCTCCATACCTGTGGACCCGGATGCGGAGGCCGAGACCATTCTGGCCGCCTACCGGCCGCATCTGGATCGTTTGATGGGCGATACGGGCGCCGGCACCGCCGATGTGATCCGCCTGCGGCCCG
This sequence comes from Acetobacteraceae bacterium, assembly GCA_003133065.1. GTDB lineage: Bacteria > Pseudomonadota > Alphaproteobacteria > Acetobacterales > Acetobacteraceae > BOG-908. The sequence continues at coordinate 17,123 of PKZM01000180.1, forward strand.
GCAACCCCGCCTACCCCGCCATGCGCCAGAAATTCCTCGATGAGCACATCCATACGGAGGATGAAGTGCGCTTCTTCGTACAGGGTGCCGGCAATTTCATCCTGCACACGCAGGGCCGCGTCTATGATGCGCATTGCACGGCGGGCGACCTGATCAGCGTGCCCACGGGCATCAAGCATTGGTTCGATGCCGGGCTGGAGCCGCACGCCACGGTCCTGCGCATCTTTACCGACACGACGGGCTGGACCCCCCATTACACCGGCGACCGGATCAGCACGCTGTTCCCCGCCGCCTGATGCGCGCGGTCATTACGGATATCGAGGGAACCACCACCCCGATCGCTTTCGTCCATACCGAGCTGTTTCCGTATGCGCGGGCCCATCTGTCCGGCTTCATCGCGGCGCATGGCGATGATCCGGAGGTGGCCGCCTGCCTGGCGGAAGCAGCGCTTCTGGCGCCCGGGCAGGGGGTGATCGAGGCGCTGCTGGCCTGGATGGACGCGGACGCGAAGATCACGCCGCTGAAGACGCTTCAAGGCCTGATCTGGAACCAGGGTTACGCGCGGGGCGCGCTGGTTGGGCGCCTGTACCCGGATGTGCCGCCGGCGCTGCGGCGGTGGCATGATCGCGGCGTTCGCCTGTACGTCTATTCGTCGGGGTCGGAGGCGGCGCAGCGGCTGATCTTCGGCCATTCGGATGCCGGCGACCTGACGACGCTGTTCAGCGGATTTTTCGATACGCGGATCGGCCAAAAGCGCGCGGCGGAGAGTTACCGCGCGATTGCGCGCGCGATTGGGGTGTCGCCTGGGGAGTGCCTTTTCCTGTCCGACATCGAGGAGGAGCTGGATGCGGCGGGTGAGGCGGGCCTTGCGGTGTGTCAGGTTGTACGCCCAGCAGACGGCACGATCGCGTCGGTGCGCCATGCATGGGTACCCGATTTCGGTGCTCTCTCCCCGTAAAACCGAAGCCCAAACAGGCAAAAGTTCTTTGCNNTTCAAGAAAGAAGGGTCTTTCTTTTTGTCAGTTTTCGATACCGGCGCCAAAACAAGATTTAACCACGACGACGCGAAGGCAGGCCAGACGTCGCCCTTGGTCATGCCGCGCGCAATGGTTAAAAAGATTATTCTTTTTTTTAAAAATCAGCGACCACAAACTTTTGTGCCTGTTGGTGGGGTGCGCTTGCGGTGACTCCGGGGGGTGACGCAACATTTTGTGGTGTGGNNACAAGTTTTTGTATTATGCCTGTTGAGCCTCCATGCGATCTGCGTCAGTGTCGCTACATCATCTAGTGGTTGAACTGATGGAGGGCCGCAATATGGAGTGGAACGATGAGTCAATCAGCCGCTTGCGTGCACTTTGGGCGGAGGGCCACTCCACGGCGGAGATCGGGCGGCGCATGGGCGTCTCAAAAAATGC
>PKZM01000145.1 GCA_003133065.1 Acetobacteraceae bacterium
CATGCCTATAGTCAAAAGTTTTTTCCTTCTTTTTTTCAAAAAAGAAGACTCTTCCTTACTTCAACGGCGCCAGCACATCATCCAGCAACGCCGGCGTCCCCGCCACCCGTTCCAGATGCGGATAGCGCAGGCCGTCGTGATAGGCGATCTGCGCCGTCTGGAAATGGCGGTCATATTGCACGATCAATTCGATCGGCGCCGGCGAGCTCTTCGCCAGCGTGATGGCCGTTGCCAGATCGTCGGCGTCCTCGTAGGAAAGCCCGTTCACAGCAATGATCTTGCCGCCGCGAACCAGGCCGGCGCGATAGGCCGGGCTGTTCCAGACCACCGAGCCGATCGTGCCACCGCTGCCCACCGAAAGGCCGATCGACCAGGCGAAATCATGCGCATGGCGCCGTCCTTCGGCACTCTTCAGAAACGCCGAGGGCGTATCGGTATAAACCAGCGTGTAACCGCCGCGGGTGATGCCATCCAGCGGCGCACTGGGCACGCGCCGATCCAGCCGCGTGCGCAGGAAGCCCGCCCAGTCATACGCATACACAGTATTGAGCGCCGAGACCACATCCTCGAATTTATAGGGCAGCGTCACGAAACTGCCATTGTCCATGCCGAAGAAGGCATGCGCGAAATCGGTGAGGGATTTCTGGCCGTGGGTCGCCTGGCGGATCAGCGTGTCCGCATCCAGCCAGATCAGCAAGCCCTCGGTGTAATAATCCTCCTCGCGTTCCCAGCTGTGCCAGGGCTGCGGGCGGCGTTCGTTGATGATGGGATCGTTCGTCGTATCCTGCAGCGGACGCCAATAGCGCCCGACTTCCAGCTGCATGCTCGCCGCATCCTCGGCGATCGCATCGAGCGCCTCCTGGTGGCTCCACAAACCCGCGCGCGCGGCCAGAACCTGGCCCCAGAACTGCGTCTGGCCCTCGTACACCCACAGAAGACTGTCGCGCTCCGGCACGTTGAAATTGGGCGCCCACAAATCGGCGGGGCGGCGGAACTTGCCGTTCCAGGAATGGGTGTATTCATGGGTGAGCAGATCGCGGTCGGCCACATCCTTGTCCCAGCCGGTAAAGTAGTCGCGGTCCTCGCCGTCTTCGCTGGATTGGTGATGTTCGAGGCCGACGCCGCCGAGCTGGTCGCTGAGCGCGAACAGAAAATCGTAATGGCTGTAGTGTTGCGCGCCAAAATTCTTCACCGCCTGGGTGACGATGGCGCGGTGCTTGGCAAGCTGATCGGGGGTGATCGCCAAATCCTCAGGCCGGTCCGCGAACACATCCAGATGCACAGGCGTTGCCGCACCGGGCGCGAGATCGATGCGGGAGAAATAGCGGCCGGCATAGAGGGGAGAATCGACCAGGGTGTTGAAGGGCGTGGGTTTGAAATGCGCCACGCCGTCGGCTGCCACCTGCGTCTCCAGTGCGGTCGCGTAATGCCAGGATTTCGGGAAGATTAGCGTCGGCACAAAGGTAATGCCGCGGCTGAACGTGCCCGCCGGGTACAGCGCCACCGTGTTCCATGCCAGATCCACCATCTCCGGCGTCATCTCCACGCGGCCTTCGCGCGTGGTGGGCGGCGATAGATACTGGAAGGCGATATCCAGCATGCTGGCGCCCTCCGGCACGGGGATATGGAAGGCGTGCACGTTCACCGTATCGCGCACCCAGTTCAACTCATGCCCCTGCGCACGCACCACCAGCCCGGCCAGGTCGGCCAGCGGCCCTGTCGGGCCGTGATCGCCGGGCACCCATTCAGGATACAGCAGAATCACATCACCGGATTTTGCCACCGGGATCTGCTCATGCACGTTGATGATGTGGCGCTCGAGATCGGTGATATCGACGGTGAGCTTCACCTGCCCCGGCCAGGCGGTATCCTGCGGCGCCGGCACCGCCGGCGGATACGGCAGCGGCTCCGGCTGCCTCTGTGCAAACGCCGGTGTCGCTATCATCAGCCCCAGTGATACAACCAGTTTCTTCAAGGCGGACTCCATGAATAACAGTTCTTAGCCCGCCGTGGAGCGGTAAAAGGAAAGGGTCTTCTTTTCTGAAGAAAAGAAGCAAAAGACTTTTGACTATTTGGTACGTGAACTGGAGAGGGCGAGCACGCCGTCGATCAAGGCGTCGGCATCGGCGCATACCGTGCGGTGGTTGAACAGCGCGGCGCGGATGGCGAGCTTGCCATCAATCGTGGTGGTGGAGGGCGCGGCGATGCCCGTCTCCTGCAAGCGCACGACAATCTCGTGGTTCAGCGCATTCAAATCTTGGGCGCCGGAGGCCACGCGGAAACACACAATGTTCAGCGTCACAGGCGCCAGAAGCTCCAGCGTCGGCTCGCGGGCAATGCGCGCGGCAAGATAGCGCGCCACATCGCAGCCAGTCTCCACAACACCGGCAATGCCCTGCGTGCCATACGCCTTCAGCGTCATCCACACTTTCAGCGCGCGGAACTCACGTGAAAGATCGGGGCCGAGATCGCGCGGCCAGGGTGGATTGCCGGCCAGCCCACGCTCGGCATGGGTGAGATAGGCCAGCGACTGGGCGAAGGTGCGTATGTGCAAATCCGGATGGCGCACCAGCACGCACCCGGCATCGTAGGGTACCTGCGCCCATTTGTGGAAATCGAACGCCACACTGTCCGCTTCTTCGATGCCGGCGAGCAGCGGGCGGAACCGCGGCGAAACCGCGGCCGTGGCCCCGAAAGCGCCATCCACATGAAACCACAGCCCCGCCCCGCGGGCGATCCCGGCAATGGCCCCGAGATCGTCGATCGCGCCGGTATCCACCGTACCGGCCGTGCCCACCACCAGGAAAGGCCGCAACCCAGCCGCCCTGTCCGCCGCCACCATCGTGCGTAGCGCTGACATATCCATGCGATAATCCGGCCCCGCCGGCACCAGGCGCAGCGCATCTGACCCGATGCCCGCCATGTCCAGCGCGCGGGGAATGCACCCATGCGCCGCAGACGAGGCATAGGCGGTCAGCCGCGCGGCACCCAGCCCCTGCGTGCGCACTTCCTCGCCCAGCGCCGCCCGCCGCGCGACCAGAACTGCCACCATGTTCGCCATGGACGACCCGGTCAGCAGCACGCCCGTCGTCTGCGGCGGCAGCCCCACCATCTCGGCGGCCCAGGCAATCACCTGGCGCTCCACCTCGATGGCCGCATGGTCGCGGCCGCCGCAATTGACGTTGAAAATGGCGGTGAGAATTTCGGCCAGGTAACCCGCCGCATTGCCGCCGCCATTCACCCAGCCCATCATGCGCGGATGCTCGTTAGCGCTGCTATAGGGCAGCACCAGGCGGCGGAAATCCTCGTAGATCTCCGCCATGGGCTGGCCGCCCGCAGGCACGGGCACGCGTAATTCCGCGCGCTTCTCGTCTGGCATGCGCTGCCAAACGGGCCGGTCCCGGCTGCTGGCAAGCCAATCGATCATGTCATCCAGCATCCGGTGGCCCAGCGCGCGGGTCTGCGACCAATCCTCCGGATCGAGGCCCGTTTGGTGAAGCGGGATGTCATTCATGCTGCCGCGATGCCATGAAGCGGCGGGGAAGGCCAGGGGGGCGATGTGAGTCAAAGAAGGAAGGTCTTCTTTTTTGAAAAAAAGAAGCAAGAAACTTTTGGCGGGCTGCCGCGGACTCGCCGGCTGGCGGGGCAGCTGAACAAACTGGGGCAGAACATCCTGCGCCGGCCTCTTGCGCTGGCGGCGGCGAGCATTGCGCTCTACGGCGCGCTGATGCTGCCGACCCTGGCGATGCATCATTTCGACCTGTCGGATTTCGTCGTCGCCGGGGACCGCTATGTCGATGCCGCCCAGACCCCCACCAAGCTGATGATCCGGCACAACTCCGACGGCTATGACGGTCAATTCTATTACCGCATGGCTGTGGCCCCGTTCTCCGTCGCGCCCCACGCCGGCGGCGTCATGTTCGACAAGCCGGCATGGCGCATGCAGCGCATTTTCGGCGGCCTGTTGGCCTGGGCGCTCTCGCTCGGCCGCCCAGCAGCGGCGCCGGCCGCGCTCTTTGCCATCAACCTCGCCGGTCTCGGTGCTATCGCGGCCGCCTCGGTCATGCTCTGCGCCCAAACCAGCTTGCCGGCGGTGCTGCCGCTGGCCATCGTGCTCTGGCCCGGCTTCATGGTGGCGCTCACGCACGATACCACCGAGATCCTCTCGGAAGCCTTCGTCATGGCCGCCATCCTCTGCCATGTGCGCCGCCGCTATCCGGCCTACGGCCTACTCGCCGCCTGCGCCATGCTCACGCGGGAGACGACTCTGCTCATCTTTGCGGGCCTGATCGCCTATGATGCGGTGCTAGCCTGGCGAAAGGGGCGGAGCTGGCAGCCCGTGGCCATCGGGGCGCTCGCCATGTTGCCGTATCTCGCCTGGCGCGAGACCCTGCTGGTGATTTGGCCTGAGCCGCCGGCGACTGGTTCGGTAACCCACGACCTCGGCATCCCCTTCGCGGGCGGAATCAAAATGCTGCTGGACTGCGTCACGGGCGCGCGCGCCTGGGCATCCACGCCAATGAAAAACGATGTCCTGCGGGCGATCGTGCTGCCGACCGCGGCGGGCATTCTGGCGTTCTGCGTCATCGTGGCGCGGTGCGTGCCCGGGGCCCTGCGGCGTGGTGGCGCGCTGGCGGGGCTTGCAGCCTCCTGGCTGCTGATCGCGGTATTGATGTCGCTACTGAAAGCCAGCGGCCCGTGGATAGATCCCGCTGGATATTTCAGGGCGTTCACGGAATGCTATGTGGTGGGCTGCCTGTTGCTGGGCAGTGCTGGTTGGCGCACCCGGCATCCGCGTAGCCTGGCCGTGACCGGCGGTGCGATGGTGGTGTCGGTTTGGGTATATTGTACGATTCAGTTGCGGATGATGTAGAAGGGAAGGAAGAACGTCTTTTTTGAAAAAAAAGAAGCAAAAAACTTTTGTGCTGCTGTCGCGGACTCCTAGGAGGGGGAGCGATTAGGCAGCTTCCTGGGATGCGGGGCATCGCAGGCGGTCGATCAGCATGGAAACTTCGTTGGCGGGAACAGGGCGGCTAAACACATAGCCCTGCACCAGCGTGCAGCCATCGGCCTTGATCTGCTCAAGCTGGGTGGTTGTCTCCACGCCTTCCGCGGTGGTGGGAATACCCAGCGAATGGCCAAGGGCGGCGATGGACCGTACGATCGCGCTGTTCTGCGAGGAAGCATCGTCGGGCGAGATGAAACTGCGGTCGATCTTGATCTTGTCGAACCGGAAGCGGCTGAGCTGGCTGAGCGACGCATAGCCAGTGCCGAAATCATCCAGAACCAGCCTCACGCCTTGCGCATGCAGGGCGGCCAGCGTGCCCATCACCGTGCCGGTATCGCGCAGCAACAGGTTTTCGGTGATCTCGATCTCCAGCCGTGATGCAGGCAGCAGAGAGGACGCAAGCGCATCGGCCACCGCGCCGGCGAAATCGCCGGATTCGAATTGCAGCGGCGATGCATTCACCGCGACCGTTACATCCGCGGGCCAGCGCATCGCTTCCCGGCAGGCCTCGCGCAGCACCCATTCGCCGATACCGCCGATCAGGCCCATCTGCTCGGCAAGTGAAATGAACTGCACCGGCGGTACCATGCCGCGCGCGGGGCTGCGCCAGCGGATCAGCGCCTCCAGCCCCGTCACCCGGCCGCGATGCACGTCCACCTGCGGCTGGTAGAATAATTCGAACTCGCCGCGTTCCAGCGCCTGGCGCAGATCGAACTCCATCGCGCGGCGGCGCTGGGCGCGTTCGCCCAAACCCGGCTCGAACACGCACATATTCGTGGCTGTATCGGAACGTGCTTCCAGCAGCGCCATGGCGGCATTGGCCGCCAGCGTCTCAGCGGAACAACCCTCCGCCGGCGCTTGCGCCAGGCCGATATGGGGGTTGAGGGTCACAAGGTGGCTATCGATCAGATAGGGCGTGGCGAGAGCCTCGATCAGGGAGCGGCAGAATTCCGTACACTGGCGCTCGTTCGGCCGGGTGCCGGCAATGGCAAATTCCTCGCCGCTGAAGCGCGCGAGCATATCGTCCTCGTGCAGGCAGGTGCCGATCCGGTCCGTTGCCAGGCGCAGCAGATGGTCGCCGGTGGCGGCACCCATCATCGTGTTCAGATGCTTGAAGCTGCGCAGGCCGATCAACACCATAAACGGCGCCGGATCGGCCTGCCGCACTGAGAGCAGCACATCGTGCAGCATCAGCATGAAGTGCTGGCGGTTCCACAAGCCTGTCAACGGGTCGGTGGATACGTGCTCCAGCAGCCAATCCTGCGCCTGGCGCGTCTGTGTCGCGTCCTCCAGACTGAGAACCCACCCCAGCGCGCCAGCCGGCCGCATATCCAGCGACAGGCTGCGCGGCCGCGTCCCTCGGGGCCCGTCGCCGGGTTGCAGTGTCAGGAGAAGTTGGGTTGCTTCGTCGCCGGCTTCCGTCACCGCGGTCGCGAAACTTGTCATGGCGTCCGGCCCCAGCCCGCGGCAGCGCGGCAACAGCCGGAGCAGTTTCGTGCCGATGCGTTTGGCGCGCGTGTCCAGCCCCAGCAGATCGGCGGCGCGGCGCGTTAGCAGGCGCACGTCATGGGCGCGGTCCAGCACGATCAACCCGACGGGAGCGGAATCGAGTGATTCACTGATCAAACCGTCCGGTGCCGCGGCGCGTGCGCGCGATGCTGGCCGGGATGGCAGCGTCGGCCCCTTGTGGTTCATCCAGACCTCACGATGCTAACCAGGCCCGTCGCGTCAGTGCCCCGCGAACCCTAGGCAAGCAGTATTGCCAGATGATTTACCCGAGCGCGTGACCCGACCGCGTTGCTTCAGGCGGCTGCCAACCTCCAAAAGTTTTTTGGGTCTTTTTTTCAAAAAAGAACAAAAATCAGTCGGATGTTGCCTATGCCAGCACGTCCACGAATGCCGCTATCCGCGCACACGCCGCATCGAGCGCCGCATCGCTGGCTGCCGTGCTGATCCGGATATACGGGCTCTTGCCAAAGGCCGCGCCGTGCACGGCGGCCACGCCGGCCTCCTCCAGCAGCGCGGTGCACAGGGTTGCGTCACTGTCGATATTGAGGCCGGCTGGGGTGGTGCGGCCGATCAGCCCGGCGACACACGGGTAGAGGTAGAAGGCGCCTTGCGGCCTGTGGCAGGTGATGCCCGGGATGGCGGCGAGGCTTGCCGCCGCGCGGGCGCTGCGGGCAGCATAGGTAGCTTGCATGAGTCTCACCTGGTCCTGCGGCCCATCCAGCGCGGCCGTCGCCGCCGCCTGTGTGATGGGGGATACGCCGCCGGTTGACTGGCCCTGGATCTTGGCCATTGCCGCGATCAGCCCGGCCGGGCCGCCGGCGAATCCCACGCGCCAGCCTGTCATGGCATAGGTTTTGGAAACGCCGCTCAGGGTGAGCACCTGGGGCGCCAGATCCGGGGCCACCGCCGCCAGGGTCGCGTTGCGCGAGCCATCGTGGATCAGGTGCTCGTACATGTCGTCCGCCATCACCCATACATGCGGCGCGCGGCGCAACACCGTGGCGATGGCCTGCAGATGCGCGGCCGGGCAGACGGCGCCGGTGGGGTTGTTGGGGTAGTTCAGCACCAGCCATTTGGTGCGNNTCGAGAAAGATGGGCGTGGCGCCGGCCATGCGCGCGATCAGCGGATAGGCGTTCCAGCAGGGGGTGGGGATGATCACCTCGTCGCCGGCATCCAGCGTGGCGGTCAGCGCATCGTAGATGATCTGGCGCGCGCCATGGCCCACCAGGATGGCGTCCAAGGGGAAGTCCAACCCGGAATCACGCAGGAATTTGCGCCTGATTGCCTGCTTCAGCGCCGGCGTTCCCGCCACCGGCGGATATTTTGTCTCCCCGCGCAGGGCGGCCTGATGCGCGGCCTCGATGGCGTGGGGTGGGGATGCGAAGTCCGGCTCGCCGAGGGTGAGCGAGATGATGTCGCGCCCTTGTGCGGCCAGCGCGCGCGCGCGCGCGGCGGCGGCCATGGTCGCCGCCGCGGGGATGGCCGACTGGCGCTCGGAAAGGGCCGGCATCGTCTATGTCAGGCTTCGGCCCGCGCCTGCAAATCCAAGCCGTCGTAGAGTTCGGCCAAGGGGCAGTCGATGCCGATTTCCGGCATGCGCAGGATCGAATCTGCGTTCAGGATGTGGCCCACCCAATCATCGCCCACCCGCGCGAATTCGGTGCCCGCGATCGCATCCTGTTCCAGGATAACATAGCGCATGACGGACGGTGTGGCGGCGTATTCACGGTTCTTGATGGTGAGGTCGGTTCGCCCGGTCGATTCGCTGAGTACTTCGAAGATGATGACCGGCTCACTGACAACACGAATACCGGGAGCAACCGGCGTGCAAACGACAATCCCATCCGGATACCGGATGCTGCCGGCTACCTCGATCTTCAAGTCGCTGCCGTAGAATTGACAGCGCTTACCGCGCAAACGGCTACCGATCGACATGGCAAGATTTCGCTGGATCGCGGCATGGGCCACCGTGCCACCGCTCATCGCCTGCGGCGCGATGCCGTCGAATTCGTGCTTCAGTTCCTGCCGTTCCTCCCAGGCCAGGAATTGCGCCATGGTCATCGGCGCCCGCATGGTGACATTCATGGGAGCGACCCTGCTTTGACATGCATTGCCGATATCATCACGTCATGGCCGCGCAAAAGGCGGCAATGCGCGCGCAAGCCTCGCGCAGGCTCTCCGTATCGGTGGCGTAGCTGATCCGGAAATGCCCCGGATACATGAACGCACTGCCATGCACCGTCGCCACCCCCTGCTCCTCCAGCAATGCCACAACAAATGCCTCGTCATCGACGATCTTCGTGCCGCCGGCGGTGGTCTTGCCGATGCAGCCATGCAGGCCGGGAAACACATAGAACGCCCCCTCCGGCTTGTGGCAGCTCAATCCCGGCACCGCGTTCAGCGCCGCCACCACCAGATCGCGCCGGCCGCGATACACCTCGCACATCGCCGCGATCTCGTCCTGCGGCCCGTCCAGCGCCTCCACCGCCGCCGCCTGGCTGACCGATGACGGGTTGGACGTCGACTGGCTCTGCAACTTGTCCATCGCCTTGATCAAGGCGACCGGCGCGCCGGCAAAGCCGATGCGCCAGCCGGTCATCGCATAGGCCTTGCTGCAGCCGTTCATCGTGACTGTCCGGTCGCGCAGCCGCGGTTCCACCTCCACGATCGTGGCCGGCTTGAAACCGTCATAGGCGAGTTTTTCGTAAATATCGTCGGTGAATATCCAAACATGCGGATGGCGCAGCAGCACATCGCAGATCGGCCGCAAATCCTCGGCGGAATAGGCAGCGCCGGTGGGGTTGGAAGGCGAGTTCAGAAAAAACCATTTGGTGCGCGGCGTGATCGCCGCTTCCAGATCCTCGGCACGCAGCTTGAATCCGGTGTTCTGGCCGCACGGCACGATTACCGGCGTACCCTCGGCAAGCGACACGATATCGGGATAGCTCACCCAGCAAGGGCTCGGGATGATCGCCTCGTCGCCCGGGTTCAGCGTCGCCACCATCGCATTGTAGATCACCTGCTTGCCGCCGGTGGAGACGATCACCTCCTCAGGCGCATAGTCGACGCCGCTGTCGCGCTTGAACTTCGCCGCCACGGCGCGGCGCAGGGCGGGCGTGCCCGCGACATCGGTATATTTGGTGTCGCCCGCCTCGATGGCGCGGATGGCCGCCTGCTTGATATGGGCGGGCGTATCGAAATCCGGCTCGCCGGCCGAAAGACTGATAATGTCGCGGCCGGCCGCCTTCAGCGCGCGCGCCTTGGTAGTGATCGCAATGGTCTGGCTGGGGCTGATCTTGGTCAGGCGGTCGGCGATGAGCATGGGGCAACCTGGAGCAGGAAAGCTGGCAACCTAGTCGGCGTGACCGGAGAAAGGAAGGAAGGGTTCTTTTTTGAAAAAAAGAACCAAAAAACTTTTATTATTGTGCCGTCAGGAATTCGGGCCGCGCGTGCCCATGCCCTCGCCGATCACGGCGAGGGCGGCCCAGTAAAAGGGATGGGCCTGAACAGCCACATCGCCCTTCGCCTCCGACAATAACCGCCGCTGCGCCAGCGCGAGGGCGCCGGCCAGCCCCAACGCTGGATCGGCGCGCGACTTCGAAAGCGTCAGCGCCACCAGATACGCGGTGCTCCGGTCGTTCACCGCCCAATGCGTCACCAGCAGCGCGCGGGCGCCGGCATAGAAAAAACTGCGGGCAAGCCCGGTGAGGCTCTCGCCGGAGGTGCTGCCACCAGGGCCGCCGGTGTTGCAGGCGGACAGCACCACCGCGTCCGCATCCAGGTCCAGCGCCGCCACGTCCGACGCCGTCAGCAGTGCGCCGCCGGCATCGGCCGCACCCGCCGGCGGCGAGGTCACCAGCGCGGGCTCGTTCTGACAATGCAGATCGGTCGGCAGCAACGCGTGCGTGGCGAAGTGCAGGATGCGCACATTCTTCAGCATCGCCTTCTGCACCGCCGGCACGGTGAAGGCCTCCCCCTCCAGCTCGTCATCGGGCGCGGCCCCGGTCAGGCGGCGCAGCGCCTCCAGCTCGATCTGCGCGCCCGGCAGCGGCGGCAGGGAGGCGAGCAGGCTGGCGCTATCGGCGCAGGCGGCGGCCGGGAAGCTGGCCTGCGCCTGGGCCAGCGTGACAGGATGGAAATCACCAAAACCGAACCACGGCCGCGTGGCGTGCGACGTGCCGGCCAACTTGCGCAGGCTGATGAAATTGGCCGGCGCGGGCACATGCTCGATCATCACCTGGCGCACCAGGAAGGGCGCATCGGAGAGGTCGCTCTGCTCGGCAGGGCCCGTCAGCATCACCGCGAAAGGCAGCGAGAGCAGCGGCCCGGTGGGCGCCACCGAGAGTGCATCCGCCCCCTTCAGGCCAGGCTCCACACCGCGCAGCACCAGGTCATAAACCCCGCGGGCAGCGGCGATGTCGAAGGGCGGTGGCGGCTCGGTCTCGGCGTCCATGCTGGCGCGGACACGCTTCACCAGCGTCGCAATGGCGGCGCTGCCGCCCTCAATCGGCGCCACCATGATCTTCCCGCCGCGCAGCAGGAAGGTCCAGCCGCTATCGTGGCCCAGCACGGTGGCCACAAAAGCCTCACCCGGATGCAGGGCGGCCAGTACGTCATGGGCGCTCACCACCTGCTGCACCAACTGGCCGTAATTGGGCGAGGCCGCCTGCAGCGCCGCCTCGGTTTCCGCCTGCTTCTGATGCAGCGCGTTGATGCGCTTCACCAGCGTGGCATCCGCCGCCCGCGCAGCCTCCGTGCGCTGGAATTTGGACTGGTCGCGCGCCTGGTACAGGTCGGCCAGTGTGGCCGCCTGGTCGTCACGCGCGCGGATCAGGGCTGAGACGCGCGGATCACGTGCATTCTCGCTCAGCCGGGCGCTGGCCTGGGCGATCTGCTGGCTGGTGATGCTGCCGCGGGCCAACTGGCCCATTTCGAACATCTCGGCCAGGGTCGCCTGGGCCTGATCCGGGGCCGTGGCCGCCTGTTGCCCGGCGGCGGCGGCGAGCAGCGCAAGGCAGGGCAGCAGGAATTGGCCATTGGTGCCGGAATTGGCCGCGCGCAGCACGGCGGCGCCCTCGCGGCAGGCAGCCAGCGCGGCGGTTTGCTGGCCGGATTCGGCCAGGCGCGCGGCGAGCAGCAGCGCGGTTTCGGCATAGGTGCGGCTGCCGGGCAGGGCGCTGCCGAAGGCGGCGGCCGAGGCCGTCAGCGCCGACAGCGCGGCCGCGTGGTCGCCCACCGCATCGTCGATGAACGCCGATGTGCGATACAGCCGCGCCGTCACCTGTGGCTCGATCACGCCGCGGGCGGAGGCGAGCTGTTCCACCTCGGCTTGCATCGCCATGCTGCGCTTTACCTGCCCGGCCAGCCGCCACGCCCGGGCTTGCGCGCGCCGCGTTTCCACCACGCCCAGCAGGGCGCGGCGTTCGGTCTGGTCGCTGAGCAATTCCTGGTTGTCGAGCTGCCCTTGGGGGAATCGGCTATCTGCGGCCGCCACCAGGCTGCTGGGCGGCAGCAATGCGGCATAGCCCTGCTCCGCGCCGCGCAGCAGCACCAGCGCCTGATCCACCTTGTCCTGATTGAGCAGATGCAGCGCGCGGTAATGCAGCAGCAGCGGCCGGGCGAGGGGATCGGGCTGATTTTCCGCATCGGCCAGCATGCCGGCGCGCTCGAACATGGCGGTTGCCGCAACAAAGCGGCCCTGGTTGGAGAGTTGCAGCGCCTCGCCGGCAAGCGTTGCCGCAAGCGCTGGCGAGTCCGTACCTTGCACGCGTTCCTGCAGCGCGCGTGCGGCGCGGAAGGCGGTCTCGGCACCGGCGAAATTGCCTTCCATGTTGGCGCGGTTCGCCGCCCGTACTAGCGTCTGGTATTGGCCGATATCGCCGGAGCTGAAGGATTTGGCGGCCAAGCGCTGTGCGGTCAGCCCGGCGCTGACCGGCGTCTGGATGATGGCGCTCGCCGCCACCGCGCCGGAGAGCACGCCGATCGAGCGTTCGATCGCCGGCAGCGCCGGGCGCACCCCGTCGGCCAGCCAGAATTTGCCGCCCACATCCGCCACCAGCGCGATTTGCGGCCAGCCACCGAGCCGCGTGGTGCAACTCAGCAGGATGGCGGGGTAGCGCTGCAACAGCATGGCCTGGGTCTGGCCCGTGCAGGAGAGACGGGTGTCCAGCGAGTCGCGCCATGATCCGCTCCCGGCCAGGGTGGCCAGGCTCTGCCCGGTGCCCGTGGCCATGGCGACGCGCGCGCTTGGCTGTTCCCATGTGCCGCAATAGACGGACGCGGAGATATCGCCCGCCCGCCCATCCTGCGTGCAGGCCTCCCCCGCCTCGTTGCGCCCCACAGGAACCGTCGCCAGTCGCTCCGCCCCGGCCCCCTCCGTATACGCCCCCGGCGGCGGCCCCTCGCACCCGGCAATCGCAAGCAGTGCCCCCAGCGCCAGAACAAAAGTCTTTCGCTTCTTTTCTTCAGAAAAGAAGACTTCTTTCTTGAAAGAAAGAAGCAAAGACCTTTTGACCGTTTGCATCCGACTCATGATCAGAAATCTTCTTCGCCGATGTTCGGAACGATCAGATCGTCATCCAGGCGGCGGCGGCGCGCGGTATCGCGGGACTCGGCATGTGGGATGATCAGATCGATCGATTCCTGCTGCAGATGGCGTGGTGAGTTGCCCACCGGGTCGCTATTGGCCGAGTCGGCCGATCCGTTCGCGCCGCTCGGGTCGCCGGATTGGAAGCTGTCGCCGCCGCCCAGATAGCCATTGTCCTGCAGAGACGAGACGATCGAGACTTGCGGCACCGTGGCGGGCGTGAAGATCGGCACCTGCGCGGCGGCTGTTTGTGTGTTGCTGGGGCCGGCTGCGCACGCGGCGGCGATTTCGCACCCGTTGAACAGGTAGTTGGCATTGCTGGCCGGCTGGATGGTGGCATCTTGGGCCGCGGCCTGGCCGCTCGCGCCGCCGATCGTGCCGTTCAGGCTGGTGATGCTGCCCGGCGCCGGCGACGTGTAAAGGATGCTCAGCGCCGCCACGTCGATATTGCCCGCGGCGCTGCCGCTGCCGAGATTGAGCGCGAGCGTCGCGCCTGGTGCGACCAGTCCGGCGCCCGTGGCGCTCCCGAACCGCGCCGTACCGCTCCCCGTCAGCGTGATGTCGATGGCGGCATTGGACTCGACCAGCGTTTGCCCGCTCTGGTGGAAATTGGCCGCGGTCACGCTCACGCTATCCCCGCCGCCGGTGGTGGCGAGGGCCGCCGCCTGCGTGGAGGGTGAGGGCAGGCTGCTTTCCAGCACGTTGCCAACCCAGTCCACCGTGAGGTTGGAGGCGCCGCCAGCCGCGCCGATCGTTATCGTATTGGCGGCCAGCGTGCCGGCAAGGCTGAACAGCGTGGCAGCGGTCAGGTTGATCGTACCGCTGCCGCTGCTGGTGCCGATCGTGCCGGGCCCTTGGGTAAAGCTGCCGCTGGTGGCCGCGAGCGTAATGTCGCCGCCGGCGCTGACACTGCCATCCACCGTCAGGCTAGGCGCAGAAATGTTCACCGCGCCGGCGCCCGCGGCAATATTTGTGGCCAAGGTGAGGGCGGTCTCATCGGTCAGCGTCAGCCCGCCCGCCACATCGGCCAGGGTGAGCGTGCCGACTTGGTTGGCACCGGTCAGAGAGGCGCCCCCCGGTGCGGCCAGGCTGAGTGAGGGGGTCATGAGAACCCCGGATGCGGTGATGCTGCCACTGGCGACTGTCAGTGTGGCGCTGCTGGCGGCACTCAGCGTGCCGGTCACCGCCAGGCTCGTCGTATCGGCAAGCGTAAAGCCTGAAGCGGTGAAGTTCCCAAGGGCCGCGACGGTGTTGCTGCCGGAGAAACTGGCCAGGCCGGTGGCACTCCCGCTCAGCATCCCGGCGGTGACGGCGCCGGTATCTGTGATGCCGCCAGCGCTCGCGGTCATCGCAACGGAGCCCGGTGCCGCAATGCTGCCGGCAAGGTTGAGCGCGGCCGCGGAGAGCGTGGTGGTGGTGCCCGCGATACTGCCGGATGCCGCCAGCGTCAGCGTGCCGCCGCTGACGATGCCGGCGGTGGCGCCACCGGTCACGGTGCCCACGATCTGCAGGCTGCCGGCATTATCCAGCACCAGCCCGGCGGCGCTGATACTGCCCAGCGTGGTGATGCTGTTGCTGGCGGCCAGGGCCAGGCTGCCGGTGGTCGTGGCACTGAATGTGCCCGCCGTGATCAGGCCGTGCGGGCCTTCGGTGATGGCGCCGGCACTTTGCAGGGTCGCCTGGCCGGTCACGGCAAGCCCGCTGGCGATCGAGAGCGACTGCGTGTCGGCCAGGGTGAAGCTGGCGGCGCTGGACGGGCTGAGCGTTGCGACCGCCGAGCTGCCGCCGATCGATACGCTGCCGTCCGACTGCACGCTCAGCGTGCCGATGCTGTTGGTGCCGGTGATGCTCACATTGCCCGCAGGTCCGGATCCTATGCTGGACGCCGCCATCGGGCCGGTGACGATCAGGCTTCCCGCGGTGCCGGTATCGAGCCCACCCGAGGCGATCACGCTGCCGCCTTGCAGGCTGATCGCCGGCGCGCTCAGCGCACCGGTGACGGTGAGGATTCCGGCATCGGAGAGATCGATCGCCTGGCTGGTGATCGGCTGGCTGACGGTCAAGCCGGCGGTGGCATCAACCAGCGTCAGGCCGCCTGGGGCGCTGATGCTGGCCAGGCTGGTGATGAGGTTGCCGCTACCGCCCAGCGCCACCGTGCCCGCGCTCACGCTCAACAGCCCCGCGGTCAGGCTGCCCGCGCCCTGCTCGCGGATGGTGCTGGCCGCACCGCTGGCGGAAAGGCCGAGCGTGCCCGTGCCGGTGACGCCGCCGGTGATGGTGATGCCGGTGCCGGCGGCAAGCGCCGTGGACGGCGCGCTGACCTGGCCGCCTACCGTCAACGATCCGGCAGTACTGATGTCAACCAGCGCCGTGCCCGTGACCGGGCCTGTGATGGCAAGGTCGTTGGCCTGGCTGTAGGTGAAACTGCTGGCGGAGAAAGCGCCGATATCGAGGATGCTGCTCGATCCGGTGAGGCTCAGCGATCCCACGCTGCCGATCAGGGTGCCGGCGGTGATGGCTGCGGATAGGGCGACGGCGCTGACCAGCGAGCCGCCCGGGCTGGTGAACAGCCCCAGCGTGCCGGTGGTGCCGGCGAGCGCCAGTGTGCCGGCCAGATCGATTTCCTGAATATTGCCCGTCAGCGCGCTGCCGTTGAGACTGCCGACCGAAAGTTCGCCGGTCGTGAAGGTGCCGCTCGTCGCGATAGCCAGGGTGCTGCCGCCATCACTGGCCAAGCCGATCAGCCCGGCGGTGCCGGTGCTGGCAACGCCGGCCAGATCGATCGTGTTGCTGCGCAGCAGGATGCTGCCCCCGGGCGCGGAGAGCGCTGACCCGCTGTCGATGGTGAGGCCATTGGCGACAACGGTGAGCGGGGCCGGGGCTGCGGTGCTGCCGGCGGTGACGGTGCCGGTCACCTCCAGGGCGGAAAAATCCTGTACACTGAAACTGCCGCCGGCGCTGGAGCTGGCGAGCTGGGCGATGGAATCGAAGGCGAGATCCACGGTGCCGGTCGCGGTCGCCGAGAGCACGCCAGTGGTCAATGTCCCCGTCTGGTTGATGTTGCCGGAGGCGGCGGCAAGGCTGGTGGATTGCGTGGCATCAATCGTGCCGCCCAGCGCCAGCGCGCCGCCGGCCAGAGTGACCGCGCTGCCGGTGATGCTGCTGCTGCCCGCGCTGCTCAGCGTGCCGGTGGTCGTGATCGCCACGGCGGACTGGCCATTCACCTGGCCGCTGACCAGCAAGGCGCCGGTGGCGCTCAGGCTGATTCCGTCGGCGGTGATGCCGCCCAACGTGGCGATATGGTTGCTGCCGGTCAGCGCGAAGCTGCCCGTGGCACTGCCCGTGAGCGAGTCCGTGACGATGCTGCCGCTGCCGCTGATGGCTCCGGAGGTTGCGGTGAGCGCGGTGCTGCTGGTGGTGATTGCGCCCGAAACCAGGATCGACGGCGCCGAGAGGTTGAGTAGGGCGGAGGTCACATTGCCGGAGACCGTCAGCGGGATCTGGTCGGCCAGTGAGAGGATGCCGCCCCCGGTAATACTGATATCGCCGAGCGTGCCGATAGCGTTGGTGCCGTCCAGTGTGCCGCCGGCACTGGTGCCGGTGAGCAGCCCGGCCGTGAGCGTGCCGCCGGTTTCCGACACGCCGGCGATCGTGCCGTTCAACGCCAGGGTGCCCGGTGCCGTGATGGCGCCGCCGATGGTGATGGCGGCGGCATCGAAGGTGGCGCTGGTGGCGCTGATGCTGCCGCCCAGCGTCAGGGTGCCGGCATCGGCAATGGTCACGGCAGCGCCGCCAGCCAGCGTACCGGCGACCGTGAGGTCGGGTGAATCATAGAGGGTGAAGCCGTTCGCCGCGGCGGCCGTCAGCGTGGCGATGCTGTTGCTGCCGGCCAGCGTCACCAGCCCGGCCGCGCTCACGCTGAGCGATGGCGTGCTCAGCGTGCCGGTTTCACTGATGGTGCCCTGGCTGGCCAGCGCCACGCTGGTTGTTCCGGCCACGCTGCCGGGAATGACAATCGCGGTGGCGGCATTCAGTGTTGCGATACCGCTGGCGATCTGGCCGTTGATGGCCACAGACCCGCCGGTGCTGGTGAGCGAGGTTGCGCTGCCGCCGAGGTCGCCGTTCACCACCACGTTGCCGGCCTGGCTGTAGCTGAGCGAGGCGGCGGTGAAATTGCCGAACGCGCCGATGCTGCCGGTGTTGCTGAGGGCGAAGGTGCCGACATTGCCAGCCAGCACCTGGGCGGTGATGCCGCCGGTTGCGGCCACGCTGCCGGAGGCGGAGGTGAACAAGCCGAGCGTGCCGACGGAACTGGTGAGGTCAATCCCCCCGTTCAGATTGAGCGCGGTCTGGCCCGCATAGGCGGTAACGCCGTCGAGACTGCCGAGAGCCAATTCGCCGGTGACGAAGACTGAGGTATCGATGAAGTAAGAGCCAGTGCCGTTGTTGGCGAGCCCGATCACCCCGGTGCTGCCGGTGCTGATCGTGCCGTACACCGAGATGCCGCCGCCCAGCAGCACGCCTATCGTGCCGGATGGTGCCGAGAGCAGGGCGCCGCTGTTCACCACCACCCCACCCACCGAGAAATCCACGGTCGCCGGCGTGGCTGTGCTGCCGGCGATAACGGTGCCGGCAATCGTGAGGGTGCCCGTGTCGGAGAACGTGACATTGCCGCCGATGGTGGAATTGCCGAGCGTGGTGACGGTTGATCCGCCCGGCAGCGAGACCGCGCCGGTGGCATCCAGCGTGAGCGTGGGCGCGCTGATCGTGCCCGGTCCGGTGATCGATCCGTCGTTGGCCGTCAGCGCCACGCCGGACGTGGCAGTCAGCGTGCCGGGCAGGCTGATCGAGGGGGCGGTGATGGTTATCTGCTGCCCGGCCACGCCGGCGCCGATGGAGAGCGCCTGGCCATTGGTGAGCGTCAGGTTGCCGGCGGCGGTGAAGTCGCTGAGCGTGCCGATGCTGTTGCTGCCGGTGAAGGTGGCATTGCCCTCGATGCCGCCGGTCAGCGATGGCGTGCTGATCGTGCCGGAAGCCGCGGCCCCGTCCTGTGTGGTGAACATGGACAGGCCGGTGCTGGCGATCACGCTACCGGGGATGCTGATGCTGGCGGCGGTCAGCGTGGTGCTGGACGCGGTCAGCGTGCCACCGATGGTGAGCGCGCCAGCGGTGATTGCGGCCAGCGTGCCGCCGCCCACATGGCCGTCGATGGCGAGCGCGCCGGTTTGCGACAGCGTCAGGTTCTGGACGGCGAAGTCGCCGATCGAGGTGATCGCGTTGCTGCCGCTGAAGGTGGCGGTGCCGGTGCTGCCGATCAGCGTGGCGGCGGTGATGCCAGAGGTGGAGGTGATGGTCCCGCCGGCAGTGGTGAACAGGCCCAGCGTGCCGGCAACGCCTTGCAGATCGATGGCGCCGTCCAGATCGATGGCGGTGACGAGGCCGGAGGGGTGGACGCCATCGAAACTGCCCAGCGCCAGCTCGCCGGTGACGAAACCGCCACCGGGGCCTGCGAGATAGAGTGTGCCGACATTGTTCAGCCCGATGACGCCGGTACTGCCGGTGCTGATGGTGCCCAGAACCGACAGCGTGCCCGCGAGCGTGAGCGCGATGGTACCGCCGGGTGCCGAGAGCAGGCCGCCGGCGGCGACGCCGAAATTGCCCTGGCTGAGCGTGATCGTGGCGGGGGACGCGGAACTGATGTTCGTGAGCGCGGTGGGGGACGCGGCACTGCCGGCCGTAACGGTCCCCTGAATCGTCAGATCCCCAGTGTCGGTCAGGCTGAGCGAGCCACCAACAGCGGATGTGCCCAATACGCTGACGGTGGCATTGCCCGTGAGCACCGCGCTGCCTGGCGCTGTCAGCGACAGCGTGCCGGCCGAGACGGCGCCGGAGCCGGTGATCGAGCCGCTGGTGGCCACGAGCGTGAGGCCATTGCTGATGGTGAGTGGCCCATCGATGGTCAGGCTGGTGGCATCGAGCGTGGCCAACCCGGCGCTGAGCGTGCCGACCGTGAGGGGTTCTATGTCGTTGATCGCCACGCCGCCGGTTGCCGTGAGCGAGCCGATGGCGGCGATGCTGTTGTTGCCGGTAAGGGACGCAAACGCGACCGTGCCGTTCAGCAGCCCGGTATCCACCACGCCGGTACCGAAGACGCCCGAGCCGGGGCTGATCAGCGTGAGCGTTCCCGGAGCGTTGATGCTGCCGGAGATGGGTATGTAAGGGCTATCCAGCGTGACGTTGGTGGCCGAGATCGAGCCGGTGATGTCCAGCCCGGTGTTGCCACCCTGGGCGGTGATCGACACCAGCGTGCCGTCGCCCACGCTGCCGGTGACAGCGAGATTGCCCGGTTCGGAAAAAGTGAGGCTGCTGGCGAGGAAATTGCCCAGCGTGCCAATCGCGTTGGAGCCGGTGACGGTGGCCGTGCCGGCGCTGCCGACCAGGGTAGAAACCGTGATGCCGCTGGAGGCGAGAAGGACGCCGGACGGGCCGGTGAACAGGCCCAGCGTTGAGGCATGGCCCGTGAGATCGAGATTGGATTCCAGCGCCAGCGTCGCCAGGCCGCCGGATTCCGTAAAGCCGTTCAGGCTGCCGAGCGCCAGTTCGCCGGTGGTGAAATGGCCAGCGGTGCCGTCGAAGGGGAGAACGCCACCGAAACCGCTGGTGGTGAAACCGATGACGCCGGCGGTGGTGCTGCCGGTCGTCAATTGGCCGGCGAGATCGATGTTGCCGCCGAGCGTGATGGCGATGGTGCCGGACGGCGCCGAGATCGTGCTGCCGGCGCTGACCGTGAAACCCACACTGTCCAGATCCACGCTTGCCGGTGCGTTCTGGGTGCCAGCGGTGAGGTTGCCGCCAACCGTCAGCGTCGGCGCCACCGACGCGATCACCAGGCTGCCGCCGGTGGTGAAGCTCACCACCGTGCCGATATCGTTGCTGGCACTGCCCAGCAGAGCGGCGCCCGAGGCGCTGCCAGACAGCGTGCCTGCGGTCAGGCTGGTGCCGGCGCTCTGCACGATGTCGCCGCCGGTCGCGGCCAGGGAGAGGGCGCCTGTGGCGGTAACAGGCCCCAGGGTGATGCTGGCCGCCGAAAGCGCGATGCTGGCGGCCGACAGCGCGGGAGCGGCGGTGCCGGCGGCACCCAGGCCGAGTGCGACGCCGTCGCTGGTGCCGAAAGTGAGCGCCCCGCTGGCCGCTGTCATCGAAACCGTGCCGGCGCTGATCGAGAAGCCGCGGTCGATGTCGATGCCGGTGCCGGCGGTGACGCTGAGATTGTTCGCGCCCAGTGCCAGGCTGTTGGTGCCGCCTGCGGTGTAGAGGAAGTCCACGTTGCCGGTGGCGCTGAGCGTCACATTGGCGTTTTGCGCCTCCAGCGCCGCCGGGGTGAATTGGGTGTTGGTGCCCAGATTGGAGACCGGGCCATCGGCGACATACACATTGCCGGGATCGATCAGCAGCCCGCCGCGATGCCCGGCCGGGGCGGTCGCGTTAACCAGGCCGGCCAGGCCGACAGTGGCGCCGGAAATCTCCACTGTGCCGCCATTGCCGGCAAGCGCGCCGCCGAGCACGGAGATCGCGCCGGACATGGAGGTGTCGCCGGAGGATAGCAGCGTGACATGGCCGCCATTGCCGCGATGCTGCGCGTTGGCGCTGATATGGGCGCCGGACGCCACGTGCACGGATCGGGCTGTGAGGGTGGAAGCGGTGTGCGGTCCGCCGGCCGCGCGCGCGGCCGTGGTGCCGATGGCAATCAGCCCGCCGCCGGCATCGCCCGAGGCATCGATGTTCGCGGTCGCGGCGAGCGTGACGGTTCCCGTCGCGTTCGCCACCACCTGGCCGCCCGTGGTGCCGGCCGTCAGCCCGGTGGCGGCGACGCCGCCGTCGATCTGCACCGATCCGCCGATGCCTTGTACCAGGATNNCCGCCATCGGCCAGAATCACGCCTTCATTGGTCACCAGCGCGGCAACGCTCCGATTGCCGATCGTCACGGCGGTCACCTGGTTCGTCACGTTCAGGGCCAGCAGACCGTCACCATACAGATCCAGGGTGTAGGCGGCCGCGCCACCCAGGATCACCCGGCCCAGCCGGGCCTGGATCAGCCCGGCATTGGCCACTTGCGGCGCGACCAGTGCCGCCAGCCCCGCCTGCCGTATCGTCAGCGTGCCGTTATTGACGATTTTGGCGCCCGCATGCGCCGCCTGGTTGAACACCATGCGGCCAGCCATGAAATTCTGCGTGGTGATGCCGGCGGCCGAAACGACCAGCCCCGCCGTATCCACCTGCGCGCCGTGGTCGAACACCACGCCGGCCTGGTTGACGATCACGATCTGGCCGTTGGCGGTGATGTGCCCGGCGATCTCCGATGGGTCCGGGCCGACCACCGTGTTCAGCGCGATGGCCGAACTGTCGGGCTGCTTGAAATTGACCGTCTGCGCGCTGCCGACATTGAAACTCTGCCAGGTCAGCGCCGCGGACTGGCTCTGCTGGTTGATGGTGGTGGTGTTGCCGGACTGGGTGATCCCGGCCTGGCCGCCCACCACCGCCCCGCCGGTCGGCCGGGCGCTGGGCGCGATCTGCGCCACGGCGGGTGTTGCCAGAACCGCGAGCGCGGTGCCGTGCAGCAGGGCCAGGCGGCGGGTCATGCTGTCATTGCAAAGAAAGAAAAGTCTTCTTTTTTGAAAAAAAGAAGCAAAAAACTTTTGCCGTGCTGTCGCGGACTGTGCCGGCAGCGTGCGCAAAGGGACAAAAGTTTTTTGGTTCTTTTTTTCAAAAAAGAACGCCTTCCTTAAAAATGTCCGAGAATCTGCCAATAGAAAATCGCCGATTTCAGTCGCGAAACCTCCGGCGGCGCTCCGTTCGGCGAGCGCGTCAGCCGATCAGCCCCCTCAAGGTCAACCTCAACTCTGTTCCCGGCGAAGAACCTTACGCCCGCGCCGAGCGACCGTATCACATGGTTCTGCTCCAGCGCGGTAGACTGCCACGTCTCGCCCCAGTCGTAAAACCCGTAGAACTGGGCGGCCAGCGGTAGCGAGACGAATTTCGGCGCCGGCACCACCGTATCGAGCAGCGGCTCCAGCGTGGTTTCCAGTGCGCTGTCGCCCGTCACCTGGCCGTAATAGAAACCGCGGCCGAAATGTGGGCCGCCGAGGTAGAATTTTTCCGCCGATGGCAGCACATCAGGACTGTACTGGCCGGTGGCACCAAGCTTGAGCGCCAGATTGCCGCCCTGATAGGGTGCGAACAGGGATTGGGTGCGGTCCGCTTCGCCGGTGAGGCGGGTGAAATTGATTTTCTCGCCCAGCACAGAGGCACTGGGATCGCCGTTCGGGCTGGCGCCGAGCGTGGTGAGGCCCTGGGAGAGATGCAGGCTCGCCAGATCCGTCGCCGGGCGGGCCGCCCCGGCGAACACGTCGAGCCCGGAATAATCGGCGCCGATGCCGAGCACGCGCAGGCTGTCGAAGCTGGTATGGGCGGAGCCGAACAGGCCTGTGCTGGTCTGAACATGGCTCTCCACGCCGTCGAAGGCCGCGGTGAGATTGAGCGTTTGCTGGCGCGAGCGTATCCAGGGATAGGAAAACTGTGCCCCGAACACGCGGGTAAAACCGTTATACCCGATCGCGCGCAGGCTCCCCGAGGGTGTGGTGTCGCCGGCGCCGCCGTAGAGTTTCAGGCGCAGCCCGCTGCCGCCGATGAAGAACTCCTCCGAGGCCTGGCCGAAAGTTTCCGTATCGTTGGAGGTATGGAAGATGGAGAACTCGGTTCGCTCGCCAAGCGATGTAAAGCTGTTCAAATCGATCAAGAGCAGACCTTCCTCGGGGCCGGTCTGGCCGAAGCCGCGGTTATCCGCGCTGACCTGGCCGGTGACCGCGCGCCGGGACAGCTGGGCCACCAGGGTGAGCGCGCCTGGATCCTCGGCGGAAGGATTGAGCACGGCGGTAACGGTGACGCCCGGCACGTCGCCGGCCAGCAGCAGCCAGCGTTCCAGGCTCTTGGTATCGATCGGGCGGATCGTGGTCAGATGCCGCAGAAAGCGCAGCACCTGGGTGCCGGCCGGCCCGATATGGCCCTCCAGCTTGATGTCCACGATATGCCCTTCGGTGACGATGAAGCGCAGATGGCCGGCATGGATGCGGGCATCCACGGTGGTGTAGACGAAGCCGTCCGCCCGGTACCGGTTCAGGATGGCCACACGGGCCGCCTCGATGCGCGCCGCTTGCACGGATCGGCCGGTAAGCCCGCTGGCCAGGGCCAGCAGCGCGGCGGCGGGGTAGGCGGTGGCATCCTCGACCGAGACATCCTGCACCGCGACGGTGACATCGGGATTGACCGGCGTGGCCGCCACAGGCGGGGGCGGGGGTAAAGGGGGCGCGACCGACGGCGCGGTCGGCTGCAGGATGCCCGGCAGAGGCGAGCCGGGATTTGGCACGGGTTGCGCGAACGCCATGGCGGGGATGCATACCGCCGTGGCATAGATCGAAACGAATCCCGGCCTGCTCCGAACGGCCGGGCCGGTGTTGCAACGGGCTCGTTTCAAATTCTACGCCGCCGACTCTGCTGAGCTTCTATTTTAATGAGTATTTTATGCGCCGCAATCGTTTCGGGCGCCAAGCTGGGGGACAATGGTAGGCAAAAATTGTGATGACTGCTCCGTGCCTCCCTCTCCCGACGGCGCCGTGCATGCTGCCACCGGCAAGCGCTGGCGCTGGCCGGCAAGCCAATCGCTCATCCTGGCCGCGATACTGGCCATGTGCGTGGTGCCCCAGGGCCTCGGGCAGGCGCAGGACGCCGCACCCGTGGCGTCCGTCATGGCAGAGTCGGCCTCGCCCGACATACCATGGGCCGACGAGCCGCAATTGCTTGCGGCCCGCGCCACCGTGCCGCTGCTGTTCCGGCTGAAGCCGGCGCCGCTCGTGCTGGTGATGGTGTTTCCTTCGCTGCTGTCCCAGGGGCTGACGCTGAATCGTGTGGGGGCCTTCGTCGAACAGGCGGGCCAGCCGCATGATCGCGTGCTGGACGATTCCGGGCTGGCGCTGGCCATGGCCGCCAGCCATGTCACGATGGAAACCTATTATTACGGCCATGATTACAGCGCCGCCGAGCTGCAGCGCTTCTTCGCCGCCGCCAGGCGCGACGGCGTTGCCCTGCATCCTGAGGAGGCGGCGCTGGAGGCGGTACTGCGGCGGGAGCGCCTGCTGGTGCCGGGCGCGGCCGGCGCACTGATCAGCCTGCCGGCGGGTGGCGATTCGCCCCTGCTGGATCTGGCGGCACGATCGACCATCCTGCGCCACGAGATTTCCCATGGCGTCTATTTCACGGACCCCGCTTACGCCGCCTATGTCGGCCAATTCTGGGACACCGTCTTGACAGATCAGCAGCGGGGGCAGTTCCGGCGATATCTGGGCGGCGAGGGCTACGACACCGGGATCGATGACCTGATGCGCAACGAAGCGGTGGCCTATCTGGTATTCACCGCCGACCCGCGCTTCTTCACCCCTGCGGCTGTCGGGCTGTCGGCGCCGGTGGTCGCGGGGCTGAGGCAAATTTTCATCGCCGGTATGCCGGCTTCGTGGCTGCGGGATCGGATGACCGAGGGCAAGTAAGACTGTTCTTTTTTGAAAAAAAGAACCAAAAAACTTTTGACACTTGCGTACCCCTGCCGGCGCCTCTGCGACAGCACAGTCAAGAGTCTTTTGCTTATTTTCTTCAGAAAAGAAGACTTTTTTCTATGGGCTCGATTTCGCTCGCGTATCCACGATGATCGCGGATGCGGCAATCCGCGCGCCATGCGCCTTTTCCGCACGCACGGCGGAGAGAAGCGACCCCAGATAGCTCGCCATGGTCTGGTCCTGCGCAGGCACGGTAATCCGCTCGCTGCTCGCGATTGCGATGACCATGTCGCGCCCATAGGGCGGCCCGACGCCGTTCTTGCCCAAGGTCGTCAGCGTCAGTACCTGGGCGGCCTTGTGCAGCCGCGGCGTCTGGCCGAGCTCGGGATAGAGCGGCTGCCAGGTGCCATCATTGGAGAGGTAGGCCACGGTGAGCCAGGAGGGGAAATCCGGCAGCACCAGGCGCGGCACGATCGGCGTGCTGTCTTCCAGCACGGTCTTGTCGGCAACCCCGTTCAGCGTCAGGCCGAGCTTGGTCGTGGCGTCGGCCTGGCCGATAGCGGTGAGGGCCGCGCAGTACAGGTCCGGCACCACCTCGTTGTTCCAGCGCACCATTTGGCCGCCGGGCAATGCCGAGATGGCACCGCGGGCGGCCCGCTCTGGTTCGCCGGTCCCTATCAGACCGGTGAGCGCGAGATCCGTGGCGTCCGCTGACTCAGGCGCGAGAGCGAGGGTTGAGCAACTCAGCAGGGGCAGGGAAGCGGCCACCAGTGCGCGGCTGTTCATTAACGTCATGTGCGGCGCGGCCGGCTTGGGCTGCGGCGTGACGGCCGCCGGCGTTGGCGTGGAGATGGCCGTATGAACAGGCGCCGGGGCAGGGGGGGGATGGTCCGGCCGCATCAGAAAGACCGCGGCCGCCGCCCCGCCGAGCAAAATCACCGCGGCACCGCCGAGCACGGCCAGCTTCGGGCCGGAAGTCGCGGGCCGCGGCGCCGGGCTGGAGGCCGGCATGGAAGGTGCTGCGGCTGCCGGCGCGGCTGCGCTGACGATGGTCGCGTCGTCGTCGGCGGCCGGTGGCATACTAGGGGACTTGGAGAGGACAATCGTCACATCGTCCTGCTCGTCCGCGGTCTCCGCCTCGGGTGGGGTGATCAGCGCCGTGCGGATAGCCTCGGAAAAGCTGCGTGCGTCGGCGAAACGGTCCGCGGGCTGGCGCGCCATCGCACGCGCCACCACCGGATCGAAGGCCGCGGGCACGCCGCGGGCCGACGGTGCGGGCGGCGGGTCCGCACTCAGCTTGCGGTGCGTGATGGAGGCCATATTGCCCTCGTAGGGCCGCTCGCCGGTCAGCAGGTGGTACAGCATCACGCCGGCCGCATAGATGTCGCTGCGCGCATCCACCGGCTCGCCGAGAAACTGTTCCGGCGGCATATAGGCCGGCGTGCCCATCACCGTGCCCACCGAGGTCATGTTGCTGCTCTCGATCCGGGCGATGCCGAAATCGGCGATCTTCACCTGGTTCTCGGTGGTCAGCATGATGTTGGCCGGTTTGATGTCGCGGTGGATCACCCCGCGCGCATGGCTGTAGGCCAGTCCGCCCAGCACCTGCGTCATGATCTCGGCCGCCTGCAACGGCTCCAGCCGCCGCTGCTGGTCGATCAGCGCCTTCAACGACCGGCCCTCGACGAACTCCATCACGATATAGGCGAGGTCGCCGGTCTCGCCGTAATCATAGACGCCCACGATATTAGGGTGGGACAACCGCCCCGCGGCCTGGGCCTCGCGTTTGAAGCGGGCGATGCCTTCGGTGGTCTCCTCGTCGTCGTCATCGGAGAGACGCACGGTCTTGATCGCCACCCGGCGCGCGATCACCGGGTCCCAGCCGTCGTACACGGTGCCCATTGCGCCACGGCCCAGCGTGCCGCGCAGATCGTATTTGCCGAGCTTGCCTTGGGCCGTGCCGGTGATCCCGCTCATGTGTCCGCGGCTCCGGTGCCATCGGGCTGCACCACCACGGCGGTGACGTTGTCGCGCGCCCCATGTTCCAGGGCCGCCGCCACCAGCGCCCAGGCCGGGCCGTCACCGGACTCCTCGCACATCAGCCGCCCCATCAATGACGCGGGCAGGCATTTCGAAAGTCCGTCGCTGCACAGCAGGAAACGATCCCCCCCCTGCACCGCGCCGGAGGTGCTCTCCAGCTCGATCGCCGCATCGAGGCTGCCGACGGCACGGGTGATGACGTTGGACTGCGGGTGGCTCTCCGCCTGATCGGCCGGGATGGCGCCCGAATCCACCAGCTCCTGCACCAGGCTGTGGTCGCGGCTGATTTGGGTGAGCGTGCCGGCGCGCAGCACATAGAGCCGCGAATCGCCGGCCCAAAGGCAGGTGTAGTGCCCATCCCGCAGGGTGAGGATAACGATCGTGGAGGCGATCAGGCCGCCATGACCGCGCTTGGCGGCTTCCGCCTGCAATCCCAGATGCACCGCCGATACACGCTCCCGCAGCGTGGCCTCCAGACCGGCCAGGGGTGCCGATGCGGCAATGGCGCCAAGGGATTCGGCCAGCATGCCGGATGCCAGTTCGCCGGATTCGTGGCCCCCCGCACCGTCTGCCACCGCCCACATGCCGATCTCCGGCCGGCTGACGAGTGTGTCCTCGTTATGTTTGCGCACGGTGCCGGCGTGGGTCAGCGCCCAGACGCGGAATGACATGGGGAGGCCTCGATGATGGACGCGGCTTGAATGGAAGCGGTGCCGTGATGATGAAACGGGGAAGAAGGGGCGGGCGTCAAGCAAGCCTGGCGAGGCATCGGGCCGCGGTGATTGGCCAGCCCACCAGATATATTATTGCGTGGCCAGCATCCGGTTGGCTAATACCGCCGTAATGATGGGACAAGTGTTTATGTCCGGCATGGAGGCTTACGATGCGTTTATCGGTTCTCGTGGCGTCATTCTGCATCGCGGCGCTGCCCGCGCTGGCGCAATCCCCGTCGGCGGACGACATCATCAACGGCCTCAAGCCGAGCGCCAAGCAACTGACGGGACCGACGCGCGGGATCCGCCCGGTGACGGTGGTGGGGCCTGATGGCAAGACGGTCACCACCAAGGTGCCGGCCGCTTCGCCGTCCGCCCCGGCTGAGGAGCCGTCCGTGAAACTGGTGGTGGATTTCGAAACCGGGTCCGCCGTGCTCTCGCCGACCGCCACCAAGACACTGGATTCGCTCGGTCATGCCCTGACCAGCAAGACGCTCGCGTCGTTCCGGTTTCGCGTCGAAGGCCACACGGATACGGTGGGGGCGCCCGATGCGAACAAGACTCTGTCCGAACGCCGTGCCGAGGCGGTAGCCGAATTCCTGGAACACCATTTTGATATCAGCCCAAGCCGGCTGCAGCCCGTGGGCTACGGTTCTGAAAAGCTGTTGGTGCCGACGCCGGACCAGACGCCGGAGCCGCGTAATCGGCGGGTACGGATTGTTAACATAGGGGCTTAGGCGTTCTTTCATAAAAAAAGAACCAAAACCCTTTTGCCTGTCAGCCGTCCCGGCGACCCGATTCGCGAGCCACGCCGCGGTGCTGAACAAACAAAAGTTTTTTGGTTCTTTTTTTCAAAAAAGAACTGCTTTCTTTCTTAGTTTGGCGCCGCCTCCCTGCCGGGCGGCGCGCGAACGATCGTACTCTCCGAATCCTCGGCCATCTCGCGCCGGTATTCAATCATGTGGCTGCCGATCCGCAGCCGCGCCCCCGGCGCCAGGCGCGTCGGCGCCTCAATACGATGATCGTCCACATAGGTGCCGTTGGTGGAGTTCAGATCGGTCACGGTCACGCCGTCCGCCGAGACCTCGAACCGGCAATGCTGGCGCGAAACCTCCTTGCCAGGCAGCACGAGATCGCTCGGCGGCGCCAGGCGTCCGATCGTCAGCGGCTTGATGCCGAGCTGAACCGACGCCTGCAGGCCGGCAACCGGCGGCATATCGAGATGGTGGATAATGCCATCATTCAGGCCCGGCCCGTTGCTGACGGTCGAGTCGCCGGGGACCGGCTGGCCGAGCATATTCACCTGGTACACCCGGACGGGGTGGGCGATGTTCTTCAGCATCCGCTCGCCCATGTCGGTGAAGTCCAGATGCAGCTTGCCTGCGGCATCCTCGCGCACCCGGTGGGAGACGCAGATGCCGCCGGACAGCGCCAGCGGCTCCAGCCGCGCCGCCACGTTCACCCCGTCGCCCATCAAATCCTCGCCCTGCACCAGAACCTCGCCCTGATGCACGCCGATGCGAAAGGCGATGGTCTTGTTCGGCGCCCGCCCGGTGTTCAGCCCGGGGATCTTCTCCTGGATGCTGATCGCCGCCCGCAGGGCCAGGACGGCGCTGGGGAACTCCGCCAGGATGCCGTCGCCCATTTCCTTGAAGATGCGGCCGCGGAAAAGCTCCATGCTGGGGCGGATCACCTCGCGGCGAGCGAGTTCCATCACCGCGAGCGTGCCGGATTCATCTTCCCCCAGCATCCGGGAGAAGCCAACGACATCGGCGACCAGAATGGCCGCCAGTTTCCGCTCTGGTTCGTCGTCCTGCACTGGATCTCGGCACCCCTGGGCGCCAATTTGGAGCGCCTGGCGAACGCCGTACCGCCGGCGAACGCGCACGTCGTCTCTTACGCGATGGGCGCGGCTATGGGCAAGACTATCGCGTAAGAGAAGAAAGTAGTTCTTTTTTGAAAAAAAGAACCAAAAAACTTTTGTTTATTGAGGTGCGGGCAATGCCGACTGTGTCGGATCATAGGCAAGGCCGAAGGGATAAAAGTTTTTTGCCTCTTTTTTTCAAAAAAGAAGTCCTTGGCTTTGCCTTGCTGGCGGCCGTGCTGGGTACCGCATTTGCCGTCCACGAGACCGCGCCGCCGCCTCCGCATGCCCAGGATTCGGGTCAGATCGACCGCATGGTCGGTGCGCTGCGCCAGACCTTGGCGGCTGCACCGGGCGATGCCGGCAACTGGGTGCTGCTGGGCCGCACCCTGGGCGCCGAGCAGCGCTGGGCAGAGGCGCAGGACGCCTTCTCCCATGCCATGGCTTTGCGGCCGGACGATGCCGGCCTGCATGCGCAGATGGGCGAGGTGCTGACCCTGCGGGCCCACGGCACCGTCACCCGCCAGGCGCTTGCCGAGTTCGCCCACGCGCCCGAGGATCCGCGGTCCCGCTTCTATAGGGCACTGGCGCTGGCCCAGGATGGCCATGCCCCACAGGCCATCGATGCGTTGCGCGCGCTTGCCGCCGATGCCCCCCCGCAGGCGGAATGGCGCCAGCTTGTGCTTGATGAGTTGCGGGTTCTCGGTGGTGGGGAGCCGGCCGATACGCCGCCGGCGCTGGCCGATCAGTTGCAGGATGAGATCACGGCACTTTCGGCAAAGCCGGCGGCGCCGGCACTCACGACGCGGCCGTAACGTGTGCATTCCGCGCGAAGCTGGATCGATCCGCTGGACACATGACCGCGAGCCGGGCTAGCTGTGAGGGGGCAATCTGACCGAGCAATCGACGGGAAACTTGATGACAGGGAGGCTCTCTTGCCCGTGCGGGTCTGCCGTCTGGCCAAATCACTCGCGCCCGGCTTGCATGTTCTCTGCTGCGCGGCCTTGCTCTGGATCGCCCTGCACACCCACGCATTAGCCCAAGCCCCGGATACCGACGCGCATCTTGGCGTAGGCAGTTGCGCAGGCACGAATTGTCACGGTGCCGCATCCACCACCAAGAGCAAATCCGCCGTTATCCAAAACGAATATCTGGTCTGGCAGCGCTACGATAAGCATGCCCATGCCTTTACGGTTCTCCAAGGCGATCTCGGCCGGCGGATCGCGGCCAATCTGGGAATCGGACCGGCCGATCGCGCCCCCGAATGCCTGCAATGCCATGCCGACAACGTGCCGGCCGCACAGCGCGGCGTGCAGTTCCATCTCGCTGACGGCGTGGGGTGCGAGGTTTGCCACGGCGGTAGCGGGCGCTGGCTGGGGCCACATGCCTCCGGCCTGGTGAAACATGCGGAACTTGTGCAGAACGACGGGCTGTATCCCACCGAAAACCCCGTGGCGCGCGCCAAACTCTGCCTGGGGTGCCATGAAGGCGACGAGACGCGCTTCATTACCCACAAGATCATGGGGGCCGGCCATCCGCGCCTGAGTTTTGAGCTGCAGACCTATACGCAGATCGAGCCGGCGCATTTCGTGGTGGATGACAAATACCGGGCGCGCAAGGTTGCCTCTCCAGCGGTGCAGGTATGGGCGGTGGGTCAGGCCTGGGCGCTGGAGCGCCTGGTGGGCGAGATTGCCGATCCGAAGCATGGCGGCGAAGGGGTGTTCCCCGAATTGGTCTTCTTCGATTGCCAGTCCTGTCATCACACCACCACCGAACTGCGCTGGCAGAAGCGTGCCTCGACGGGTTTGGCGCCAGGCCTGCCGCATTTCAACGATGCCAACGCGGTGATGTTGCGCGCCATCGCCGCGCGCGTGGCGCCTGGGTTGGGGCGGAGTCTGGAGACGGATATCCGCAGCCTGCACCAGGCGCTGAGCGCAGGGGCGGGCCGCCCGGCTCCGATCGCGCTGCGGATCGCGGCTACAGCCCACCAGTTGGGGGACGAACTCGCCGCGCATGATTTCACCCAGGGTGATATGCGGGCGATGATGATTGCGCTGGCGCAAACTGGCCAGACCAGCGATGCGAGTGATTATGCCGCCGCGGAGCAAGCGACCATGGCGTTCGCCTCGATCATTTATACGCTGAAGGTCCAGGGCGTTTCCGCGGGTCGATACGCGGCGATGCGGGCGGCGCTGGAGGCCTGCTACGCGGCTACCCGGACGCAGGATGCATATGATCCGGCCGCGTTCGCGTCGGCGTCAGGGATGGTCGAGCGGGCGGCGGTGGCTGACGGTGAATAAGGGAAGGAAGATGTTCTTTTTTGAAAAAAAGAACCAAAAAACTTTTGCCTGTTCGCCATCACCGGCGATCCGACACCGTCGGCACGACGCGTACCCGCACGAACGAAAGTTTTTTGGTTCTTTTTTTCAAAAAAGAACATCCTCCTGATGCGCGTCCGCCTTGCCATCATCGGCTCCGGCCCCGGCGGCCTTTCCGCAGCCGTGACCGCCGCGCGCCTGGGCGTGGACCATATCCTGCTGGAGCGCACGG
Organism: Acetobacteraceae bacterium; assembly: GCA_003133065.1. Taxonomy (GTDB): domain Bacteria; phylum Pseudomonadota; class Alphaproteobacteria; order Acetobacterales; family Acetobacteraceae; genus BOG-908. The sequence continues at coordinate 31,876 of PKZM01000145.1, forward strand.
GGCATCTCTCCGACACGATCTTCAAGTATCAGAAGCGCAAGAAGGTCATGGCGCACCCGATGCGCCTGGCCAAGCTGGGCGACCTTCCGTTTGCCGAAGGCAGCCGCGAGGAGATTCTGGGGGGCTGGACCGCGACGGCGGAAAGCCAGGGCGTGAACGTTCGGTACCATGCCGAAGCCACGAGGATTGCCCGCCAGGGGGGCGGCTTTTTGATCACGCTGGGCGATGGCGCGACCCTAGAGGCCGAGACGGTGGTTTTGGGCATAGGCGTGCAGGGCAATCTGCGGCGGCTGGGTATCCCTGGGGAGGATCCCGCCCAGGTGTTTTATCAGTTGGAGGATCCCGATGAACTGAAGGGCTTGCGGATCATCGTGGTGGGCGCCGGCGATGCGGGGCTGGAAAATGCTCTGGCGCTGTGTGCCGCGAACACCGTGACCATCATCAACCGGCAGGCCGATTTTTCCCGCGCCAAGCCGGGCAACATGACCGATGCGGAACGCGCCGTGCGGGGCGGCCAGATCCGGGCGCTGCATGAATCCAGCCCCACGCGGATCGAGGCCGGCATGCTGTTCGTGGATACGCCCACCGGTGAGGAGCGCGTGCCGTTCGACCGCATCATTGCCCGCCTGGGCGCCATCCCGCCCCGCCGCTTTGTGGAAGACTGCGGCATACGCTTTCCCAGCGCCGATCCCGCCGCCGTGCCGGAACTATCCGAAACCTATGAATCCAACGTCCCCGGCCTTTACATCGTGGGCGCGCTGGGCGGCTACACGCTGATCAAGCAGGCGATCAACCAGGGGCACGAGGTGGTGTGCCGGATTGCTGGCCAACCCTGCGCACCGGCCGATGAGAATTTGCTGCGGCAGCGTTTCGAGAAGTGCTTCCCCGGCAGCTCCGTGAATGACGTGCTGGCCTATGTGCGGCGGACCGTGCCGCTGCTGGCCGGGCTGACCACGCTGCAGCTTCGCGACACGATGCTGGAGTGCAATCTGCATCGTTTCGCTGCCGGCGATCTGGTGTTTCGCCGCGGCGACTATACGAATTCGCTGTGGAATGTGGCAGAGGGTGCGGCCGCGGTGGAGATAGATCCGCAGCGCCCGGAGCTGCGGCCCAGGGTGGAGGCGGGCCAGTTCGTCGGCGAGCTGGGCTTGCGCTCCGGCCGCCGCCGCACCGCGACGGTGTGGGCGGCGGAGCCTACGGTGATGGTGGAGATCTCCGTTCCCGCCATGCGCAAGCTGCTGAGCTCGGTGGAGTCGGTGGGGCAGGAGCTGGACCGCGTGGCGGTGCGCCGGCTGATCCATACCACGCTGGGCGCGGGGCGGCAGATTGCCGAGCTGGACGGGCTGATCGCGGCGGCGCGGTTGCAGAAGTTCAAGGCGCTGGAGCCGATCATAACCGAGGGCGATCCGGTGGACGCGCTATACATTCTGCGCAGCGGCTCGGCCACCATTTCCCGCCTGGAGAATGGGCGGATGAGCGTGCTGGGGTTCGTGGGCGCGGGCGGCCTGTTCGGGGAGCGCGGCTTTCTGGATGTGGATGCGACGCGCGCGGCGACTATCCGCGCGACCGTTGCCAGCGAAGTGGTGCGCATCGAGGGTGATGCGGTGCGCGCGGCTCTGGCGGAGATGCCGGAGATGTCGCGCGTCTTCAGCAGCGCCGTGCAGAGCCAGATGGAGCGCAGCGTGCGCGCGACGTTGGCCAACGTGACGCGTGCCACACCGCCGCGCAACATATCGGCGATCACCGATTTTCTGGTGGCCAAAGGTGTGGGCGAGGCCACCAATGTTTTCATCATCGACGAGAAAATCTGCACGGGCTGCGGGAATTGCGAATCTGCCTGTGCCGCCACCCATGGTGGCATCAGCCGGGTAAGCCGGGAATTGGGCGCCAGCGCCGAAGGCTTTCTGCTGCCACTGGCCTGCCGCCATTGCGAGACGCCGCATTGCATGAGCCATTGTCCGGTGGACGCCATCTCCCGCATGCCCTCCGGCGAGGTGATCATCGATGCCGGCACCTGCATCGGCTGCAAGGCCTGTGTGAATGATTGCCCCTATGGCGTGATCAGCATGGCCGAACTGGGCGGTGATCCGCATGCTGGCACCAACTGGCTGGCGCGCATGATGGCCGGCATCGGCGTGCTGCCGCCCAAGCGCACACGCGAGGATCATCATGACGGCAGCGCCAAGAAAGCCGTCAAGTGCGATCTGTGCCGCACGGCGGGTGGCGTGCCCGCGTGCGTGACGGCGTGCCCCACGGGTGCGGCCACGCGGCTTGATCCCGAAAGTTTCCTCACCTGGCTGCGGGAAGGGGCACGCGCCTCCTGATGCTTGCCTCGATGAACTCCACGTCGACGATCCACCGCTCTTTCCTGCTATGGCGGGGCGGATACTATGCCTGGGTTGCCGCCGGACTCTGCGTGGGGTGTGTGGGGCTGTATTGGCTGGCGCCCCCGGCCGGGCCGCGCAATGGCGGCAGCTTTGCCGGATATACGCTGGGCACGGTGGGGCTCGGCCTTGTGCTGTGGCTGGGCTGGTTCGGGCTGCGCCGGCGCCGTTACGGCGGGGCGGGGCGGCTGGACGAGGTGCTCTCCGCCCATGTGTATCTCGGCGTGGCCGTAGCCCTGGTGGCCCTGCTGCATTGCGGCTTCCGCATCCATGGGAACGTGCATAGCCTCGCGCTGCTGCTGCTGCTGGGGGTGGTGGCCAGCGGGATCTTCGGTGCGGCCGCGTTCTGGAGCATCCCGGCGCGGATGACGCGCAATCGCGCGGGGATGACACTGGCGACGATGTCGGCGGAACTGGCCGCGATCGCGGTGCGCTGCCGCGCGCTCTCCCTGTCTTTCCCCGACGATATCGTGGCCTTGGTGGCGCGCACCACAAGCCCGGGCGGCAAGGACAGGGTCATGGGCCGGCGTGACAGGCTGCGCCGCCTGAACCTGGCGGCGATCGCGCAGGTGCAGGACGAACTGGTGCGTGGCCGCGATGTAACGCCGGCCGAGATTCTGCCGCTGGCGCAGAGCCTGACGCAGCATCTGACCATGGTGGAGCGGCTGACAGCCGATTTGCGTTACCGGCGCACGCTGCTGCTGTGGCGCGTCATTCATGTGCCGATGACGGTGGCCCTTGTGGCGGCGCTGGCCATCCATGTGCTCGTCGTCTTCTACGACTGGTAGGGACGAATGATCGTCGTTCGTTTCGACAAGCCCGGCGCTGCGGCCGGTGCGCCGATTGACGGCGCGGCCGACCGGGCGCCGCGCATCGGCCGCAGCGAGGCCTGTGCGCTGCGGCTGATGCATCCGGACGTGCGCTTCGTGCATGCCATCATGCGCGCGGAAGGGCAGGGGGTGGTGATCGAGGCGCAGCCCGGTGCGGTGCTGGGCCAGGCGCGCGCGCCGGTGGCGCGTGCGGTGCTGGCGCGGCCGGGGGATGCGACCTGGATCGGCCCCTTCAAGCTGACCTTGGCGGCGGCCGGTGCGGCCGGCCACGCCACGCTGGATGTGGTTGAGGAGGGCACGGACGCCGAGGATGAGGCGGCCCTGGCACGGCGGGAATTCGCGCGCTTCGACAGCCGGCTGCCGAATGTGCGGCTGTGGAGCCTGCTGGCCGTGTGCGCCATCCTGCTGGTGTTTTTCGCGCTGCCGCTGGGCCTGCATCCGGGCCGCGCGGGGATCGGCCGAAATGCCGCCGGCGCGGCCGATGCGGCATCGCTGCTGGGCCATGCCCAACTGAAGGTGGCCGGACTGTGGAACGTGGGCGTGATGTCGAACGCGCATGCCAGCTTTGGCGCCGATTGCGCGCATTGCCACCAGACGCCGTTCATCCGGACAACGTCTCGGGCCTGCCTGACCTGCCACGTGCAGACCGGCCAGCATGCCGATCCGCTGCGCGCACCCAAGGCGGATATATCGGCGATGCGGTGCGAAACCTGCCACCATGAGCACAAAGGTGCCGTGATGGCGACAGCGGATCGGCAATCCGGCTGCGCTGCCTGCCATGGGAACATAAAAGCCTTTGCCTCATCAACGACGTTGCATGATGTGCTTGACTTTGGCCAGGACCATCCGCAGTTTATGCCTGCACTTGTGCAGGATGCCGCGCTGCACGCGTTAAAACGCTACGATTTTTCGGGCGTGCATGGCCCAGACAGTGATGTTGTCGACCACAGCAATATCAAATTCACCCACGCCACGCATTTGAAATTGGAGAAGGTGAAAGCCGGCATGCAGGCGGATGGGTGCGGATTGTGCCATGCGGCCGAGCCCGGCGGTGTCTCGTTCAAACGCGTGTCGTTCGAGGCATCCTGCCTTTCCTGCCATACGCTGCAGTTTGAACCCAACCACCCCGAGTGGCGGCTGCCGCATGGGCACCCCGACGAGGTGGGCAGCCGGGTTGCCGGATTTTACGCGCAGGCTGCTTTGGCCGGGGAGAGCGCGGTTGATCCGCCGACCGATCCTTTCTTCAAGCCCGGCGTGCCGCGGCCGCTACCGCCGCCCTCCGGGCAGAACCAGGTAACGCTGCAGGTGGCCCAGGCGATGGTTTCCTCCATTGCGCGCAGTTCCTGCGGCGAATGCCACGTTGTGGTGCCGCCGGCGCCGGGGCAGCCCGCGACGGCGTGGACGATCCCCCCTGTTTGGGTGCCGGATCGGTATTTTCCCGCCGCGCGCTTCAGCCATGCCGCGCACGCCACCAGCACCTGCCGGACCTGCCATGCGGCCGAGACCAGCGATGGCGGCCCGCTGGCGCTGCTGCCCGGCATTGCCACCTGCCGCACCTGCCACGCCGGCGAGGGCGGCGCGCCGCAGCGCGTATCTTCAACCTGTGTTCTATGCCACGTATTTCACGACGATCGTTTGCCGCTTTGGAGCAAACCCCATGAATAAAAGTTCTTTGCTTCTTTCTTTCAAGAAAGAAGAGTCTTTCTTTTTTAAGCCGCTGCGCGGGGCCTTCTTTTTTGAAAAAAAGAAGCAAAAAACTTTTATCTGTTTGTTTGGGTTGGTCCTTGGGCAGGCGCATGCGAGTGAGGCGCTGAGTGCGAGCGATGTGCAGGGGATCGTGACGCGGGTGGTGGAAGCGGCGGCGACGATGAAGAAGCCGGCGACTGTTGCGGTGACGGACCGGGTGGGCAGCGTGCTGGCGGTGTGGCAGATGCCGGGCGCGCCGGATCCGGTTTCCATCATGAACAATCCGGACGGGCATCAAGCGGGGCTGAACGGGGCGGCGGTGCCGGCCTCCGCCGTGGCGATCAGCAAGGCGATCACCGCCGCCTATCTGTCCAGCTCGTATGGCAATGCCTTCACCACGCGTACGGCCAGCCAGATCATCCAGGACCATTTTGATCCCGGCACAGCCAACGCGGCATCCGGGCCGCTGTACGGCGTGCAGTTCAGCCAGCTGCCGTGCGCCGATCTGATGACGCGCGTGGTGCCCGGCGATGCGCTTTCGATCACGCAGGGGCCGCATCGCTCGCCGCTGGGTCTGGCGGGCGATCCGGGCGGGATACCGCTGTACAAGGGCGGGCAACTGGTGGGCGGCGTTGGGGTGAAGGCTTCGGGCGCGTATGGGCTGGATGCGAACATCCATGTGAACGATCACTCGATCGACGAAGGCCTGGCCCTGGCGGGTGCGGAAGGGTTTTCGCCGCCGGCGGGGATCCTGGCCAGCACGATCACAGTTGGCGGGCTGCTGCTGAAATACACCGATGTCGCCGCCGCGGCGCTCGTTTCCCCCCGGAGCCGGCGGGTGCTGACGGCCGCCACGATGCCGGGCGGCTTGAAGACCGTGCCTGGGTATTATGCGGCCAGCAACGGGTTTATTGCCGGCAGCGCCTATGAGACGCCGGCATCCGGCCTGGTGCCGGATACCAGCGGCCTGATCGATGCGGCAAACCCGCCGGATGTGCTGATCACCGGCAGTTGTCCGGGTGGGGCGTGCCAGACGCGCTATCCGGCGATTGCCGGCGCGGGGCCCGAGGCGCTGAGCCAGGCCGAGGTGCTGGCGATCCTGCGCGCGGGGTATACGCTGATCCTGAACACGCGGGCGCAGATCCGCAATCCGCCTGGATCGGCCGCGGCGATCAGCATCAGCATTGTGGATGCGTATGGGCGCATTCTCGGCATTATCTCGAAGTCGGATGCGCCGATATTTGGGATTGACGTATCCTTGCAGAAAGCACGCTCGGCTGTGCTGCTATCCACGGCTTCCGCGGGCGCCACGCTGGACTCGGTGTCGGCCTCGGCCAAATATGTGACGGCGGCGACGAATTTCTTTCATGCGCCGGTGTTTTCGCAGGATCACGCGTGGAGCGCGCGCGCGATCGGCAATGTGGCACGCGATACGTATCCCGATGGGATCAGCGGCACACCGAACGGGCCGCTGGGGGTTTCGGCCACGTATAGTACGCCGTTCGACGATGGGTTGCAGTTGGATCTGGTGACCGCCGATCTGGTGGCGGGGCTTGCGTATATCGCGGGTGCAACGGCCACGGATGCCCCGGACTATTGCACGTCGCTGCCCGCGCCGGGCGGCAGCCCGGTGGCACCGAAGCCGGTTCTGGCGGATGGATTGCAGATATTTCCGGGCGGGTTTCCGATTTTTCGAAATGGGGTGCTGATCGGCGGGGTCGGCGCTTCGGGCGATGGCGTGGACCAGGACGATCTGATCGCGTTTCTGAGCTTGTATAACGCGGGTGTGACGTTGAAGACCGGGGTGGGGCATGCGCCGGCCTCGATCCGCGCCAATCTGCTGTCCTCCGGCGGGGTGGCGCCGGTTTATGTGAGTTGTCCGTTCGCGCCGTTTCTGAACAACAGCGAGAACAACGTGTGCAGCGGAAAATAGCGCGCGCCTGGAGCCTCTGCATCGGCGAGACGCGCGGGCTTAGGCTCTTGCTGCTGTTCGCGTGTGCCTGCGGGCAAGCCAAGGCGCAGGATTTCCAGGTGCCCGGCGTGCCGCCTGCGGTGCTGCCGCCGCCGGAAGCGGTGGACCAGAATGATCTTTCCGGTTTTCTCACCGACACGCGCGTGCCGATCCCGGATCGGAACCGGATTATCGATGCCCTGGGCGTGCCGGATAATCCGTTCAACCCCTATCGGCAAAGCACCATCAAGGGCGACCGGCCCTTGGTAGGCGACTGGTTTGTCAACATCAGTTTCATATTCGATGGGGTTTATGAGCCCAAAGCGGTGCCGGTTCCGGTGGATGTGGTGGAGACGAACCTGCCCAGCAATGGCGGTCAGTTCGGCCGGCCGTCCCAGGAGCTGGTATCAACCACGTTTTTGCCGAGTTTTTCGATTATCAAGGGCGATACCGCCTTCAAGCCGCCGGATTTTGAATTGCGCGTGACGCCGGCGTTTAATTATTCACAGTTGAGCACGGACGAGCTTGGGATCGTGAACATCAATCCCGCGGCCGGGCGGATACGGAACACGCGGTTCGTGGGGGTGCAGGAAGCGTTTGTGGATTATCACCTGCAGGATGTGTCGTCCCGCTATGATTTCGATGCCATACGGGTGGGGATTCAGCCCTTCAACGCGGATTTCCGTGGGTTTCTGTTTCAGGATGAGCAGTTGGGGATTAGGCTATTCGGCGATCGTGGCAACAACCGCTTCATCTATAATGTGGCTTACTTCCGGCGTATCGACAAGGATACGGATAGCGGGCTGAACGATCTTTCCGAACCGCTGCGGCGCGACGACATTTTTCTGGCCAATCTGTTCGTGCAGGATCTGCCGGTGCTTGGCTACACGACGGAGTTCAGCGTGGTGGAGAATTTGAACCACGAGGTTGCCACGGAGTACGACAAGAATGGGTTCCAGATCATCCCGGAGGAATTCGGGCTGGAGAACCCGCACAAATATGCCGTGACGTATTATGGCGTGAATGGTGACGGGCATATCGGACGGTTGAATCTGACGCAGTCCTACTACTACGCTGTTGGCAACGACAGCATGAACGAACTGAGTGGACATCCGGCGCAGATACGGGCGTATTTTGGGGCGATCGAGCCTTCGATGGATTTCGACTGGATCAGGGTGCGGGGGTCGGCGCTCTATGCCAGCGGAGATGCGCATCCGGGCAACAAGAGCGAGACCGGGTTTGATTCCATTCTGGAAAATCCGCAGTTTGCGGGTGCGGATACCAGCTACTGGATCCGGCAGGGCATTCCTTTTATCGGTGGTGGCGGGATCAATTTGGTGAACCCCGATGGGCTGTTGCCGGATTTGCGGTCCAGCAAGGATGAGGGGCAATCGAATTTCATCAATCCGGGTCTGACATTGTTGGGCGTTGGGGCTGATTTCGATGTGTTGCCGGAGCTTCGTTTCAGCCTGAACGCCAATCATTTGAATTTTAACAATACGAGAATTTTGGAGATTTTGCGGGAGCAGTCTCCCATTCATCGGAATATCGGGTGGGATCTTTCCGGCGCGGGCACGGCGCGGCCGTTTGATACGCAGAACATCATCTTCCGGCTTTCGGCGGCGTTTTTGGTTCCCGGCCGCGGCTTTCAGGATCTGTTTGCCGCGCAGAGCAAGGACCAGATCTACTACTCCGTCCTCCTCAACACGATCCTGGCCTACTGAAATGAGACGCAAATTGATAAAAGTCTTTTGCTTCTTTTCTTCAGAAAAGAAGACTCTTTCTTTTATTCTTTTGGGTGCGCTCTTATGGGCCGTGGTGGCGACTGCGGCCGAGGCGCCCAAGAACGAGCTACCGGCGCAGGCGGCGGCGCAGAGCGTGGGGTGTATTTCCTGCCACACGGCATCGGATGCGGCAACGATGCATACCAACAAGGCGGTGGTGCTGGGCTGCGCGGATTGCCATGGCGGCGATCCGGCCGTGCTGCGTCCGGGTGGCACCGGGGTGAGCTTTGGGCCGCCCCGGGGGGTTACGGACGGGCTGGCGGGGCATGCGCCGGCGGTGGACCGGCGGTATGACCCGGTTTATCTGGCGGCGATGGATGCGGCGCATGTGAAGCCCCGGCATCCGGAGATGTGGAACTGGCCGGTGAGTGCGAAGCCGGAGCGCAGTTACACGGCGCTGAACCAGGAAAGCCCGGCGTTTATCCAGTTTCTCAATCCCGCGGATTACCGCGTGGACCGGCATGCCTGCGGCGCGTGCCATCAGGCGGAGGTGCAGGAAAACGAACGATCCTTGATGGCGACGGGGGCGATGCTGTGGGGTGGGGCGGCCTATAATAACGGCATTCTGCCCGAGAAGCACTACATCACGGGCGAGGCCTATACGGAGAAGGGGCAGGCGGCGAAGATCTCGAGTGCGGTGATGCCGGATGCGGCGATGATGAAGAAGGGCATGTTGCCGCAACTGACAGCACTGCCGCCGTGGGAAGTGACGCCGCCGGCGGATGTTTTCCGCATTTTTGAGCGGGGCGGGCGGATTATCCTTTCGCAATTTCCCGACATCGGCAATCCGAACTCATCGGGCGAGATCCAGAAGCTGGATGAGCCGGGGCGGCCGGATTTTCACGCCTCCAACCGTGGGCCGGGCACGGGCGGGCGGATTGCGGTGCCGCTGATCAACATCACCAAGACGCGGCTGAATGATCCGACGATGTGGTTTTTGGGGACGAACGATCAGCCGGGGGATTACCGCAGCAGCGGCTGTGCCGGGTGCCATGTGGTGTATAGCAACGATCGGGATGCGTTGCATTCCGGGCCGTATGCGGCGTTTGGCCATGACGGCGCGAGCCATTCCGTGGACCCCACGATACCGCATGGAGAATCGGGGCATCCGCTGCAGCATGTGTTTACGCGGGCGGTGCCGACGAGCCAGTGCATGGTGTGCCACATGCACCAGCCCAACGTGTTCGTGAACAGTTTCATGGGCTACACGATGTGGGATTATGAGTCCGATGCGCCGGCGATGTGGCCGAAGCAGCAGCAATATCCCTCTTCGGAGAAAATTCGCGCGGTGAATGAACGCAATCCGGAGGGTGCGGCGGCGCGGGGAAAATGGGCGGATGTGGAATTTCTGGCGCGGGTGGCGGATTTGAACCCAGGCCTGCATAATACTCAGTTTGCGGATTATCACGGCCATGGCTGGAATTTCCGCGCGGTGTACAAGCAGGACCGTAAGGGGCATCTGCTGGACGCGAAAGGCGATATCGTCAGCCACCAGGATCCGGACAAGTTTAGCAAGGCGGTGCATCTGGTTTCCATTCACATGGAGAAGGGGATGCAATGCGTGGACTGCCATTTCGCGCAGGATATGCATGGCAACGGGATGTTGTACGGCGAGGTCTCGGCGGCGATCGAGATACAATGCGTGGATTGCCATGGCACGGTGGATAAAAGGCCGACGCTGCGCACATCGGGGCCGGCGGCGCCGCCGGGCGGGCATGATCTTTCCACCTTGCGCAACCAGGATGGGTCGCTGCGGTTCGAGTGGCGGGATGGGGAGCTGATCCAGCGATCGGCGGTGACGCCGGGGATGCAGTGGCGGGTGAGCCTGGTGAAGGATTCGGTTGATCCGGCGAGCGCGCATTACAATCCCCGTGCGGCGCGGGCGAAGCTGATGTCGGACGGCTGGTCGCAGGCCTGGGGGCCGGGGGTGCTGGCGTCGGGCAGACTGGCGCATCCGAACAGCCAGATGATGTGCATTACCTGCCACACGTCGTGGACCACGAGTTGCTCCGGCTGCCATTTGCCGATCGAGGCGAACTGGAAGACACCGCGGCAGCATTTTGAGGGTGGGGAGACGCGGAATTTCGCCACGTATAATCCGCAGGTGGCGCGCGATGACATGTTCTTTCTGGGGCGCAATTCCACGCCGAAGGGGAATGTCATCGCGCCGATCCGGTCATCCTCGGCGCTGGTGCTATCATCGACCAATATCAATCGGGAACGGGTGTACATTCAGCAGCCGCCAATTTCGGCCAGCGGGTTTTCCAGCCAGGCCTTCGCGCCGCATTATCCGCATACGGAGCGGACGGTGGAGACGAAGGCTTGCGAGGACTGCCATGTTTCCAAGGCCGACGACAACAATGCGATCATGGCGCAGTTGTTGTTGCTGGGAACCGATTTTGTGAATTTTATTGGCTATAACGCGTGGCTGGGCGAGGCCAGCGGCGTGGAAGCGGTGCAAGTGACGGAGTGGGAGGAGCCGCAGGCGGTGATCGGCAGTTATCTGCACCGCTATGCGTATCCGGATTATTTTCGGGCGCATCAGGCGCGGGGGCAGGAGTTGCAGACCGCGTTTCACCATGGGGGGAGTGAGACTCGTTGCGTGCAGTTGCGCGGGGAGTATCTCTTTGCGGCGGCGGGATCGGACGGGTTCCGTGTGTATGATGTGGCGGCGATCGCGAACAAGGGTATTTCGGATCGGATCTTGACGGGGCCGGTTTCGCCGCTTGGCCAGAACACGCATGTTTCCAGCATGGATGCGACATGCGTGGCGTTGCCGACGAGCCAGCCGATCGCACCCGGTCGCAATATGGGCCAGGCGATGCGCGACAATGAGGAGCAGGTGATGCATCCTCTGTATCATTACGCGTTCATCACCGACAGCCATGAGGGTCTGATCGCAGTGAATGTGGATACACTGGCGGATGGCGAGCCGCGCAACAATTTTCTGCATCGGGCGATGACGTGGAATGACGGCGGGATTCTGAACGGGGCGCGGCATATCACGATCGCGGGCACGGTGTTCTATATTGTGGCGGATGTGGGGATTGTTGTTCTGGACATGAACGATCCGCTGCATCCGCATGTGCTCTCGGTGATCGATATCAAGCAGGCGCGGGCGACGGCGCTGCAATTCCGCTATCTGTTCGTGGCGGATGCGAGCGCGTTGCGTGTGGTGGACGTGACGCATCCGCAGCAGCCGCAGATTGTACCGGGGGCGGAGGTGCCGCTGCGGGATGCGCGGCATGTGTATGTGGCGCGCACGTTCGCGTATGTGGCCGATGGCGCGGATGGCCTGGCGATCATCGATGTGGAGCGGCCACGGGCGCCGCGCCTGGCGCAGATGTTCACGGCCGGCGGGCGCATCAAGGATGCAACCGATGTGGTTGTGGGGACGACGAACGCATCGTTGTTCGCGTATGTGGCAGATGGGGTGGCGGGGGTGAAGGTGGTGCAGTTGACGTCGCCTTCGTCGCAGCCTGGATTTTATGGGTTCAGCCCTGATCCGGTGCCGGAGCTGATCGCGTGGCGCGATACGGCGGCGCCGGCTTTGGCGGTTTCCAAGGGGTTGGATCGGGATCGCGCGGTGGATGAAACGGGGAACCAGATTGCGGTGTTCGGCCGTGTGGGCTCGCGGCCGTTCAATCTGGCGGAGATGCAGAGGCTGTATCTGGATGGGGAGGGGCGGCTGCGGACGGTGAGTAACGAGCTGGATTTACGGGCGTTTGCGCCGGTGGCGCGGGGGGTAGTGCCGGTGGAAGGGGCGTTGTTTCGGAAGCCGGGGGAGTAGGGAAGGTCTTCTTTTTTGAAAANNAAAGAACATTCTTTCTATATTGGCGGATGATGCCGTGTGTCGTGGTGGAGCCGCTATGGCAGTGCAGTACCCAAATGCCCGCCACTTGCGACAAGCCGCGCGGCTGCTTCGTCCGGCGTGAGCCCATGGAGTAGCAAGATCGCCAACTTCGTGCGGCCACCCGCGCGGGCAAGCGCGTCGCGCGCGGCGTCCTCGGAGCAGTCGGTGAGCGAGCGGACCATGCGGACGGCGCGGCGGCGGAGTTTTTCGTTGGCGGCGACCATGTCGATCATCTGGCCGCGCCAGACGCGGCCGAGGCGTAGCATGATGAGGGTGGAGAGAAGGTTCAGAACCACTTTTTGCGAGGTGCCGGCCTTCAGGCGCGTTGAGCCGGCGATTGGCTCCGCGCCGGTTTCGACCAGGATCGGGTGGTCGGCGGCGGTGAGCAAAGGGGCGGCGGGGCTGTTGGCGAGGCCGATGGTGAGTGCGCCGGCCTGGCGGGCATAAGCGAGGCAGGCCAGCACGTAAGGCGTCGCGCCACTGGCGGCCAAGCCGATCACCACGTCGGATGCCGTGACGTGCTGCGCTTCCATGTCGGCGGCCGCAAGATCCGTGCGGTCCTCGGCGTTTTCGACGGCGCTGGTGAGCGCTTGTGTGCCCCCGGCGATGAGCAGGCCCAGGCGGTGGGGCGGCCAATCGAAGGTGGGGGGCAGTTCCGCGCCATCCTGCACGCCGATGCGGCCGGATGTGCCGGCGCCGCAATAGATGAGGCGGCCGGTGCCGCGCAGGCGGGCGGCGGCCGCTTCGGCGGCCGCGGCGATGGCGGGCAGGGCAGGGCGTACGGCGGCGACGGCGGAGAGCTGGGCTTCGAGCAGCGCATCCAAGGCAACGCCCGAGGGCCATTCGTCCAGGGCGAGGTAGCGGGGATCGATCCCTTCGGTGGTTGGTAAAGTCAAGGAAGACGTTCTTTTTTGAAAAAAAGAACCAAAAAACTTCTGCCTGTTTGGGTGCGCGGTGGGGCGGGCGTGTCGGATAAATGGCCAGGGCGCGGGTTCCCGCATTGCAGGCGGGCTAAGCTAGACATCGAGTTCTTCAACACTGCGCGCGTTTTCCTGGATGAATTGGAAACGTAGCTCGGGTTTGCGGCCCATCAACGATTCCACCAGCGTGGAGGTGTTCGCGCGATCATCGGAGGGGATCACCACCTTCAGCAATGTCCGCTTGCCCGGGTCCATTGTGGTTTCCTTCAGCGTGGCGGGGGGCATTTCGCCAAGCCCCTTGAAACGGCTGATATCCACCTTGCTGCCGGGCTTGAAGGCGGATTTTATCTTCCGGTCCCGATCCTTGTCCGTCATCGCATATACCGACTTTGCGCCCTGGGTCAGCCGATACAGCGGCGGCTGGGCGAGAAACACGCGGCCCTGTCGGATCAGATCCGGCAGTTCGCGGTAGAAGAAGGTCATCAGCAGGCTGGCGATGTGGGCGCCGTCCACGTCCGCGTCGGTCATGATGAT